>BTQG01000034.1:0-22632 GCA_036985755.1 Acidimicrobiia bacterium | reverse complement strand
GCCACCAGGCTCACCGGCCTGATCTGGGACCCGACGTACACCGGCAAGGCCATCGTCGGGCTGCGGGATGAGATCGCCTCAGGTGGCCTGGATCCCGACACCGATGTCGTCTTCTGGCACACCGGCGGCGGTTTCGCCACGTTCGCCCACGACTGGGAGCGCGTGCTAGGAGGGTGCTGAGCAATCCTCGTCTGTGCCGCTCATTGGACGGCGAGGCAACCGGACCGGCGACTCATTCGGTGATGAACAGGGTCAGCGCTGCGGCAACCATTGCCGGTTTGTCGATACCTTCGATCTCGATCGTGACCTCGTTGGTGGCGAGCCAGCGGCCCTTGCCCTTCTCTCTGACGTCGGTGAGGCGTGTCTTGCCCCGGATCCTGCTGTCGACCTTGACCGGCTCCAGGAAGCGCACCCGGTCGACCCCGTAGTTCAACATCATCACCGTTCCCTCAGGCATGAGCATCCCGTCGCCCGCCAGCTTCGATACCAGCGAAAGCGTCAGAAAGCCATGGGCAACGGTCGAGCCGAGCGGGGTCTGCGCCGCCGCCACCGGATCGGTGTGGATGAACTGATCGTCGAGGGTCACCTCGGCGAAGGCGTTGATACGGTCCTGGTCGATGTCGAGCCAGTCCGAGACACCGGTCTCCTCACCGATATGGTCGGCGAGCTCGCCGGCGGGGATGGTGATCATGTTTCCTCCTCTGGTATCGGGCCAAGGGTAGATTGCCGGGATGGAGTTGGCCGACCGCGTTGTCGTCGTTACCGGCGGGGGAGGCGGCATCGGAGCCGCCCTCGCCAGGAGGTTCCACGACGAAGGGGCGCGAGGTGTCGTCGTCGCCGACATCGACGTCCCGTCGGCCGAGGCCGTCGCCGACGAAGTCGGCGGGATTGCCGTTGCGGTCGACGTCTCCGCAGAGGCCGACAACATCGCCATGATCGACGCTGCCGAACAAGCCTACGGACCGGTCGATCTGCTGTGCCTGAACGCCGGCATCGCCACCGGCGGTAGCGTCGACGCCCCCGACGACGACTGGCAGCGGGCGTGGGCGGTCAATGTGATGTCCCATGTGTATGGGACACGAGCGGTGCTGCCGTCGATGCTCGAGTCCGGCTCAGGGTATCTCCTGCATACGGCCAGCGCCGCCGGGCTGCTCACCAACCTCGGCGCCGCCCCATACTCGGTCACCAAACACGCCGTCGTTGCCCTGGCTGAGTGGCTGTCCATCACCTACGGCGATGCCGGGATCGGGGTGTCCTGTCTCGCCCCGCAGTTCGTCGACACCGCCATGCTCGATCAGCTCACCATGATCTCCGACGGCTTCCACGAGGTCGCGGTCGATACCAGCATCTCCACCGACCAGGTTGCCGATGCCGTGATCGATGGGCTACGCGACGAGCGATTCCTCATCCTGCCTCACCCCGAGGTCGAGCAGTACTTCCTCAACAAGGCCACCGACTACGAACGCTGGCTGGGCGGCATGCGCAAGATGCAGCGCCACCTGGTGGGTGAGCAGTAGCGAAGGAGCGAAGTAACTCAGTAGCTCAGTCTGTGCTACTTCTTTACTGGGCTACTTCTTTACTGCGCTACTAATTCACGGCCGGGATGATGTGCTCTCCGTATGCCTCGAGAGTCCCCTCCATGTCGTCGTGCATGAGGTAGATGGCGACCTGGTCGACGCCCATGTCCTCGAGCAGGGTCAGTTTCTCGATGTGGGCTTCGACGGGACCCAGCACGCAGAAACGATCGACGATGGTGTCCGGTACGAAATCAACGGAGACGTTGCTCGCCTTGCCGTGCCCGGCGTAGTCGTAGGACTCGCGCTCCTTGATGTAGTCGGACAGGACCTCCGGCACCTTCGAGGCATCCTCTCCGTAGCGGGCGACCATGTCGACGACGTGGTTGCCGACCATGCCGCCGAACCAGCGCAGCTGGTCGCGTTGATGCTCGAGGTCGTCACCGACATAGGCAGGTGCCGCCACGCAGATCTTGACCTCGCCCGGATCCCTGCCGGCCTCGACGGCGGCGGCGCGCACCGCCGCCATTGTCCACTCCAGGATCTGCGGGTCGGCCAACTGGAGGATGAAACCGTCGCCATGCCGACCGGCGGTGGCGAGCGCCTTGGGCCCGTAACCGGCCACCCAGATCGGCAGGTCCCATCCGTCACCGACCCAGGGCATCTTCAGCGCCTTTCCGTTGTACTCGACGGTCTCGCCGGCAACGAGGCCCCTGATCACCTCCATCGACTCGATCATCGTTGCCATCGTCCGCGGCTGGCGGCCGAGGTAGCGCAGCGCAGAGTCGCCACGACCCATGCCGCAGATGGTGCGCGGGCCATACATCTCGTTGAGGGTGGCGAACAGCGAGGCGATCACCGTCCAGTCGCGGGTGCCGGGGTTGGTGACCATGGGCCCGACCACGATGTGGTCGGTCTCGGCCAGGATGCGCGAGTAGATCACAAAAGGCTCCTGCCACAGGAAGTGTGAGTCCCACGTCCAGACGTGGCTGAAGCCGAGGTCCTCCGCTTGTTTGGCCAGCTCAACCACCCGGGAAGCGGGCGGGTTGTTTTGCAGCACAACGCCAACATCCATCACATCACGCTACACGTACCCGCGTCGACGCAGGGCGACTCAGTCGACGAGGTAGCCGCCGTCGATGACGATGGTGTCGCCGGTATGGAACCGGGACGCGTCCGAGGCCAGGTACACGGCGATCCCGGCGAAGTCGTCCGGTCGGCCCCATCGTTTCAATGCGGTCCGGCCGAGTTGGCTGCGCTGGAAAGCCTCGTCGCTGGTGAGTCCTGCGGTCATGTCGGTCTCGACCCAGCCGGGGAGAATGGCGTTCGCTCTGATGCCATACCGCCCGTACTCGACGGCGATCGATCGCACCAGCGCCGAGACCGCCGCCTTCGACGAGGAATACGCCGAACCGCGGGGCATGCCGAGCACGGAGGAGAGGCTGCTGGTCGCCACCAGCGAACCACCCTCGCCGCGGTCCATCAGATGGCGAACGGCGGCACGGAGGGTGAGAAAGACCCCGTCGAGATTGATGGCGGTGATCGCCCGCCACTCGTCCTCGGTGACGTCGGCGAAGCGGGAGCCGCCGCCGCCGATCCCGGCGTTGGCGAAACACGCGTCGACCCTGCCCAATCGCTCCACGGTGGCGGCGAAGGCATCGTCGACGGCCGCTCCGTCGGCAACATCGACGACCATGGCCTCGACCCGCGTGCCATGAGCTTCTAGGCCCGCCACCGCCGCTTCGTTCTTGGCGCCGTTTCGGCCCCAGATGCACACATCGGCGCCGGCATCCGCCAGCCCCTCCGCCATGGCGAGACCGATGCCGCCGTTGCCTCCGGTGACCAGCACCACCGTGCCGGTGAGATCGAACAGGTCCACGAACACCTCCGGGCGAAGACGATAGGAGAATGAAGTTCCCAGTTCCCAGTTCCCAGTTCCAACCAGGTCCCGAAACCGGTCCCCGTTCTCCTGAAAGGCCCTAACTAGTACCCACCCCCGGTACCGTGGTTGTCATGGCGCGATTGGTGAGACTCGTTGTGGTATTCGCACTGCTCGCCGCGGCTTGCTCCGGTGTTGCAGACAACGATTCGAGCACCGCACCCGAAACAACGGTTGGCGAAACCACCACGCTGCCGGAGCCAACGGAACAAGGCATCGTCTCTGGTGTCGTCGATGGTGACACGGTGCAGATAACGATTGACGAGGAATCCCTAGAGGTGACCCTTGCCGGGGTCCGCGCTCCGCAGGGTGACGAGTGTTATGCCGAAGCCGCCGGCCTCGCCCTGGCGCAGCTCACCGCGGGTCGCAGCGTCGCAGTGTGGGGAACGGGGACCGCCGATGACGGCAGTCTGCTCCGCTACCTGATGGTCGAAGATGACGACCGACTCTTCGTCAACCTGGAACTGCTCGACCTCGGCGCCGCCGACGCCCTCCAGGGCCACGAGTTCGCAGGGGATTTCCTGCGCGTCAACGATTCTGCCTACGCCTCCGGCCGGGGGATGTGGGGGACGTTTGCCTGCGGCCAGCCCGAAGGCGGGATCTCTCCCGATCGGCCCGGACTGCGCATCGATGCCATGAACATACAGGACCCGGAGGCCACCGAGCCGGCCTCGGTCGAGGTTGTCAACGACTCGTATACCAAAATCGCCATCGGCGGGTGGACGATGCGCGACGCAGGCAGCCCTCCGGACTTCACCTTCCCTCCTCGCGTCGTGCTTGCCCCCGGCGACGTGGTGAGCGTGGCCCTCAGCTGCGCCAACGACGGCGATTCCGACTTGGCATGGTGTGTCGATCTCGCACGATGGGCCACGGACGGAACGACGATCATCGTCCAGGACCGGCTGGGCAACGTGGTAGAGCGTCGCGTATTCGACAACACCCCGTGACCGGTGGCTCGGTGCCGGGGTAGCCGAGTCGACAGCTGCTCGCGCCGTATCGCCTTCACCCCGCAACCGACAGCTGGTCACTTCCTGGTGGCGACCGTCTTCATTTCCATGAACAGTCGCAGGTAGTCGGGGCCGCCGGCCTTGGCGTTGGAGCCAGACATGTTGAAACCACCGAAGGGTTGGATCCCCACCAACGCTCCGGTGATCTTGCGATTGATGTAGAGGTTGCCCACGTAGAACTCGTCTCTTGCCCTGTTGATGTGCGTTTCGTCGGAGGAGTGCAATCCGCCGGTGAGCCCGTATTCGGTTCCGTTGGCCACGTCCAGCGCGTCATCGAAGTCGGAGGCGCGAACCACCGACAACACGGGACCGAAGATCTCGTGTTGGGCGAGTCTCGCATCGCGATCGACGTCGACGAACACGGTCGGCTCGATGTAATAGCCGCCGTCTCGATCGATGGTGCCGCCCCCCATCACCAGAGTGCCCTCGGACGTGCCAAGGTCGATCTCCTCTCGGATGGCCCGGTGCTGGGCCGCTGAAATCACCGGACCGACCGGGTGATTCTCCTCCGGCGGGCCGATGGACAGCGCTGCCGCCCGTTCGACGAGCTTGTCGACGAGCTCGTCGTGAACCTCATCGACGACGATCAGTCGCGAGCAAGCGCTGCACTTCTGGCCCTGGAACCCGAATGCGGAGCGGACCGCGTCGTCGGCGGCAGCGTCGAGGTCGGCGGTCTCGTCGACGATGAGCGCATCCTTGCCACCCATCTCCATATACGCCCGTTTCATCCAGCGCTGACCCTCGCCGACGATCGCCGACCGCTCGGCGATCCTCAGCCCAACCTCCTTGGATCCGGTGAAGTTGATGAAACGCGTCGAGGCATGGTCGACGAGGGTGTCGCCGACCTCAGATCCCGCGCCCGGCAGGAAGTTGACGACACCGGGAGGCACACCGGCCTCGGCGAGTACCTCCATGAACCCCCAGCCGACGATCGGGGTGTTGGATGCCGGTTTCAAAACAACGGTGTTTCCCGCCGCCACGGGGCCGATCGCCATGCCGACGAGGATCGCCAGCGGGAAGTTCCACGGCGGGATCACCACACCCGCCCCGAGCGGCTGGAGCCAGGATTCGTTGGTCTCCCCGGGGAAATCATGGACGGGAAGCGGCTCGGCCATCGCCAGGGCCTGATGTGCGTAGTAACGGCAGAAGTCGATGGCCTCTGCCACATCGGCCTCGGCTTCAGCCCAGTTTTTCCCCGCCTCGAACGTCTGCCAGGCGGCGAACTCGTGGATCCGGGACTCGATGAGATCCCCGACTCGATGGACGAGCTCGGCACGTTCCTCAGCACTACGTGCCGACCACGCAGGGAACGCCGTCCACGCTGCATCCAGAGCAGCGACCGCCTGCTCGGGCGATGCCATCGAAGCGGTTCCGATGACCCGGTCGGGTTGCGATGGATCGAGACTGTCGATGGTGCGCTCGGTCTCGATTCGCTCCCCCCCGATCACCAGGGGCGCGTGCACACCAAAACGCCCAGATACCAGGGCCAGCGCCCTCTCATAACTAGCCTTTGGCTCGGGTTGGGTGAAATCCGAGTAGGGGATGGAATGATACGGCTGCAACACGAGGCCTCCGGGGGTGGGTTCGGCACATGCTACCTCCGCCATCATCGCTCAAGCGCCCCCCGGAGTAGGCCGATATGGGCCGGATGATGCCTTCCGTGCTGGTCATCGAGGACTCGGCAAGTGTGCGTAGGTTGATCGAGGTTTGCCTCCGGCCGCTCGGGGTAGAAGTCCGCTCCGTGGAGGACGGGCTGTTGGGTCTCCAGGCAGCCACCACCGAGGTTCCACAAGCGATCGTGCTCGACATCGGGCTTCCCGGCATGGACGGCTGGGAGGTCCTCGCCAGGCTGCGCGCCGACGAGGCGACCAAGCGGGTGCGGGTCCTCGTGCTCACCGCACATGCCCAGCCGGAAATGGCGGACCGTGCCGCCGCCAAGGGCGCCGATTCTTTCATGACCAAGCCGTTTCGCCCGGAAGAGCTTCGCGAATCGGTCCGGGAGCTGCTGTCACTGGCGGCAGCCACGCAGTAGGCGGCATCACGCAATCCGGGTCAGCCGACTAGCGATTGAGCAGAGCCGCCACGTCCTCGTCCGGGACCTGATCGAACTCCTCGTACCAGCCACCGACGGCGAAGAAGTGTTTTGGTTGCAGCGGGCAGACCACGTCGACTCCAGCCGAGAGACGCCTGATGGTGTCCGGTGGGCCAACCGGCACCGCCGCGATCACCTTCGCCGCTCCCAGCCGCTCAACCAGGCGCAGCGATGCTTCCAGGGTCGAGCCGGTGGCGACGCCATCATCGACCACCACGCAGACCCGACCTTTGACCGGTATCGCCGGCCGCCCGTCTCGCAGCGTGTGTGCCCTGCGACGAACCTCGGCGAGCTGGCGGGCGGTCTCCTCGCGCACATAGTCCTCCGGGATGCGGCGAAACATGCGATCGTCGATGATCGTCGAACCGTCCTCGGCTACGGCGCCGATAGCGAACTCGGGGTTGCCAGGTGCCCCCAGCTTGTGGGCGACCAGCACGTCGAGGTCGCCATCCAGGCGTTCGGCGACGACGGCGGCAACGGGCACACCACCGCGCGGGATGCCGAGCACCAGCGGCCGGACGTCGGGGTCGATCATCCCGCTGAGAGCAGCGGCGAGCTTCTCCCCCGCATCGATGCGATCGCGGTACATGAGGTGAGCGTAAGTCGCAAGACGCAAGACGCAAGACAAGAAGCTCCGGCCGCGACTCGCGACTCGCCTGTCACAGCAGTCCGCCCCTCGGGTAGCCCCCCTCCCCGCCTCCGGCGGGACTCCCCCAAAAGGGTGGAGAAACCGAGACCCGCCATCTCGAAAGCACACGGTGACGCCCTGCCGCGAATCCTCCTTGAGACTTGCGACTTGCGACTCGCACCTGATACCTATTCTTCCCCCATGCGGCGGCTCCTTCTCCTGGCGAACCCTTCGGCGTCCGGTTTCACCGGTGCCTTGTTTCGTGATGTGCTTCGTATCCTCGAGGAGGACTTCCGTGTCGATGCCGAATGGCCCCACGGGGCCGCTGCCACCCGTCGCAGGGCGGAGGAAGCCGCCGACTTGGGTTACCACGTGGTCGCCGCCATGGGCGGCGACGGAGTCGCCCATCATGTCGCCAACGGCGTCGCTTACACCCCGGCTGCGCTTGGCATCATCCCTGCAGGAACCACCAACGTCCTGGCCAGGATCTTCGGTTTGCCGAGCGATCCGAAACGGGCGGCGCGAGGAATGGTGTCGCTCCCCGCTCTTCCCACCCGTATGGCGGCGGTCGAAGCCGAGTTGGTCACCGGGCCGATCTCGGAGTTCGCCACCTTTGCATTCGGTGTGGGTTACGACGCCGATGTCGTGGCCCTGGCTGAAGAGCGACCGCACTCGAAAATCTGGCTCGGCGGGGCCCACTACGCCCAGTCGGCGCTGTCCAAGCTGCTGTTGGACTGGAGAAACCGTCCGCCGAACCTGAAGGTCGAGATCGATGGTGAATCCGCCAACGGAGTGTTGGCGCTCGTCCAGGTCCATGACCCCTACACGTTCTTCGGAGCGGTACCGCTGCACCTCACCAGGACGCCGGTGGACGGACTGGCCGCAATCGTGGCCGAGGACCTCGAAGTCCACCGCGCCATCGAGATCTTCGTTCGTTCGGTGTTTCGCAGGCCGATGCCCGAGCGGCTCATGGCGAGGGTCCACGAAATGTTCAACAAACTCACCATATCCGCCGAGCCACCGTCACCGGTGCAGACCGACGGCGAGCTGCTCGGGATGGCCCACCGGGTGACGGTGACCGAGGCCCCGGACGCTCTCATAGCGCTACGGACCGGCAACGATCAACCCTGATCCCCCGGCTGGACAACCGTGATGTGCGGATAGGGAATGTCGATACCCTCTTCGTCCAGCCGGATTTTCAGCCGGCGCAGAAACTCGCGCTTGACCGCCCAGCGCTGCTCGGGAACCGTGCTGAAGAGGGTACGGATCATCACCGCCGAGTCGCCGAGCTCGTTGACGCCGAGCATCTCGGAATCCCCCACATGGGCGTCGGTCCAGTCCGGATCTGCCCTGAAGCGTGCCGCTTCATCGGCGATGACCGCGATTGCAGCATCGAGGTCGGACTCGTAGGCGATGCCGATGTCGATGACCACCCTGCTGTAGTCGGGGGTGAGGTTGGTCGCAACCCTGACCTCGCCGTTGGGGACGTGGTGGACGCTGGCGTCGAGACCGCGCAGCACGGTGGTGCGCAGCCGGATCTCCTCGACGGTGCCGGTGACGCCACCGATGGCCACCACATCCCCGATGGAGTACTGGTCCTCCACGAGCACCATGAACCCGGCAATCACGTCGCTGACGATGTCCTGGGCGCCGAAGCCGATGGCGATACCAACGAGCGAGGCGCCGGCAACGAGGGGAGCAATCGGGATCCCCCAGGCCAGCATCACGTACACGATGGCACCGGCGGCGAACAGCAGGCCGAGAAGGTTCTCGAGCGTGGCGGCGATGGTCGTCAGCCGCTGCCCCTTCGCCCGGTCTTGCAGCTCGTCACCACTCGCCAGCTTGGCTGCCTTCGAGCGCACCCAGCGTCTGATCATCCAGCGGAGGATGAGCCAGATGATCACCGCTCCAACGACCACAGCCGCAGATAGAAGGAGGTTCTGCGCCCACTCCGGCCAGTCCGACACCGCAGAAATCATGTCGTACCTGCCTCGAGTTGGGCAGACAGCTCCGCACAGGCCACCGCGATGCTGGCGATGAGGGCGGCCAGCTCAGCACGTTCGGTGAGGGCTGCCACCACGGCTATCCGGTCGGTAGGGTCGGCGAGTATGCGTTCGGTCGTCGGTTCGCCGAGATCGAGATCATCGAGGGTGGCAGTGAGCCAGGAAGTGTTGTGAGCGCTCTTGGCCACCCGCTCGGCGTGCCCGCTGCCCGCTCCGCTCGACAGCCCGGCTTCCCGCCCGAGCAGCTTCGCCGCGGCGCCGATGTCCTCGACCATCTTGGCGGCGGCGGCGTGTTTGGACGCGAGCCGTCTGTCGAGCGCGTCGCGTAACTCCTCGATCCCCGTCGGAGGACCGGAGGATGGGTCGGCGGCCACAACGAACGGCTCGGGGTCGGTGAAGCCGTCGTTGCTCAGCGTCTTCGCCAGGTCCTCCGTGACCAGTTCGAGGGCATTGATTTCGAGCACGTCTGCCTTCTCCAGCAGATCGGCCTTGTTCAGCGCGAACAGGAACTGCCGCTCGTAGCCGACCAGCGGAGCAAGAAAGTCGTTATGCAGCGTCGGATCGTTGTACTTGACGGGGTCGAACACCCAGATGACGGCGTCGACGTGCGGCAGCAGTTCCTCGACCGTCGTTCGGTGGTCGTCTGCGATGCTGTCGATGTCGGGCAGGTCGAGCAGGGCGATCGACGACAACGACGAATTGTCGACTATCGACGAGATGCCCATCGACTCGAGAAGAGCCCGCATCGTGTCGTCGCCGGATGGTGCCCACGCCATCGGCTCGTTGGTATGGGGTCGGATCGGGCTGGTCGAAGCGATCTCTTCGCCGGCCAAGGCGTTGAGCAGGCTCGACTTGCCGGACCCGGTTCCCCCGGCAATAGCCACCACGATGGCAGCACCGAGATAATCCCGCCGCCTGCGCTGAGCGGCGGCAATCGTCGCCGCGGCTTGTCGATCGGCCGGCTTGGATACTCCGGCGGCGTCGGCTACCGCCAGGTCGAGCAGATCAACGAGCTCACCGAGGTCAGCCATCGGCGGTCTCCCCGCCCCGGCGCGAACGGGCTTTGACCCGTGTGTCGGTCTCGGAGAGCAGCTTCGAAGCACCCGAACGGAGTTCGGTGGCAGACACCGGGGACGAGTCTCCCAGCGCGGCCATGAACTGTTCGATGCGATCCTCAGCCACATCACGCAGAGCCAGGGTCAACGCGTGGTTACCGGCCATACGCAGCTCGGCGACTTCATCGCCGAGTGCCGCTCGAATCCGTCGATCGGGAAGCATGCCGAGATCGGCTGCCAACCTCCACATCTGCCGCTCGACGGCCCGCCGCTGAAAGGGGTGCATACTGGGTTTGTGGACCCTGGCTACCGCCTCCGCGGTGACCACGCGCTGCCACCCATCGAGCGGGGCGGCATCCAGCGGACCGGCGGCATCGGCGGCCTGCCGGGCGATCTCCTCGAACCGTGGATCGAGATCTTGGTGGTTGACCACAGCCTCCATCGCCCGAGTCGTCGTCGTCGCAACCGTATCGAGCAACGTCTTGACGGCCAGCGGCCAGGTGAGTCTTGCTGCGGCGGCGAGACTCGCCCGGTCGATGCGGGCATCGGCGAAAGAACGCTCCGCAGTCTCGACGACCTGTTCGAGGGCGCGATCGCGATCCTCGACGAGTTGGGCAATCTTCTCCACCTGGTCCTGGACAAAGACGGCGGCTCCAAGATCTCGCTTCGAGACGACATCCGATCGTCCAAGGTTGGCGATTCGATCCCGGAGCATTGATCCGTCCACGGTATCGGTTGCCGAGTCGGGGACGATGGTGAGTTCGCCTTCGAGGGCGCCGATCGCGTCCACGGTGATCGCGGCAGCGACGGCCGGATCGGCCGGCACACGGTTCAACGCAACAACCGTGGGCACCCCGCGCCGCTCCAGCTCGATGGTGAGCTCGCGCACAATGGCGTCGGCGTAACGGTCCGGAGTCACCACGATGACCGCCAGGTCGGTGCGATCGAGGGCATGACGCACCGCGTCGGGATCCAGCTCGTAAGGAGGAGTGTCGATCAGGACGAGCCCTCGCGACCCGATCGGCCATACCTCTGCTTCCCTCGTCGTCGGGCGAAGCGTTCCAACGATCGCTATCTCGGCGCCGGCGAGCACGTTGAACAGCGCCGACTTCCCGGTCCCCGTCGGCCCGACAAGGGCAACGACCAAGTTCGGCGAGCTGGACAACCCGCTGACGAGTCGCTGTAACGGGTCGATCGCGGGTTCGGCGACCTCGGGATCGATCTTTTCGAGAAGATCGGATAGGTGATCTGCAGCAGGAGAGCTCATTGCAGCCGTATTAGAACACAGACGCTGCCGGCGGTGGGCCAAGCACGGGTCGTCGGTCGCCGATCGCCGGTCCCAGGACCCAGATCGGTGTTCCTCTCCCGAAAGCGGCAACACCAAGACCGAGGCGCCAACATCCGGCCCCCATGTGGAACCGCGGAGGCATGGCCACCGATCCTGAGCGAACTCATCTCCAACCTCACTCCCCTATGAACCCTCACCTGCAAGCGTCAAACCAAGAACTCAGCTACTCGTCTACCCCTTCGAACAGGTCGCTGCCGGCCGGGCCTTGCTCGACCCGCGTTGCCAACAGCTCAAAGTCCTCATACGGGTATACCTCCCTCATCAGGTCCGTCGGGACCTGGAACCAGGGACCGTCTGGAGCGATCTGGGTGCGGTGAGCGGCGAGCGCGGTGCGTGCTCTCTCGATGTAGTCGCCTACGTCGATCCTGGCATCGATGACCTCCTCGCCATCGAGCGGGGGCAACCGCCCCAGCCAATCCCCGTAGGGGGAGCTCAGGCCTCGCTCTTCCATCGCCGCATGCAGGATCTCCAACCTCGACCGGGAAAAGGTCGGCGCGTACAGCTTGGCGACCTCCCACGGCTCACCCACGTCCGGATACCGCTCGGGGTCCGCTGCAGCCTCGAACAGCGGGAGCGACAGCGCATGGACCCTGAGATGATCCGGGTGCGGGTACCACTCGTGCTCGTCGTAACCGAGCATCACCTGGGGCCGCTCAGAGCGCACGATCGCCACCAGGCGCTTCAGGACCTTGTCGGTATCGGCGTTGACGAAGGCATTGGAGTGGGAGTTCGGAGGCGTGTCCGGCATCCCGGAGTCTCGATATCCAAGCATGATGACATCGTCGAAACCGAGGATTTTGGCAGCTTCAAACAGTTCCCGTCGCCGGACTGCCCCGATGTCGCGGCGCGCCTCCTCACTGTCGGCAGCGGGGTTGAGGACGTCGCCGGCCTCTCCCCCGGTGGCGGTGACGAGCACCGTGCGAACTCCGGCGTCGCTGTAGCGCGCCACCGTGCCCGCCCCCTTGCTCGACTCGTCGTCGGGATGGGCGTGCAGCGACAGCAGTGTGCGAGACATCGGGCGAGTTAAGCAGGCGAAAACGGCCCCCGGATCGCGCCCCGGAGCCTCGTGGTCGACCGTCAGTTCTGTCTCGATCGGGGAATCGTCATCGCGGTAGCCGCTTGGCCCTCTGTGCAGGTGTCGAGCAACGGGCACCAGCGACAGTGTGGCCCGCCGCGCCGCTCCAGCTCACTCTCGTCCCTGAAGGCCCTCCGCAGGGTGTTGACCATCTCGGCGACGGCGGTGGCGGTTTCGGTTGCCCTCTCGACGGTGGGCTCGACACTCACCCGCTCCCCCGTCTTGACCGATACCGCTTCTGCAATCGCCGGCAGCTCGCCGAACTGCTGAGCCCACGCGTAGATGTAGAAGTCGAGCTGCCCATCGGTGTCGTCGATATAGCCCCCCGTCTTCCAGTCGACGATGCGGGGCCCCGCATCGTCGTCGAAAATGGCGTCGACGACACCCACGAGCCTGACCCGGCCGTCGATCTCGGCCTCGAGCGTTACCTCTGCGGACCGGAAACCGTCGGTTGGGAATCGCTTGAACCGGGAGTACAAGTCGCCCACCTCGGCAATGACCGGGGCGAGGGCCGATGGTTTACCGATCCCGAGTGAGTGCAGCTTGGGATTCAGGTTGCCGGCACCGATCTCCTCGCGACAGGCGCTTGGCACATCATCGATCGGCCCCGTGGTGAGATGGCGGGCGAAAAGGCGATGAGCGAGGGAGCCCTTGAAAGCCGGGAGGGAATCCGTCGGATACTCGCCGTGGAGCCGCCCCAGGGCCTGGTGTGGACACACCAGGTACGTCTTGTACAGCGTCGCCGAGACCGCCAGCGGCTCCCCGTCTTCGATGGGAGGGAGCGGGATCACACCCGGGATGGTATGCGGGAAACGCTTGCGCGACAAGGTTTTCCGCCAAACACCATGAACGTTCGTTTTTTCAGACCGCTCCTATACTCCCAGTGGTCCCAACCAACAGGATTCATGCCCCGCGCCGTTCGCCTCACCCTTTTCGCCGTCATCCCGATCGTCCTGCTCATGCTGGTTCCGATCGCGGTGTACGGGATCGACCGCGCCGCCACCGCCGACAACGTCGCCCGCAACGTGTCGGTGGCCGGTGTCGCAATCGGCAGCGCCCCTCCCGAGGAGGCCAGGGCCCGGATAGAGGCCTATGAAAAGCAGCGGCAAACGTCCACGGCGACATTCGTGGTCGAGGGCGCCGTTTTCGAGCTAGACCCCGAAGAAATCGGACTGGAGGCGGACGTCGACGGGGCTCTCGAGACTGCTCTCGCCCAGCGCAAATTCGGTTTTGTCGCAGGGTTTATTCCCTGGGTGCAGAGCTTCGGCAGCCCCATCGAACTCGACTTGACCTGGTCGGTCGACACCGACGCCCTCGACAGGGTGCTCGTCGATTGGGAAGGCCTGGCGATCGAAAACCCCGCATACGAGGGAGCGGTCGCCGTCGTCGACGGCGAGGTCACCTTCCAGTACCCGACCGTCGGCGTGACCATCGACCGGGCCGCCGCCCGCCGGGTCATGCTCACCAAACTCGCTTTGCCCGACCGGTCGGCCTCGGAGCTGGCGCTCGCCGAGTCGATACCGACCCTCACCGAGGCGGACATCGACGAAACGGTGGCAACCATCAACGCCATGCTGTCGCAGCCTGCGGTCCTGAACGACTTCTCTCGCGGCGCTAGTTTCGAACTCAGCCGCGCCCAGCTCGCCAACGCGATCCGAGTCGATATCACCCACAACTCGCCCGCCACCATCGAGGTGTCGCTGAGCCAGGATGTGGTGGCTGGTTATCTGGCGGCGCAACGCGAGGAACTCGATATCCCCGCGGTGAACGTCTCGTTCGACGTCGATATGGAAACCGACACCGTCTCGATCATCCCTTCGCTGACGGGAAGGACGGTCGACCCCGAGGCCGCCACCGCCGCCCTGCTGCAAGTGGCCACGACGAGCTTTAGCCGGTCACTCCCCTACATGGACGGTGCAGAACCGGAGTACTCGACCGAAGACGCCGAGGCGCTCGGTCCGCTCGGGCTCGTTTCCGAGTTCACTACCAACACGCCGGGAGTCAACCGGGTGTTCAACATCCACCTCATGGCCGACACCATCGACGGGCAAGTGGTCTGGCCGGGAGAGGAATTCTCGATCAACGACTTCATCGGGGAACGAACCGAGGAGAAGGGATACCTGCGCGACGGCGCCATCATCGGAGGCGAGGTCACCTGCTGCGAAAGCCGTGTCAATATCGGCGGCGGAGTCAGCCAGTACGCGACCACGATGTACAACGCCATCTTCTTCGGGTGTTACAAAGACATCGATCACACGCCGCACAGCCTGGCCATTTCTCGGTATCCCGAAGGTCGCGAGGCCACGCTCGGTTTCCCCGCCCCCGACCTGCGCTTCGGCAACGACACAGAAGCGCCGGTGATCATCAGAAACTCCTATGACGGGAACCGCACCATCACCGTCAAGTTCTACGGCAACAACGGTGGCCGGGTATGCACCGCGGAGAGGAGCGCGCGCTTCAGCCCCACCGGCCCACGGACCGTATACGAGCCGAACCCTGCGATCGACCCCGGCACCGAGCACATCGTCAGCAAGGGATCGGGCGGATTCAGCGTCACGGTGACCAGGGTGATGACCATGCCAGACGGGACGGTCATCCGTGAGCCCTATACCCACCGCTACAGAGGAGCCATCCGCAAGATCGAAAAGCACCCGTGCGACCTGAGCAGCATCGCATGCCCGGTGCAGGTGCCGGGCGTAGCCGGGCTCGACTTTGGGTCGGCCAAGGCAATGTTGGGGGCTGCAGGGTTCCTGTGGAGCGTGAGCTACGTGCCAGACGCCGACAATGTGGGCAAGGTCATCTCCGCATCACCCGACGGCTGGCAGCCTGCTGGTACCACCATCAGCCTCACCGTCGGCGAGAAGCCATAGGCACGAGTTCCCAGCTCCCAGATCCAACTGACGACTGACGACTCGCACCTGCTTATCGCACCCTCCCGGTACCCTGGCGAGCGAACCGCCCCGCTCTTGGAGTTGTGCCCTGAAACCACGCTTCGCCCTTTTCGCGCTGGCGCCGATCGCGCTCTTTCTGCTGCCGGTCGGCGTGTTCTGGGTGGACGAATCCGTTGCCGAAGGTGAGATCCCGAGGAACGTCTCGGTCGGAGAAGTGGATCTCAGCGGGCTGTCCTACGACGACGCCTTGCTCGCCATGAAGGCCTACGAACAGGAGTTGCGAGCTACGCCTGCGGCCTTCACCGTCAACGAGACCACCTTCCAACTCGTGCCCGCTTCGATCCAGCTCGAAGTCGACGAGGCCACAGCCGTGGAAGAAGCAATCACCCAGCGCCGCGACGGAGGAGGCCTCTCCCGGTTCTGGTCATGGCTGCGCGGGTTCTCCACGCCCATCACCATCCCGTTGCCCGCCACCGTGGACGACGCCGCCGTAGCGGATCAGCTAGAGGCCTGGCAAACGGCTGCCATACCCAACCCCGCCTTCGAGGGGTCGGTGGAGGTAACCGACGGCGAGGTGGAGACCCAGTACCCGAGAACGGGGGACATGCTGGATGACGAGCGCAGCGCCAACCTGATGTTCGACGCCGTCAGCACGCTGGATCGAACGACCGGCACCACCCTGGTGGTTGTGACCTCGGTGCCTGTGATCACGGACTCCGAGGTCGATGCGGCAGCGGGGCAGGTGCGAAGGGCGATCAACTCCGACGTCACCCTCGCCAACGAAGAGATCGGTTTCGCCGTGACCTTTCTCGCCGCCGACATCGCAAGGGCGATCGGTACCGAGGTCCACGAGGACCCGGCCGAGATCGTTGTCGTCCTCGACGAGGACGTGGTCAACGAGATCCTCGACCCACTGCACGACTCGTTCGAGTTACCTCCCGTCGACGCCACCTACAAGGTGAATACCCAGATCGACAGCGTCAGCATCGTCCCGTCGCGATACGGGACGAAACTGGACTCCCCCGCCGTTACTGAGGCCCTGCTCGCCGCAGCACTGGGGTCCGGCAACGGCATTTTCCCGGTTGCCGAAGCAGCGGCTCCATCCTTCACCACCGAAGAGGCCGAGGCCTACGGGCCGTTGCGTCTTCTCAGTAAGTTCAGCACCAACACCCCCGGCACCAACCGGGTGGTCAACATCCACCTGATCGCTGATGCCGTCGACGGGGCTGTGACCCTTCCCGGTCAGGTGTTCTCGCTCAACGGAATCGCCGGCAAACGCACCGAGGAGAAGGGCTACCTCGAAGATTGCGCCATCATCGGAGGCTCGATCGTGTGCGAGGGAAACCCGGCAAACATCGGCGGAGGGGTGAGCCAGTTTGCCACGACCCTGTACAACGCTGCCTTCTTCGCCTGTTACAAAGACGTGGAGCACCGGCCGCACTCGCTGTACTTCGAACGGTACCCGGAGGCTCGTGAAGCCACCCTCGGATTCCCGAGCCCGGATGTGAAGATCGGCAACAACTCGGCTGCTCCCTTCATCGTGGAGACGGCATACAGCAGCAGCGTCATCACCGTGCGCATCTACGGCAACAACGGCGGGCTCGACTGTGACGCCGAGCTGTCCGAGCGCAGCAACATCAAGGAGTACGAGACGGTATACGTGGCCGATGTCGACAACGAATACGGCCTTGCCCCCGGCCAGGAGCGACGCACGGTTCGGGGCAAGAACGGCTGGACCATCACCTCAACCCGCGTGATCATCGCTCCCGATGGGACCGTGGAGCGTGAGCCTTTCTGGTGGAGGTACGGAACACTGAACGAGGAGATCGCGGTCCACCCGTGCATGGTGACCGGCGAACCGCGGAACTGCCCGATCCAGGTCCCGAGCCTCGGCGGTCAAAGTTATGCAGACGCCGCCTCAGCTCTCGCCAGCCTCGGCTTCGTCGTGATTCGCAGCGACACCGCGGTCACCAACCCGGCGTCGCACGACATCGTGATTTCGGTGAGTCCGGGAAGGGGCACCTGGGTCGAGGTCGGGGGCAGCGTGACCCTCACCGTCGGCGTATACGAAGACCCCGGTGGGGGCGAAGGCGAAGGCGAGGGCGGGGGCGGCTGAGCGAAGAGGCTGACGACTCTCTCGATTTAGTGCTCGGGCAGTCCTTCGGTCGTGGCGCCGACGCGATGTACCTTCATCAGGTTGGTGGTTGCTCGGATGTTGGGTGGGGTGCCCGCCACCATGATGACGGCCTCGCCCTGGCTGACGATCCCCCGCTCCATCAAATCCTCCTCGCTGAATTTGAGCATGTCGTCGGTCGAATGGTGCGGCGGCGACGGCAGCGGCGTGATGCCCCCGTACAGGGCCATCCTGCGATAGGTCCGTTCGTGCGCGGTGTAGGCGTACACATCGGCGCGGGGCCGGTACTTGGAGAGCAACCTCGCCGTCGACCCGGTTTCAGTGAAAGCAACGATGGTGTCCACGCCCAGCCGGTTCGAGGTGTCGACGGATGCCTGGGCAACGGCAGAGGCAAATGGGGCGCGGTCGGCGAGGTTCGATGCCCCAGGATCCCTGCCGAAGTCAGGGCTCACCTCGGCCTCACGACAGATGACATCCATCGCGATGACCGCACGCACCGGGTAGTCGCCGACCGCGGTCTCCGCCGACAGCATCACGGCGTCGGTGTCCTCGAGCACGGATCGGTAGACATCGGTCACCTCGGCCCGCGTCGGGCGCGGGCTGCTGATCATCGACTCGAGCATCTCGGTGGCGGTGATCGAGATCTTTCCTGCGCTGTTCGCCTTGTTCAGGATCTCGCTTTGTGCTCGCGGGATTGACTCCAGGCTGAGCTCGACGCCGAGATCGCCACGCGCCACCATCACCCCGTCGGCGACGGTGAGAATGTCATCGAGGTTGCGATAGCCGAGCTCCGACTCGATCTTGGCGATGATCGATGCCTCCCCGACGTAGGGCCGGATCGTGCGGATATCCTCAGCAGAGGAGATGAAGGATGCGGCCACGAAGTCGAAGCCGAGCTCCTGCCCGAAGCGAAGATCCTCCTCGTCCTTGGCGGTGATGACCGGCACCGTCGATGGTGATCCTGGAAACGCCGCCCCCTTGTGGTCCAGCAGTTCTCCACCCTGGATCACCCTGGCTTCGGCCCTATGGCTGCCGACGGCGACCACCTCGAGAGCAATGACACCATCGGAGCACAGGATCCGCGCCCCCGGCTCCAAGTCGACCGAGTCCAGGTAGGCGACATGGAGCGTTTGTGCATCCCCCTCGCCCTCGCCGGCAACGAGTGACACCGTCGAGTTGGTTTCGAGCTCCACCCCGCCGCCGGGAAAGGTGCCGACCCGGATTTTTGGGCCCTGGATGTCCTGAAGCGTGGCGATAGGGAGGCCGAGCTCTTCGGCCGTCTCCTTGACCCAGGTAAAACGCCGGCGGTGACCGTCGTGATCGCCGTGGGAGAAATTGAACCGCGCCACGTTGAGCCCGGCCTCGATCAGCTCCCGAATTCCCTGCTCGGAGTCAACGGCCGGCCCGAGCGTGGCGACGATCTTTGTCTTTCTCCTCATACCGCCACCCTAAACGGTGGGCGAGGGTTGCCTGCACTCCGTGACGGCTTCGATTATCCTGATTTGCCTCGCCCCGGGCGGGCGAGGCAAACGAGGAGGAACCATGCGAAGGCATTTGAAATTACTGTTACCGATCGTCGCTTTTGCTCTCGTCGCGGCGGCGTGCGCCAGCGACGACGACACCGGCGGTTCCGCCGACGGCGACCTCGGCGGGAGGACGGTCACGGTGGCGGTCGAGAACGCGTACCCACCGTTCAACTACATCCCCGAGGGGCAGAGCGACGGGGCAGGCTGGGACTACGACGTGTGGCGGGAGATATGCAACCGGCTCAACTGCACGGCCCAGTTTGTCGAAGCGGTGTGGCCGGACCTCATCATCGAGACCGGCCAAGGCGTGTACGACACTGCCGGTGACGGGATCTCGATCACCGAGGAACGGAAGGACACCGTCGCCTTCTCCGATCCCTATATGACGGTCCAGCAGAAGCTGATGGTCCGCCTCGATGAGGACCGGTACCCAACCGTCCAGGCTTTCATCGATGATGTGGATGCCAGGCTCGGCACGCAAGTCGGGACGACCAACTACAACCTCGGTGCGGAGATCCTCGGCGGTGAGGGCCGCATCGACGCCTTCGACGTGTTCGGAGTGGCCGTCCAGGCGCTGATCAGCGGCGACGTCGATGCGGTGATCATCGACGACACCGCCGGGCAGGGCTTCAAGGGCGTGAACGCCGACGAGCTCAAGTTGATCGATGAGTCGTTGCAGAGCGACCCGCTGGGGTTCATCTATGCGAAAGACAGTGACCTGATCGACCCGGTCAACAAGGTGTTGAAGGAGATGGCGGACGACGGGTTCCTCGACGAATTGGGGTTCAAGTGGTTCGTCGAGTTCGAGTCTCCGTAAAAACAGCGGCAAAGAACGAAACCGGGCCCCGCGGGGCCCGGTTTCGCGTGTAGGGACCGGCGGCTCACCAGGTTGATTCTGCCAAGCTGACCCGGCCCAATGACAGGAGGACACCGTGACTGCGACCGACCAGCAAACCGTCGAGGCCGGACCACCGGGTAGTACGGGTAGTTGGGCGTCCGGCTTCCCCTGGTGGCTGGTGGGAATCATCGCCACCGTGGCGCTGATCGCCTTCCAGGTGTTGACAAAGGAAAGATGGCGTGAGGGTTTCGAGTTCATCATCGGCGGGCTGTCGTTCACGCTGCTGGTAACCCTCGGCGGCTTCGTCCTTGCGCTCGGCCTCGGTCTCATAATTGGGTTGGCCCGTCTTTCCACCAACACCGTGCTCAAGAACCTCGCCATGTACTACATCGAGGTGATCAGGGGCGTGCCGGTGCTCGTCACCATCCTCTTGATATCGATCGTGGGGTTCGGGGAGCTTTCTAGTTACATTGGGTTCAGGCCGGCCTCCATCTATCGGGGCACTCTCGCCCTCGGTATCATCTACGCCGCCTTCATCGCCGAGGTCTTCCGCGCTGGAATCCAGTCGGTCACAACCGGCCAAAAGGAGGCAGGTGCATCGGTCGGCTTGTCCAAGCGCCAGGTGATGCGATTCATCGTCCTGCCACAGGCCATCAGGAACGTCATGCCGGCCCTTGGCAACGACCTCATCGCCTTGCTCAAAGACTCGTCGCTGGTTTCGCTGATCGCAGTGCGAGAGCTGACCCAGATGACCAAGTTGTGGACCGGAAGATCCTTCGCCTTCCTCGAGGGTTATCTGATCCTGACCGGGTTATATCTGACGTTGACGGTCAGCCTGAGCCTGCTGTTGCGCTGGTATGAAAAGCGGATCTCCGTGCCAGGGTATTGACGAATCGCCAACGATGACCGTCGCGACGGTCCTGCCCATCCGATCGGTTGCCGTCGCCGAAGGCCTCAACGATGCCAGGGTCATCGTCTCCCAGCGACGCGATCTGGTTCGCTTCTCGCCGCATCTCTACAACACGTCCGACGACATAGCTGGCGCCCTCGACGTGATCGACACGCTGCCCTAGTGAGGTGCGAACGGTGCAACCGCCTATGACAGTCACCGCACTTGTGCCCATCAGATCCTTTGCGGGGATGTCGCGGCTCGCCGGGGCGTTGCCTGCCGATCGCCGGGCCGCTCTGATGCTGCGGCTCGCCGGGCGCACCACCGATGCACTGCGGAGAGCCGGAGTCGATGTGGCCGTAGTAACCGGCGATGCCTCCGTTGGCGAGTGGGCGTCGCAGCAGAACTTCCGCTTGGTCGATGAGCCCGACCCGCCCGGTCTCAACGCTGCAGCCGCAGCCGGGATCGCACAGGCCGATGGCGCATGGATGGTGGTCCACGCCGATCTGCCGTTGATCACCGCCGGGGACGTGGTCGCGGTACGACACGCCCTCGCCTCCGCAACTCACGTGCTGGCACCGTCCCACGACGGCGGTACCAGCCTGATCGGCGGCTCGTCGCCAACCTTTCCTTTCGCCTACGGCGTCGGAAGTTTCCGCCGCCACCTCGCCGCGGCGCCCAACGCCGCGGTCCTGATTCGCCCCGGCCTCGCCCTCGATCTCGACCGCCCTTCCGATCTCGATGCGATGCGGAGACTGGGATTCCGATGAGCCGCTCAAGGGAGCCTCGCTGCTGAGACCGACGGCTCGGGGCCCAATCAGAACTGCTTACTAGGCTGCGGAATCCGATGAACACGTCGAACGTCGCCATTGTCACCGGCGGGACCGGATCTGTTGGTAGAGAACTGCTGCCGCTGCTCGTTCAGCGAAGCTTCAAGATCGGCGTGACCTACCTGGTGCCGGAGGAGGCCACCGAGCTCGAAGCGCAGCTCGAATCGGAGCTCGACGCTTCCGATGACGAGCTGCTGTTGAGCCGCGTCGATGCCTCCGACGCTCGATCGATGGAGAAATTCGTCCAGGAGGTCGTCGACGCTTTCGGCGGCGTCAACGTGCTGTGCTGTCTCGTCGGTGGGTGGAGCGGGGGAAGGGACGTCGAAGAGACCGACGATGTCCGGTTCGATCGCATGATCGACCTCAACCTTCGCTCGACATTCAACGCGGTGCGGGCGACGATCCCTCACCTGAAAAAGCAGGACTGGGGCAGGATCGTGCTCATGGGGAGTCGCCACGCCAGCGTGACCCCTACCGGCCAGGCGGCGTACAACATCGCCAAGGCCGGGGTGGCGGCACTGGGCCGCTCGGTCGCCGTCGAGCTGTCTGATACCAACGTGACCTGCAACGTGCTGCTGCCCTCGGTGATCGACACCCCGACCACCCGGGCTGCGCTGCCCTATGCCGAATACGTGGACTGGCCAAAACCTGCGGAGATTGCCAACGTCATCGATTTCCTCACCAGCCATCGTTCGGCCGTCATCGACGGAGCCGAGATCCCGGTGTGGGGCGCCGCCGAGATCTAACGCCCGATTTCGTCGTACGTGTCTGGATATACCGTGGCGGTATGCCCAAGCACGTACGACGGACAGATTCGTAGCCCCGATGGGATTTGAACCCACGCTACCGCCTTGAGAGGGCGG
>BTQG01000033.1:0-23115 GCA_036985755.1 Acidimicrobiia bacterium | reverse complement strand
GTGCCACTCCACGTTGGCGCCGCCGGGCCAAGGATGCTCGAACTAGCGGGTGAGATAGCGGATGGGACCGTCCTATCGGTCGGCGCTTCAGAGGCGTACATCGCGTGGGCTCGCCAGCACATCAGCAAGGGGCGCCGAACGCTCGCAGGTGACCATCGGCACCATGAACTGACCGTCTTCGCCATCTACGCGGTCGACGACGACCGGCTGGTGGCTCGGAAGGCCGCGAAAACGGCTCTTGCGCGACATCTCTATCACTCCGGTCCAAGTGCTCTCACCGCCGCCTATGGGATCAGCGAGATCGTCGCCGATATGGCTCGGTCGGATCTCGAATCGTTCGAACGAGCGATGCCGGAGCAGTGGCTCAACGACCTTGCCGTTGCCGGAGACCCGGGAGACTGCATCGAGAGACTGCAGGCGTTCGGGAAGACCGGCATCGATAGCGTGGCGCTGCTGCCGGCAAGCGGTTTGCGTGCGAGCAAGATGCTGGAGCTGACAGGAGCCGAAGTCCACCCTCACCTGTGAGGGTGGAGGCAGTCAGGCGACCGACCGTTGGGCCAACATCGGGTGGTTCGTCGCCTACCGGAGAGATCCGTCCGCCGACCGCGCCAACGAGTGCGCGCCGAAACGACCTCAGTCCACGCTCAGCGCGCCGTCAGGCTCCACGGGCGCGGCGTCGAAAAGGACACTCACCTCGAAACCCTCGACGACGGCCGGACCAGACGCATACGGCTCGAGAAATGACATTTCTCGGTCGAGCAGGCCGTCCTCGTCAGCCTGCAGAGCGTCATATTCGGTCCGCCACGTGGTCTGAAGCACAGCCTTGTCGATGCGCGTCCTCGTGAGAAGCTGGGCGCCCAGAAACCCTGCGTGCGTCGCGTTCAAGGGGACGATGTCATTACGAACCGTTGCAATCATCGACGTGAAGGTTGCTGGTCGAACCGGGAACACGGTCAGTCGGACAAACATGCACCCTCCATCACTCACAATGGGCCTGTGGCCCATTTCGCACTTTCCTTACCTCGGCCCATCCGCGCCCTTAGCGGCACTCTTCGATCCGAAAAAGCACTGTGTACCAGGCCGATCCGTGGCTCCCATGACGTTGAGAGCTTCGCCGGGGTCCCTACGAGTGAACTCGATTTGGCACACGCCGTCGCCATGACAGCGATGTTGGGTCATGACTCCGCGTATCTCATTCTCCTGGCCGATCCCGAGTAAGAATCCCTCGATCGTCCGGTCGGTGCTTTCGATTGCGATCAGGCGCAGGTGCTCCTCGGCAGCATCGCGGCCCATCTCCTCGACGATGGTGTCGAAGTAGGCGCAGTGCGTCGACTCGATAACGAGGCGATCGCCGGTGGCCTCGGTGAGATCGTACGGCAAGCCTTCCCTGCTCGTATGTGCGTTGTACGTCTCATAGAGGTCGTCCCACGACAGGAACTCAGCAGCCTCCCGCTGATGGCCGGTGACCGAGGCATAGTCCTCGGCTTGACCTTCCCAAAGACTGTGGTGCGCCTCGATCGCGTCAACATCACCGATTTCGTCCCGCAGGGCCTTCAGCGAGAAGTAGTCATGAATCATGAAGGCGCGAGCGTATGCATCGAGCGCCTCACGGGCCGTCGGGCCCATTGACAGGAAGATCTCCCGGAGCGGTTGGCGTGGGTTTTCCCATACTTGGTCGTGCATGTGGAGGGCTCGTTCGGGTCCGGCCCAGGTCTGGAACGTCTTGAGCATCAGCCGGTCATGTTGGATGAAGAGGCGAGCCCAATGGCGGGCCAGCTCTTCCTCAGATTGGCCGGTGAGCTCCGCAATCTCGAGAATCGGCGAAACATCGCCCTCGACAAGGAGCTCGTCCTGCGATTCACCCATAACTTCCTCCCCGGAGGCGGAGAGGCACATTCCCGATGACCGGGGATCCACCTCATACCTACGAACCGATCCGTTGGGCCGGCATCCACCGGACCCTTCAAAGAGCCATCAACCAGCCGACCGTCTCCCGGATAATATCAGATCGGTGCGCTGTCGCTCCACGACGAGGCTCTCCGTCGGTCACTCATCAAAGAATCGTGAAGCCCGTTGCGCCGTGGCTTCGAGATCTATTCGCAGCGCCTCGACTGCAGTTTCGATTCGCCCTTCAGCAAGCGCGTCGAGCATCTTGAGGTGCTCACCGCCAAGATCTCCGCCGGAGGGAACCGGCGTACCCAAGCGTCGATATCGCTCGGTATGGGCCCACATGAGCCTGATCAGGTATCCGAGCCACGCCGATTCGGCACGGTCGTAGATCAGGAAATGCAGGTCGTGGTGGAGCTCGGCGCTCCGCCTTGGATCCTTTTCATAGACTTGCACCATGGTGTCGATCATGCTGCGCGCATCGCTGATGTCCTGTTCTGAGAGCTTGTCAGATGCGATCCGCAACGCCTGCGATTCGAGAAGCGTCCGGATGCGGTAACTGTCTCGAAGGTCCTCAATGGTGAGTTGGGCGACTCGTACACCCTTGTTTGGAATCGCCTCGACAAGTCGCTCCACCTCGAGCTTGCGAATCGCCTCGCGCACCGGTATGAGGGACACGCCCAGCGTTTCCGCCAGCTCGTGAAAGGGAAGCGGCGCTCCGGCCTCATAGCGCCCTTCTACGATTGCCTCCCGGATTTCCGTGTAGGCACGCTCCACGAGCGAGATTGGAGGGTCTGCATTCGATCCAGGCATTGTCGGCGCCTTCTCTTCGATCTGCTCTCGGCACAATAACCGGCCCTGCCGGCTCTTCCCGATCCGCGGTCCCCAACGACCGCGATGACTGGTACAGCATCGGGCGTCGTCCACGCCACCTGCAGTGACTTTTGCCTTGGGGCCCAACAAGGCGGAATCTCGTAGAGAGCGAAACAATATATTATCATGTCGTCGGAGAGAGGACGATGGCCGAAGTATTCCGCACCATGACCGAGGGCCACGAAGGTGTGTACTTCGCGGCCGATCCCGAGTCGGGCCTGCGGGCGATCATTGCGGTGCACAGCACCCGGTTGGGCCCGGCGCTCGGGGGGACGCGATTTCTCCGGTACCCAACCGAACAGGCCGCCCTTACCGATGCGCTCGATCTTGCCGCGGCCATGACCTACAAGGCCGCGGCGGCGGGTCTCGAGCTTGGGGGCGGGAAAGCTGTGATCATGGCTGACCCGTCGACAGCCAAGACGCCGGAACTTCTTGCCGCATACGGTCGTGCCGTCAACGCCCTGGGTGGCAGATACATCACGGCCGAGGACGTCGGCACCACCGTCGATGACATGGTGGTGGTGCACACCACCACACCACACGTGGCCGGTCTGCCGCTCGACTTGGGCGGTTCTGGCGATCCATCTCCCGCTACCGCCGCCGGGGTGTTTGCCGCCATGCGGGCCGTGGCGCAGCATCTCTGGGAATCACCTGATCTCAGCGGACGTCGCATCGCCGTGCAGGGTGTGGGCAAGGTCGGCTCTGCGTTGGTCAGGATCCTGGTCGAGGAGGGTTGCGATGTGGTCGTGGGCGACGTGGCCTCAGAAGCAACCGCTGCCGTCGTGGCAAGCCACGACGTAGCGGTGCTTCCGCCAGACGAGGTGATCACGGCGGAATGTGACATCCTGGCGCCGTGCGCCTTGGGGGGCGTGCTGCGCGAAGAGTCGATCCCGCTGCTCGGCTGTGGCGCGGTAGTCGGCTCAGCCAACAACCAGCTCCGCAGCAAGCCCCTGGCAGAGGCTATTCGCGCCCGCGGCATCACGTACGCTCCGGACTTCGTGGTGAATGCGGGCGGGATCATCAACATCTCGGAGGAGGTCGGCGGCTACTCGAACGCGAGTGCCCTGCGAGAAGTGAGCAAGATCGAGCAAACCCTGACCGAGATCCTTCAGTCGGCGAGTGAGGCCGGCACCACCCCGCTTCAAGCAGCCATTGCCCGCGCAAACGAACGACTCAACCATTCACCGCAACCAGACGAACCCGTCCTCGAGACACGGGTGTAGGCCACCTGGACGCCGGGTGTAAGACAACCAGCATCGTCGTTATCGATTCACACGGTCGCGAGGGCGGCGACGATGCGCTCCACGCCGGTTCGCACGTCCTCATCGGCGGCGGACAGCGACACTCGGATCAGTCCTACACCGTTCGGACCGAAGGTCTCCCCCGGCGCCGCGGCCACACCGTGTTCGGTGACGAGCCAGCGGCACAGGTCGTAGCCACCCCGCTGTGCAGCGGACACGTCGACCATGATGTAGAAGGCCCCTTGAGGACGAAACACCAGCATTCCGGCGCTCTCGAGCAGGCCGGCGGCCAGATCGCGGCGCCGCCGATACGCATCCCGCATCTCGGCAACACAACTCTGGTCGCCCTCGACCGCGGCCTGTGCCGCCTTCTGGGCGACACCGGTCACGCAGGCCGTGACCGCCTCGGCAAGCTTCGCCATGTTTTCGGCCACCTCCAGTGGCGCCACCGCATACCCCACGCGCCAGCCGGTCATCGCATACGACTTTGACATGCTGTACACCGAGATGACCCGCTCGTGAGAGGCAACCGCCGCAGGGCTGACATGGGGTCCGTCGAACACGATGTCTTCGTAACACTCGTCCGAGATCAGCCACAGGTCGTGACGATGGGCGATCTCCAGCATCTGTTCCTGGGTGGTGCGATCGAAGACCGCACCGGTCGGGTTCCCCGGCGAGTTCATGATCATGGCCTTGGCGCCCGGGGTCGCTGCCGCCGTCTCCAGCGCCTCGAGATCGGGGACAAATCCGGCGCTCGGGACCAGCGGGTAGCGCACCGGCCGGACACCGACGGCCCTGGCCACGATCTCGTAGTTGGGCCACCCCGGGTCGGGGATCAGCACGGCGTCGCCGGGATCGCACAGCACCATGATCGACTGGAACAACGCATTGATGGCACCGACGGTCACCACAACGTTGTCGGGTGCGGCGATGAAGCCGTTGCGGGCGCTCACCTTGGCGGCAAACGCCTCGCGGACCTCGGGAATCCCCGCGTTGGGCGTGTACTTCGTGTACCCGTCGGCGCCGGCTCGCGCCGCAGCTTGCAGCACATGGTCCGGTGTGGCGAAATCCGGTTCCCCAACTTCGAGGTGGATGACACCCGGCGTGCTCCACGCCAGGTCCATGAGCTCGCGGATGCCGGAGCGGGGAATGCTCGTCACCACGGAGCTCAACGCCTTCATCGAGACACCTGACGCTTCGTTTCGCCGTGTAACACTGTCTCGATCTCCTCCTGGGAGGCGACGAACTGGTCTCCACGGATCCCTACCTTCAACGCCGCCATGGCGAGGCCCCGTTTCACACCTGCGGCGATATCGCCATCGAGCAGCCCGATGATGACGCCGGCGGCGAAAGCGTCCCCTGCCCCGATTCGGTCGATCACCTCGGCAGGGTGCCCAGGGGCTGCCCCGACCTCGTCCGTCGCATCCCAGGCCGCTCCCTCAGCGCCCCGGGTGACGATCACGGCATCTGCGCCCATCGTCTGTCTCAATGCGGCAGCGACCTCTGGCGCCGGTCCGCCGATCTCGAACAGGTCCCTGGCATCCTCGGCGGTCACGATGACGGTTGAGGCCATCGTGCACAGCTCACCGATGACGGCGGCCGCCTCGGCCGGTGGCCAGAGCCGATTGCGATAGTTGACGTCGACGATCACCGCGGCTCCTGCCCGGCGGGCCCGGCTGGCCGTTTCCATCGTGGTGAGGCGCGCCTCTGGGGAAAGCGCAGGGGTGATGCCGGTGAGGTGCACGGCGCGAGCCGACTCGACGACGGCCCAGGAAACATCATCCGGGGTCATCGCCGAGGCGGCGGACCCGGAACGGTCGTACACCACCGACACCGGACGGGGCGGGACGCTCAACTCGACGAAGTAGGTGCCCATGCGTCGCGTTTCGTCCCATACGACATGGGACACGTCGACGCCGTGGCCGGCGATCTCACGCGCCGCCCGCTTCCCGAGTGCTGATTGAGGCAGCCGGGACAACCAGGCAACGGAGAGCCCGGCTCGTGCCGTCGCCATCGCGACGTTGGCTTCGGATCCGGCGACACCCACCTGGTACGCCGGAGCATCCTCGAGGCGCTCTCCAGCGGGTACCCAGAGGCGGAGCATCGCCTCTCCGAGGGTGACGAGGTCGTAGGTCATCGGATCGCTGCGATGAGGGTACGGCAGCGGCGCCCCACTTCGGAGACATCGCCGGATTCGAGAGCGATCTGCGGAAACACAGCACCTCCCACGCCCAACGCCGCGGCCCCCGCGTTGAGGAAGTCGCCGGCGTTCGAGGCATCGACGCCACCGGTCGGCACCAACACTGGTTTGCCGAGGGGCCCAAAGATAGCCCTTAGGTAGGGGGGACCACCGAGCTGGCGGGCAGGGAACAGCTTGACCATCCCGGCTCCGCCGTCTGTCGCTCGCCACACCTCGGTCGGGGTCGCCGCCCCCGGCACCGAGACGGCTCCCGCTGCCGAGGCCGCGGCGACCACGTCGGGGTCGAAGTGCGGCGAGACGATAAATCGCGCTCCCGCCTCAACAGCCTTGGCGACGTCAGCCACCGACCGCACCGTACCGGCGCCAATCGACATGGCGGGGTGGTTCTCCGCCAAGGAGCGGATGCCGTCGAAGGGCTGCCCGGAGTCGAGCGTCACCTCCAGAGCGGTGAAACCGGCGTCCTCGGCAGCGGTTGCCATGTCGTCCACGTATTGGGGAGGGCAGCCACGAAGGATGCCGATGACGGGCATCCGGATGAGGGCTGTCTCGAGATCGGTCATCGGGACGCTGGGGTAAAGTCGCATTGGGCCATCACGATCACCCAATCTAGATCATCCGCGGCGTGGAAATATATTTTGCGTGCCGACTTCTGGATACCTCGGTATGATTCGCCGCGAATGGCCATGCGGGCATCCAGGCCGATGCGTGGTCGTCCCATTTACTGGAGGCAATGATGACGAGAAAGAGGCCATCGCGGCTACTGCTGTTGAGCGCACTGATCATGGCGTTGGGGCTGATCGCCGCGGCGTGCTCGAGCACCGACGACACGACAACGACCGCGGCGCAGGCGGCGGCAAGTTCGACAACGACGACAGCCGCGACCACCGAGCCCACCGAGACGACGGAAGCGCCGGAGCCGGAGCAGCCGATATCGAACACGATCGTTGTTTCGCTGTCGACGGACATCAACATCCTCGAGCAGCACCTGTTCCGCAGCACAGGCTCGTACGCGGTGACCAGAGCCCTGTACCAGCCCCTGCTCGATCAGGTGTACACCGAGAAGGACGGCGCTCTGCTGGGAACGAGCGAGGTAACGCCAAGCGAGATCCTGGATTCGTATGACGTGGCAGCCGACGGTACCGCCACCTTCACGCTCAACGCGAACGCCAAGTTCGCCAACGGCGATCCCATCAAGGCTTCGGACGCGGTGTACATGCTGCAACGCAGCATCGATGCGCCGGCGAGCTACATCCCGCTGCTGCTCCCGTTCATCGCCATCGACTCGGCCGATTCGTTCACCGTGGTGGATGATCTGACGTTCACGATCACCCCGAACCAGCCAACGGCGCTTTTCAACCGGTTCATGACGTTCCAGGTGTTCGGCCCCATCGAACAGTCGCTCGCCGACGCCAACGCCACCGATGAAGACCCGTACGCCTTCGACTACTTCACGACCAACGCCAACGCCTCAGGGCCCTACGGGCTGGGCAGCTGGGACCAGGCTCGTGGCGAGCTCGTTCTCGAGCCCAACACGGGTTGGCCTGGTCAGGTAGCCAACGCTGGCGTCATCGTGCGCAACGTTCCGGATGCCGCGCAGCGGGCGCTGCTGCTCCAGAACGGCGACCTCGACGTCGCTGCCGGGCTGCCGCCGCGGCTGATCAACGAGCTGAAAGACGACCCGAACATCAACGTGTATTCGGCGCCGTCGACACGGGTCAACTACATCGGCATGAATGCAACGGCCGAGCCCAACCTGGCCAACAAGATGGTGCGCCAGGCGATCTCATACGCCATCCCCTACCAGGCGCTCATCGACAACGTGATGTTCGGCTTCGCCTCGACGGCGGGGACGCTGATCACGTCGAACATGGACACCTATCAGGGTGAGGCCGCCGGCATCTACACCACCGACATGGCCAAGGCCACGGAGCTGATGGACGCATCCGGGGTCGGCCCATTCGAGGTCGAGCTGGCGGTCCAGAACTCGCGGTCCCAGGACCAGCAGGCGGCGGTGTTCATCCAGGACGCCCTCAGGGAGCTTGGGATCACGGTGAACATCAACGTGCTGCCCGATGGAGAGTTCGCGGAAAAGCAGAACAACCGTGAGCTGGCGATGTTCTTCCACGAGTGGTTCTCGTGGGGTGACGATCCGTTCTACCAGATGACCTTCCTGGCAAAGTGCGGAGCGTTCACCAACTTCGCCGGTGCCTGCAACGAACGGCTCGACGAGATCATCGCCGAGGGAACATTCGAGACCGATCCGGCAGCACGCGACGCGCTGGGGCTCGAGGCCCAGCAGTTGATGGTTGAGGATGCCGACCGCATCTACCTGTGGTCGGCGGACTGGAACCTGGCGACCCGGTCCAATATCACCGGCGTGACTAAGGACTTCACCGAGGTCCCGAGGTTCGAGAACCTGGCGAAAGGCTGACACACACCCTATGTAGGTGGTGTGGCGGTGCCAGAGGGCGCCGCCACACCACCAAGAGAAGGCAGGCATGCGACGATATCTGGCCAAGCGGTTGGGGATCAGCCTGCTGACTATCTTCGGCATCGTGATCGTCGTGTTCTTTCTCGTTCGCGTCGTTCCAGGAGACGCTGCGTCGCTACGCGCCGGCCCCTACGCGACCGAGGAGCGCATCGAGGCGATCGCCGACCAATACGGTCTCAACGACCCGATACCCGTGCAGTTCGTCGACTACATGTCCGGGTTCGTGCGAGGTGACCTCGGTGTGTCGATTCGCACCAACCAACCGGTGCTCGGCGAGCTGCTCGCCCGGCTGCCGGCGTCGCTCGAATTGGCCCTGTATTCCGTGCTGCTGGCGACGCTGATCGGCGTGCCCCTCGGGATTCTCGCCGCCGCCAGACGGGGCACCTGGGTCGACAACCTCACCCGCGTCTACGCCGTCATCGGCTCGTCCATGGCGCTGTTCTGGCTCGGCCTCCTGCTGATCTTCTTTTTCGCCTTCCAGCTCGGCTGGTTCCCCGGGCCGGTCGATCGGCTGGCGGTCGGGACCGAGGCTCCCCCAACCTATACGGGGTTCTATACCATCGACGGGGTGCTCTCCGGCAGGTTCTCAACCACCATGGAGGCATTTCGCTACCTGGCGCTCCCGGTGTTCACCCTGGGGTTCGTGCTGGCAGCACCAATCCTGAAGATGGTGCGCGCCGCCATGATCGAGGCGCTGGACAGCGACTTCGTCCGCACCGCCAAGGCCGTCGGCATATCGCGAACGCGCATGTTGTATGTGGACGGGTTCCGCAACGCGCTGATCCCTGTGATCACCACCATCGGCATCGTGTTCGGGTTCATGCTCGGCGGAAACATCATCGTCGAGTTTCTCTTCTCATGGCCGGGGGTGGGTCGATATGCCTTCGATGCTATTACGACCCGTGACCTCGAAGCGCTCCAGGGTTTCGTGATCATGGTCGGGATTCTCTACGTGATCCTGAACATCGTGATCGACGTCGCCTATGGGCTCATCGACCCGCGCATCCGGTTGGGCAGGACGGCGTCGACATGAGCGAGACCGTGCCGCATCTCGTTGCCACGGAGTTCGATGGCCCGGAGGAACAATCGCGCAGCAGGCGGTTGCTCGGCCTCATGCGACGCAAGCCGCTGCTCGTCGTTGGGATAGTGCTGCTGGCGTTCTTCGCCATCCTGGCGGTCGTCGGGCCCTTCTTCGTCGGCGACCCGCTTACCACCGACCCTGCGAACACCTTCCAGGCTCCTTCGGCCGAGCACTGGTTCGGCACGGACCGGTTCGGGCGCGACGTGTTTTCCCGCTCGGTTCACGCCGCCCGTCTCGATCTCACCATCGGCATCACCATCGCAATGGCGGCGATGGTGATCGGCTCGATCATCGGAGTCATAGCCGGATATTTCGGCGGCGCCACCGACGAGGTCATGATGCGCCTCACCGACGTGCTGCTGGCATTCCCCGGGTTCGTGCTCGCCCTGATCATCGTGGCCGCCCTCGCCGAGACAATCGTCAACGTCATCATCGCCGTGACCGTGGCGTTCGTTCCGTACTTCATCCGGTTGACGCGAGCACAGGTGCTCAAGGAACGCGAGCTCGAATATGTCGAAGGGGCCCGACTGGCGGGAAACAACTCATGGCGGGTGGCGTTCCGCCACATCCTGCCGAATTCATTGGCACCATCGGTGGTCGGTGCCACGCTGGTCACCGGCTACGCGGTGCTGACCGTTGCCGGGCTGGCGTTTCTCAGCGTCGGAATCCAGCCGCCCACTGCTGAGTGGGGTGTCATGGTCGGTGAAGGCGCCAAGGACATCATCACCGGGGAGTGGTGGACCTCCCTGTTCCCCGGTGCAATGATCGTCGTCGCCGTCATGGCCTTCCATTTCATCGGCGACGAGCTCGGCGGAGGGGCAACGTTCTGAGCCTGCTCGAGATCAACGGCCTCAACGTTGGCGTGGCCGGGTCGCCGCACCTCCTGTTGCGCGATGTCGCATTCGATGTCGAGGCCGGTGAGATCGTGGGCATCGTCGGTGAGTCCGGATCGGGCAAGACCATGGTTTCACTTGCGGTCATCGGTCTGCTGCCAAACGGCATCGAGTTACGCGGTGCCAGCATCGAGCTGGAGGGCACAGAGCTCGTCTCTGCCGCCGAAACTCGCCGGCGATCATCGGCCGACATCTCGATGATCTTCCAGCAGCCGCGCAGCGCCCTCAACCCCACCATGCGCGCCGGCCGGCAGGTCGCCAGGGTTCTCGAGACGAACCAGGATCTGAGCAAGGCCGATGCCAAGGCCGAGGCCATCGACATGCTCCATCGCGTCGGCATCCCCGGCGCTGGGCGAGTGGCGCGCGCCTACCCCCACCAGCTATCTGGTGGAATGTGCCAGCGGGTGATGATCGCGATGGCGCTGGCGTGCCGACCGCGGTTGTTGATCGCCGATGAGCCGACTACTGCCCTCGATGTCACGATCCAGGCACAGATTTTCGACCTGATCCGATCGCTCGTCGACGAGATCGGGTGCGGGGTGCTGTTCATCACCCACGACCTGGCCGCCGTCGCCGAGATGTGTGATCGTGTTGTTGTCATGTACGGGGGACAGGTCATGGAGAGGGCTGGAATCGCCGAGCTGCTCCAGGCTCCGGAACATCCCTACACGCGGTACCTGCTCGAGGCCGTCGACAAAGAGGTCGATCACCGTGTCATCGATGTCGGCGTCAATTTCGCCCTCACCGGGTGTCGTTTCTCTCATCGCTGTCCTCATGCCTACGAGGTCTGCAACGAGTTCCCTCCCCCGTACCCCGTTGGCGACGGCCACACTTCGGCGTGTTTCCTGAACAAGGAGGGCCGCCGTGCCACTCCTTGAGATACGAGGGCTGCACAAGGTCTACGGGCAGGGGGCCAAGGCCGTGCCCGCGTTGCGCGGCGTGGACCTGGACGTCGACCGGGGTGAGACGGTCGCCCTCGTCGGAGAGTCGGGGTGCGGCAAGACAACCCTTGGTCGGGTCGTCGTTGGGCTACAACCGGCGACGGCCGGCGAGGTCATCTTCGACGGCCGGCCGCTGGAAGACCTGATCGGTGACAAGGGCTTTCGCAGCCGGGTGCAAATGGTGTTCCAACACCCTGACACATCGCTGAACCCGCGGTTCCGGGCGGGTACGACGGTGCGAGAACCACGCCGGCTGATGAAGGGGGGCAGCCGCACCGAGGTCGACCAGCACGTCGACGAGGTGCTGACCCTGGTGGGACTGGGGCCGGAGTACAAGTCGCGGTTTCCGCGAGAGCTGTCGGGCGGGCAGCAGCAACGGGTCGCCATCGCACGAGCGCTCATCGCCGAGCCCGAGCTCGTCGTGCTCGACGAGCCGACGTCTTCGCTAGATCAATCGGTCCGCGGCAGGATCATCTCGCTGCTGCGCGACATCCAGAACGAGCGCGATGTCGCCTACCTGTTCATCAGCCACGACCTGAGCACGGTGCGGCGCATCGCCGATCGCGTTGCGGTCATGTACCTGGGACGGATCGTCGAGGTTGCCGAGACCGAGACGCTGTTCGAATCTCCCCAGCACCCATACACCAAGGCTCTGCTGTCGGCGGTGCCGTCGATCGATCCGGCCAAACGGACCCAGCGCACCATCCTCGAGGGAGAGACCCCGAATCCGTCGGAAGCCCCCGTCGGCTGTTCATTCCAGGACCGCTGCCCCCTGGTCCACGATCGGTGTCGGGTCGATGCACCCACGTTGGAGCAGTTTGCGACGGATCACGATGTCGAGTGTTTCGCGGTGCCGACGATGGCCGAAACCGGCTGATGGCCGCCGTGTCAGCTCATTGCGCGCTCAACCTCTTTCGGGTCGAGATAGACCTTGATCGAAGCGACCTTGCCGTCATCCACCACGAAGACCTCGGTGAATTCGATCGTGTACGGCTTCCCCGCCGGGTTCGTCCCTGTGCTCTCGAACTCGACGACGACCAGCTCTCCGTCGGTGATGACGGTCTGGGCTCGCATCCGTTCATCGGGCAGCATCTCATGAAGGTGATCCAGATGTTCCCGCAACGCGTCGACACCCTCCACCAGGCCGTCGATGGCACTCCAATAGGTGATGTCGGGCCGATACAGAGCAACGAGGGTTTCGATGTCGCGCGAGTTGTATGCGGCCACGATCCTCTCCACGAGCAACCGGGCGTCGTCCTTCGATCCCATCGCGGTGTCGCCTCCGTTCCCCTGAGCCCAAGCTATCACGCCATCATGGGCCATTCTCGACATCCACGAGGAGCAACACAATCATGACAGGTGCCCTCGGTGTGGTCATCGGCAGCGCAGTTGGACCCGAGCACGTGCCGGGAGCGGCCGCAGCGGCAGAAGCATCCGGTTTCGACGAGGTATGGCTCGCAGAGGATTTCTTCTTCACCGGGGGCATCTCGAGTGCATCGTTCGCCCTCAACGCGACATCTCAGGTGAAGGTGGGGCTTGGCGTGGTCTCGGCGATGGTTCGTCACCCTGCGCTGCTGGCGATGGAGATCTCGACGATCTCACGCGTGCATCCCAATCGCCTGACCGCCGGCATCGGGTTGGGAGTTCCGGCGTGGGTTCGTCAGATGGGTCTCTACCCGCCGTCGACACTGGCGGCGTTGTCTGAATGTGTCACCAGCGTCAAACGATTGCTTCGCGGTGAGACCGTGCACCAGGAGGGCAGGGTCTACTCGTTCGACAGCGTGACCCTCACCTACCCGGAAGAAGGCGAGCCCACCCCGATCTGGATGGGGGTCTCGGGGCCGAACATGCTGCGACTCTCCGGCGAGGTGGCCGATGGTTCGGTGCTCTCGGTGGCGGCAAGCCACGACTACGTGCGCTGGGCGAAAAACCGCATCGACGAGGGGCGGGAGCGGGGCGGCCGCACCGACGAACATCCCATCACCGTGTTTGGCATCTACTCGGTGGATGAAGACGGCGACGCCGCCCGCGCCTCGGCAAGGGCAACGCTTGCGTTCTACAAACAATACGGCTCCAACGCCCTCACCGACGTCTATGGAATCGCCGACGAGCTCAATGCTCTGGTGGCTGCTGGTGGATACGACGCGCTGCTGGAGGGCATGCCGGATGAGTGGGTCGACGACCTGACCATCGCCGGCACGCCGGAGGAATGCGCCGCCAAGATCGCCGGCTTCTACGACGCCGGCGCCGATTCGGTTGCCCTGTACCCCGTCGCCACCGATCGCGTCGAGCAGATCATCCGCCTCACCGCCGCCGAGGTCATGCCGCATCTGGCGCGAGCAGGACGAGCGTGAGCGATACGCCGCGCTTCGGGCTCGGGGTCCCGACGGCCACCGAGGGTTTGATGTACCCGGTTCCGTTTGCCGATATCGACGAGGCGGTCGAACTCGCCGTAGCCGCCGAGCGGCTCGGCTTCGAATCCGTGTGGGGCAACGAGCACGTGTCGACCCAGCGCTATGTCAGGAGCGAGCATGACGAGCCACCCCGTTTCTACGACCCGTTGACGTATCTCGCCTACGTGGCGGCTTCGACGACAACGCTGCGCCTTGCCACCGCCATCCTGGTGCTTCCGTTCCGGCACCCGGTGGTCACGGCCAAACAAGCGGCAACACTCGACCGGCTCTCGGGGGGACGGCTGGTCCTCGGTGTCGGCATTGGTGCCTATCGCGAGGAGTTCGAGGCGATGTATCCGGGCCGCAGCATGCACAGGGGGCGGTATGTCGACGAGTTCCTCGACTCGCTCGCGGTCCTGTTCTCCGAGCGGCGTGCGAGCTACTCGGGAGAGTTCATCCGCTTCGAGGATGTCGAGAGTTATCCCAAGCCGGTCCAGGACCCTCTGCCCATCCTGTCGGGAGGCAACTCGCCGGGATCACGACGCCGGGCGGCAACGACGGCGAACGGCTGGCTGCCCGCATGCCTGACCCCGGCGGAATATGCGGCAGGATTGGATGAGATTCGCCACCTCCAAGCCGAGTCGGATATGGGAACCCGCCGCCCGTTCGAAGCAACGATGCAACTGGTGGTCGCCATGGACGACCGGCACGAGGGCGCCGTGGAGCGTTTCGAGTCCTCTCAGGTCCACAAACACCTGACCTCGCTGGCAGGCTCGACCATGAAGGGCCGGCTCGCCGACCCCCTCGAGATGCGTAACCTCGTTGGCACCCCCGATGAGGTGGGCGAGCAGGTGCAGGCGTATGTGGAGGCGGGTGTCGAGACGTTCGCCGGGTTGTTGTTTGCCACCGACACCGTGACAGAGGAGCTCGATGCCATGGAGCGGTTCTCGGAGCAGGTGATCGCTCCCTTCACCGCGGCGCCATGAGCGAGACCGCGACGAAGCTGCGTGCCGCCCTCGACGATTCTTCCTACGACTGGCTTGCGCTCGGCTCGGCGGAGCACATCGGCTACTCGACCGGCTACCGGAGTGTCGCCGGTGATCTGTTCGGATCCCACCGGATGCTCGCCCTGGTATCTGCGGACCGCACCGTGCTCGTCGGCGGGGCATCCGACGGTGCGGCGGCCCTCGAGTCCGGCATCTCCGCTGAGGACTACGTCCCCTTCGGCACGTTCTACTTCGAGTCCGTCACCGGGGACGCCCCCGAGTCTCGGCTCACCGGGCGCCACGATTCCTTTGCCGACGCTGTGGCCGGTGCCCTGGTGGTGGCAGGCGTCTCAGGGCGGGTCGGATTCGACACCGGCGCCGCCGATTGTGCTTCGGTCATCTCGGAGGCGCGAGCCACCCCGGTCGACGCCACCGACTGGATGTACGATCTGCGGTCGGTGAAGCTGCCCGCCGAGCTCGAACGGCTGCGCCGCGGGGCACGGCTTGCCGAACAAGGCATCGACGCCGCAATCGAGGCCGCGTCCGCAGGTGTGTCCGAGATCGAGCTGGCGAATGTCGTTGCCGCCACCATGGCCGCCGGTGGCGGCACTCCCCGCTTCACCGTGGTGACCTCGGGGCCCCGCAGCGCCCTCTCCGACGCCCGACCGACCGAGCGCCTGCTCCGGGCGGGCGACTTGCTGCGCTTCGACGTGGGATGCACGATCGACGGGTACTGGTCCGACATCGGGCGAACCGCGGTCGTAGGAGAGCCTGACGATCTCCAGGCATCCCGATACGCAGCGATCCTGGCCGGGGAAGAGGCGCAACTACAGACGGTACGACCCGGCATCACCGCCGAGGACCTCTTCGCGGTGGCCGTCTCGACGGTGGAGGCCTCAGGGCTCGAGCCGTACCGGCGCCACCACTGCGGCCACGCCATCGGCACCGAGGTCTACGAGCGTCCCGTGATCGCCGCCGGATGGTCGACGGTCCTGGAGCCGGGAATGGTGTTCTGCGTCGAGACGCCCTACTACGAGATCGGCTGGGGCGGGATGATGGTCGAAGATGCTCTCGTGATCACCGCCGACGGCGCCGAGGTGCTGACGATTTCGGACCGGACGCTGCGAGTGATCGAGCCGTGACCGCATATCAGGGCCACCTGGTCTGTCCCCGGTGTGGCACCGAGGTCGAAGAGAGCGCCTTCATGTTCGGCTGTCCCGTCTGTGCCGCCGAGGGCGTGCCGGTCAACGTCCACCCGGCGTACGAGCTCATATCGGGCTCATGGGACCTCGATCCTTCGGCTCCCGGGTTGTTCGGGCGACGGGGGATGCTGCCCCTTCCCGAGGGGGGCCCGGTGGTGAGTCTCGGCGAGGGACACACGCCGCTGCTGCATCTGGAGCGGACCGGCGCCCGCCTCGGCCTGTCCCGCCTGTATCTGAAGGACGAGACCCAAAACCCGACCTGGTCGTACAAAGACCGGCTCGCCGCCGTCGCCACCACCAAGGCGCTCAACGACGGCGCGGATACGGTCGTGGTTGCGACCACGGGGAATCACGGCGCGGCCACTGCAGCGTACGCGGCCGCAGCCGGGATACGGTGCGTCGCCCTCACCCTGGCCTCGGTGCCGCTGACGATGAAGGTGCTCATGCAGGCCTACGGCGCAGAGGTCGTAGCACTCGATCGCCCTGCGGACCGGTGGTCCCTGATGCGCCTCGCCGTCGAGCAGTGGGGCTGGGTTCCACTATCCGGGCTGGTCGATCCTCCCATCGGCTCCAACCCGTTTGGCATCGATGGGTACAAGTCCATCGCCTACGAGCTCTACGGGCAACTGGGTGCGGTCCCCGATGTGGTGGTCGTCCCTACTGCCTACGCCGACGGGCTGACCGGCATCTATCGCGGTTTCGCCGATTTGCTGGCCCTGGGTCGTTCCGAACGCTTGCCCCGTATGGTGGCCGCCGAACCGCTCGGCCCGTTCGCCGCCTCGCTGATCGACGGGGGCGACGTGCCGGCAACGACCCAGCCCCGGAGCTCCGTCGCCTTTTCGATCGCGGGCAGTGTGGCCACCTATCAGGGCGTTCGCGTGCTGCGACACAGCGGTGGCGAGGCCGTCGTCGTCGGGGACGATGAAGAGATCATCGCCGCCCAGCTCACCCTGGCTGCCGATGAGGGCCTCTACCTCGAGGCCGCTTCGGTTACCGCCATTCCGGCGGTGAAACGGCTCGTTGGGGAGGGACTCGTTGCCGAGGACGACGTCATCGTGACGATCGGCACCTCCACCGGGCTGAAAGATGTCCAAGCGACGGCGGCACGGCTCGATGACGTGCCGGTCATCGAGCCAACGTTGGCTGCCTTGGGAGGCCGGCTCCGAGATGGCTGAGCCGCTCCCCATCGTCCTGCATCCCGTGCACGGCCCCGGCCTCGTAGAAGCGCTCTCGGCGAGCCCGGCTGTGACCGTGACGGTTCCCGACGATGGCGACGGCGTCGTAGAGCAGCTGGCCGCCGGAGGGCGCGGGCTGCTCACCTTCTTATGGGAGGACCGGTTTGCCACCGGTGCCCTGGAGTGGATCCAGGCGGTATCGGCCGGCGTCGACCAGTTCCCCGAACAGTTGCTGCGAGACAAAGGCATCGTGCTGACCTCGGCGCGCGGCGCCCACACCCCGGCGGTGTCCGAGCACGCCATCGCCCTGATGCTGGCCGTCGTTCGCATGATCGGTCCCGCGGCGCGAGGAGCGGCAGAACGGGTCTGGCACCCGGTTCCCGCATACGAGGTGAGCGGGCGCACCATGGGAGTGCTCGGGCTGGGCTCGATCGGCGAGACGATCGCACAAAAGGCGTCGGCACTCGGGATGAACGTGATCGGGACCAAGCGGCGAACGTCGACCTACGAGGGCGTCGCAGTCGATGTATACCCACCCGACAAGACGCTCGAGGTGTGTTCTCGGTCCGACGTCCTGGTGATCGCCCTGCCGGAGGATCCATCGACGCTAGGGCTCGTCGGCGAAGCCGAGCTGGCGGCCCTCGCCGCGGGCTGGCTGGTGAACGTCGGCCGTGGCCGCGTCGTGGACGAGGCGGCGCTGGTACGGGCCCTCACCGAGGGGCAGCTGCGCGGCGCAGGCCTCGACGTCACCGAAACCGAACCGCTGCCCGATGACTCCCCGTTGTGGGACCTGCCGAACGTGATCATCACCCCGCATATGGGCTGGTCCTCGGACCGTGTCGCCGGCCGTCTGGCGGAGATCACCGTGGCGAACGCTCGGGCCTTGGACCAGGGCGCACCATGGCTGAATCGGGTCGTGTAGGGCTCCCCTCCTTCGGAACCGGCTCTTCGGGCTCAGCGGATACTCGATCCGGGGGTTGGGGTCATCACCTCCACCTTCCAGCCCGTCTCCATCTCCAGGGCCCGATCCTTGAGCTCGTCGAGCCAGACCGGGCTCTCGTAGAACGCCGTGGTCTGAGCCCGGCGTTGCTCCTCATCGTCGAAGGCGCGCAGGTAGGAGAAGCCGGTGTCGTTCTCGGTCGACACGAACTGGCCCAGGATCTGCATGCCGACCTTGTTCATCTCGGGCACGACCTGGTTGTCGAAGAAGGCGACGAACTCATCGCGTCTGCCCGGTTCGATCTCGTAGCGGCGGATTTCTACAAGCATGGCTTCACTCCACTTCCCAGGTGATGCGGTCAATGTATACGCTCGCAGCGATGGCTGCATTGGACGGACACCGCGCCGTGGTAACGGGGGCTTCGCGCAACCTGGGCGCAGAGATCGCTGCCCGGTTGGCGGCCGCGGGCGCTGCGGTCGCCGTCAACTACCGCAGCTCACAGGACGAGGCCGAGGCGGTCGTTGCCTCCCTCCCCGATGCGGGGGGCGGTCATCATCGGGCGGTTGCCGGAGATGTCGCCGATCCGGACGGGGCCGATCGTGTCGTCACCGAGGCGGCGAAGGCTCTCGGCGGGCCTATCGACATCCTGGTCAACAATGCCGGCCCCTACTCGGCGACGCCGTTCGTCGAGTTGGAGGAAGAGGAGTTCGATCGAGTATGGAACGCTAATGCCAGGGCGACCTACCTGATGAGCCGAGCGGCGGCGCCGGGGATGCGAGATGGTGGCTGGGGGCGCATCGTCAACCTCTCCGCGTCGTCGGCGTTCGTTCGCAATCGGTCGGTATACACCCTGGCCAACGCCGCGATCATCACCCTCACCGAGGAATTGGCGGTCGAGCTGGCCCCGCAGATCGGGGTCAACGCCATCGCTCCCGGCCAGATCCAGGAGAGCCTCGAAGAGCTGACGGACATTGTCCCCGATTGGGCCGTCCAGGTGGTCGCCGCCACCCCACGGGGTCGGCTTGTCACCCGGCGCGAGATCGCCGACATCGTTGTGCTGCTGTGCGGTCCCCTGTTCGACTCGGTAACCGGGGTTACCCTCCCCGTCGACGGTGGGCTGCGGCTCAACACGTTCTAGGAGGGTTCATGGGCAGCGAAGAGACCCGGCGGGTCGTCGATCAGCTGTACGACGCGTACCTCGGCGGAGATACCGCCGGGATGCTGGCGACGTTCAGCGACGACATCGCCTTTCGGTTCCTAGGACAGGTCGATGCGCAGGGGATCGAAGAGGCCAGGCGGTTCTTTGCATACTCTGGGGAAAAGCTCACCGATCTCGATTTCCGGATCGAGCGCAAAGTCATCGATGGCAGGCACGCCGCGGTGACCTGGAGCGAAACCGCCCGCACCGCAGCCGGCGCCCCCTGGGAGAACCACGGTGTCGATGTTTTCGAGGTCAGGGACGGCAAGATCATCTCGCTGCACGAGAACAACGATGTACGGCTGGTTCACGAGCATTTCGAGAGGTACGAGCCCGTCGACGACGGCACCGGATGAGCCGACCGGCGGTTACACGGCCGGCTGGTAGTCCAGGTCGATGCCGAAGGCACCCGGGCCAACAACGGCCAGCGCCGTCTCGGTCTTGAGCAAGTCCGGGCATGGGAGGACGAGCACGTCGGCGCGAAACCCGTAACGGACGAGCTCGGTCGTGATCGGCTCGCCGGTTTCGGTGGTCACCAGGCTGATCAGGTCGGGAACGGTCACCCTGGCTGTTTCATCCTCCCAGATCACCAGGTTCTCGTTCTGGAACTCGATTCGGATGGAACGACCGGCGTCCTCGCCCACTCCATCGAGGATCATGTGGCCGCGGGCGAAACCCTTGGCGGTGCGGCGATGCACATCGGTCACCTTGCCCCGTAGGTACCGTATCCCTCCGGCGACACCGGTGACCGCAGCAGATGGGTCGCTCTTCGTCTCCCTGGCTTCCAGCACGGCGCGGCCGATCGAGCGAGCGAGCGACAGCGTGTTCGGAATGATCGACCGTTTGCAGAACGCCCCGTCCATGACCGCGGTGGCGAGGCCGGCGTGGCCTCCCATTTCGATGGTGGCGACGCGAGCAATTCTCTCCAGCCACTTGGCGTCGGCGACCTCAGCGAACACGAGCCGGTTGCCACGTTCGTCGGCGAGCGCAGACGGTGCTGGACTGCCGCCGTAGATGAGGTACGTGATCATCTGCAACTCGGGGAAGGCCCGTCCCATGCCGTCGCCGTCAACGAGCGGAATCTCCATGCTGGCGGAAACAACCATCGGAGCCATCGAATTGCCCCCACCCATCTCGAAGGGGGCGATCGCATCGAACTTCCGTCCCAGATGCGCTTCGAGAATCTGCGCCGCCGCGGTCTCCTCGCCGCCCTGGGCGATCTTCTCGTAACTCACTACCGGTGAGCCCATGGCACCGACAACCACCAGCAGATCGTCGTCGTCGATCTCTTCGGGATCGATCACCCGCACCGTGCCACCGGCACGCAGCGCCTGGCGCACCCTCAGGTAACCGAGGTACGGGTTCCCGCCACCGCCTGTGCCAAGGATGCCCGCCCCGATGGATATGGGGATCAGATCGGCTTCGACGACCTCCCACACAAATGAACCTCCATGGTTAAAGGACGAGCCGCAGCACGATCGGTCCGCTCCCGGCTTGATATTATGTCTCGCAAGGCCAGCATCGCGGGCCGTGAACGACAACGCTACAGGGTCAGGGAGGTGCTCGACGGTATGCAGTTTCGCCGAGCCCGGACCGTGGACGAGGCAGTGGACCTCCTCGCCGGGTTGGGCGATGAAGCGCAGGTCCTCGCCGGTGGCACCGACGTCATGATCCAGTACCTCGACGGCCAGATAACACCGGAGACTCTCGTTCATATCGAGGGCATCGAGGAATTAGCAACGGCTTCCCTCAACCACCGAACCACGCTCGGTCCCCTGACCACCCACCGCACCCTCGCCACAGATGAGACGTTGGTCACCGCTCACCCCGCGCTCGCTGCGTCGGCCGGCATGGTCGGAGGGTGGCAGACTCAGGTAGTGGGCACGGTCGGTGGAAACATCTGCAACGCTTCCCCGGCGGCCGATACGGTGCCACCGCTGCTTGTGGCCGATACCCAGCTCACGCTGGCCTCTTCTCGGGGGCAGCGGCGAGTGGCGCTGACCGACTTCTTCGTCGACCGCCGCCAGACGGTGCTCGAACCCGACGAGTTACTGACCGCAATCGAGCTCGACCCGCTGCCGAGGGGCGCCGGCGAGGTCTATCTCAAACTGGGCAGGCGCGGAGCCATGGAGGTGGCCGTCGTCGGCATGGCGGTGCGACTGGGCTTCACCCCAGATGGGACCGTGGATTCGGCCGCTATCGCCGTCTGCTCGGTCGCCCCGACACCGCGGCGGGTCCCTGATGCGGAAGCGGCGTTGATCGGATCCACCTTGGAGCCCGCCGCGCTCGACGCCGCCGGTGAGGCGCTGCGCGCCGCGGCCAGCCCGATCGATGACGCCAGGGCCTCGGCCTCGTACCGTCTACGCACCCTGCGCGGCCTGCTGGAGCGGGCGACAGCCGGGTGCAAGGAGGGGGCGACACCATGACGGACGACACCCGGGTGGCGGTCGCTTTTCGCGTCAACGGTCTCGCCCAGCGCATCGAAGTCGACGCCGGTGAAACCCTGCTGCGCACGTTACGCGATCGGCTGGCGTTGACCGGCACCAAGGAGGGCTGTGTGGAAGGCGAGTGTGGCGCCTGCACCGTGCTCGTCGACGGCAAGCCCGTCGACTCGTGCATTCTCGCCACCGCCGCGATGGAGGGCCGAGAGGTGCTCACCATCGAGGGGCTGTCCGGAAGCGGTGAGCTCGGCCTGCTCCAGCAGGCCTTTGTCGACCATGGGGCGGTGCAATGCGGCTTCTGCACCCCCGGCTTCGTGATGACCCTGACCGCGCTGCTCGAGGAGAGCTCCTCCCCTCCCCCGTCCGAAGTGAGAGAAGCGCTGGCGGGAAACATCTGCCGCTGCACCGGCTACCGACAGATCATCGACGCCGTCGCCGCGGTGATCGCCCAAGGAGAGCGCCCATGACCACAACGGTGGGAACTCGCGCTCCGAGAAGTGACGGGGAAGCCAAGGTGCGCGGGGACGCCGTGTTCGGTGTCGATTTCTCCCTACCGGGCATGCTGCACGCCCGGCTTCTCCGCTCCCCGGTCCCGGCAGGCCGAATCCTGTCGATCGATACCGCGGCGGCTTCGGCGATGGACGGTGTCCACGCTGTGGTGACCGGCACCGATGTGCCAAACGAGCGCACCGGAATCGTATTGTTCGACATGCCGCTGTTCGCAACCGACTACATCGTTTACGAGGGTGAGCCGCTGGCGGCGGTAGTGGCCGAGTCGCCGGAGATCGCCGCCGCCGCCCTGGGCGCCATCGAGGTCGATATCGAGCATCAGGAGGTGGTGGCGACTCCGGGACAAGCCACAGAGCCCGGTGCCAGGCTGGTGCACCCGAATTGGGCCGATTTCGCCACCGCGGGTGATCTCGACTGGCCGCGCCACGGCAACATCCTGAGCGAGACGGTGGCGGATCCCGGCGATGTGGACGCCGCCTTCGAGGCCGCAGATCTCGTGGTTGAGGACGTGTATCACACCCCCCGGCAGTATCAGGCCTACCTGGAGCCGAAGATGGCGTTGGCCACCTATGAGGCCGGCCGCTACACCGTGCATGTGTCGCATCAGTTCCCGTTCAACGTGCGCGATCGCGTCGCCCAAACGCTCGGTGTCCCCAAGTCGTC
>BTQG01000032.1:0-23166 GCA_036985755.1 Acidimicrobiia bacterium | reverse complement strand
AGGGTCCGATCCGAGGATGTCCGCAGGATCGGTCATCGATTGCCTCCGGATGACAGCAGTGACGACACCCGAGGGTACCCGTCATCGGTGGCCGCCGACAATCGTTCGCCGCCTCGCCTCGCCTCGCCTCGTAGCTCGTGCCGGGACGCACCCGGAGCGGATCCCGCTCGCAGCAGTCTTGGGACCGGTGTGCCAAGCTAACGGGGATGCGCCTTGATCACCATCCCGTGTCGGTGCCATGACCAGATTTCGGGGCGCAGTGCTGCGCGATCGTGGTCTTCCTCGACCGTACGCCGAGTCCCGCCCCCTCGAGATCATCGAGCTCGAACTGCCCGATCCGGGTCCGGGCGAGGTGTTGGTCGAGATCGGCGCCGCCAGCTTGTGCCGATCGGATCTCTCGGTGGTCAACGGTGCGCGGGTGTGGCCGCTGCCGATGGTGATCGGGCACGAGGCCGCAGGAAAGGTGGCCGCAGTCGGCCCCGGCGTTACTGCCCTCGATCCGGGGGACGATGTCGTGCTCGTCTACCTGCCGCAGTGCGGCGACTGCGTCCGATGCCGTGCCGGTGAGGCCTGGCTGTGCGAGGTCGGTGCGGCGGCAAACCAGAAGGGCGAGCTGCTCACCGGAGGTACTCGCCTCACCCACCGCGGCGAGAAGCTCCACCATCACATGGGTGTGGCGGCCTTCGCCGAATACACCCTCGTGTCCGAAGCCTCGGCGGTGAAGCTGCCACCGGGCCTCGAGGCGCGGGACACCTGCCTCTTTGGATGCGCCGTGCTCTGCGGCGCCGGGACCGCGCTCAATACGGCCGGCGTCGGTGAGGACGATTCGGTGGCGGTGGTGGGCCTGGGAGCCGTCGGGCTCTCGGCCATCCTCGGCGCCAAGGCCGCGGGCGCGGAGCGGATCGTGGCCGTCGACCGGCTCGACGCCAAGCTCGCCCCGGCAGCGTCGCTCGGAGCAACCGACGTCCTGGTGGCCGATGAGCAGACGCCGACCCTCGTGGCCGAGAAGACCGCCGGCGGCGTCGACCACGCCATCGAGGCCTCGGGAACCCTGGAGGGCTTCGAGCTGGCGATGCAACTCGTGCGGCGGGGCGGCACCGTGACCACCCTCGGGCTGCCCGGACCCGGGGTCTCCCACCACCTCGAGCTGGCGCCCCTGGTCGCCGGCGGCGGGACGGTCCGCGGCAGCTACCTCGGCTCGTGCGTCACACGGCGCGATGTCCCACACTTCATCGACCTGTACCGGGAGGGTCGTTTCCCCGTCGACGAACTCATCTCGCACCGCTTGCGGCTCGACGACATCAACGTCGCTCTCGACCGTCTCGCCGATGGCGAAGCGCTTCGCCAGGTCATCGAGTTCTGACCGACGCTACGTACCGAGCGCTCGGCGGATGTCGTCCGGCCAGGGCTTCTTGGCGCCGGTCTCACGATCGGTGAAGACCGTCACCACCCGACCGGAGGCCGCCAGATCACGGCCCTTGCGCACCTCGATGACGTAGGTGACCGATGTCTCCCCTACGCGGTCGACGGCAATGGTGACGTCGACGAGATCGTCGAAGAGCAGCGGCGATCGAAACTCGAACTCGACCGCGACCCGGGGAGTCGCACCGAAGGTCTGGTCGATGATCCCCAGCTCGCGGTGCAGTTCGGCCTCTGCCTCCTCGGCCCAGCGCACCACGTTCGAGTAGTGCCAGATCCCGGCGGCATCGGTGTCGATCCACTGCACCCTTCGCGACAGCGAAATCGAGCTCATGGCAACACACCGGTGATGAAGCGAGCCGACACCTCGGTCACGAGATCGGGGTTGGCGAGGTGTGGCGAATGACCTGCACCCGGCACCATCAATCGTTCGACCGACGCCGGCACCGAACCCTCGATGGCGTCGAGTTGAGCCGTGGACCCGTACTCGTCCTCGTCACCCTGAACGAGCAGGACCGGGCAGGTGACCCCGGGGAGGTACTCCTCGATGTTCCAGTCTTGAAACTCCCGGCTCAGCCAGACGTCCGCCCAGCCCAAGAAGGTCGCCTCGGGGTCGGCGTGATACTTGCCCATCCGCTCGGGCAGGTCGGAGGTCGGAAAGCCCTCACGAATCGCCGCGATAGACCGGAGACCCTCCGGCTCGGTATACACATGGGGAGCGAGCAGCACGAGGCCTTCGACCGGATGACCGGATCCGGTGTAGATGAGCGCGATCGACGCCCCGTCCGAGTGGCCCACCAGGATCGGTGGCCGGCTCACCAGGCGTTCGATGACCTCGGGCAAGGTTCGGAGTGCCTCATCGTGCATGTATTCGGGGGGCCGTGGCTCGGTCAACGGATCCGACCACCCGTTGCCATACCGCGAGTAGTTGAGGCCAGGCCTGGCGCACGCCTCGACCACATCGTCGGGAAAGTCGCGCCAGAGCTCGATGCTGCCGAGGCCCTCGTGGAGGAACACGACCGGTGCCCCCGCGGCGTCTGGATTCAGCCAGCGGTAATGCAGCCGCACGCCGGCTGCCTGCATGAACTCCGCGTCGTCGCCGGGCGAGGGTGACAGCATGGCGGGTCAGCCTAACGGCGGCCATGTCCACTCCCCATACGACAGGCGGTCCCGGTCCTGATAATGTCGAGGGCGCCCGCCGACTGCCAGGAGCCTCGACTCGTGCAACACGGTGCCAACATCAGCACGCTCGTCGACGGATGGCTCGAGGAGGGTCGCTCCGACAAGACCGCCCTCATCACCGCCGACGATGTGGCGTGGTCGGCGGGCGACCTGTATACGGCGATGTGCCGCGTTGCCGGCCGGCTCAGCGAGATGGGTGTCGCCCGAGAGGACCGTGTGCTGCTGGTTCTCGACGACACCCCGGCCTTCCCTGCGGCATTCCTCGGTGCCATGCGATGCGGCGCCGTTCCCATCCCCAGCAACTTCGTGCTTCGCCCCGAGGATTTCGGCTACTTCATCGATGATTCGGATGCGGTGGCGGCGGTAGTCGATGCCGCCTTCCTCGACGCCGTGGGCCCGCAGGTTGCGGCCCGGCCCGGCACGTCGCTCATCGTTGCCAACGGCGATGCCCCGGATGGCGCGGAGTCGCTGGACGAGTGGATGTCCTCCGGCAGCGACGAGTTCTCCCCGGTGCCGACGCAATCCGATGAGATCGCCTTCTGGCTCTACAGCTCGGGCTCGACGGGAAAACCGAAGGGTGTCCCGCATCGTCACGGCGACGTGGCTGGGACCTGCCGCTCGTACGCCGAGCCGGTGCTCGGGATCGGACCCGAGGACGTGGTGTTCTCGAGCACCAAGATGTTCCACGCCTACGGGCTCGGGAACAACCTCTCCTTCCCGCTCTGGTCGGGAGCCACCTCGGTCTACCTCACCGGTCGTCCAACGCCGGACCGGCTTTTGGAGCGCGTACAAACCCACAACCCCACGTTGTTCTTCTGTGTGCCGGCGCTGTACAACGCGCTCCTCGCCGAGCCGGAGTTCGACGAAACGGACTGGTCGTCTGTTCGGCTCGGCATCTCGGCGGCCGAGGCGTTGCCACCCGAGATTTGGCGCCGCTTCCATGACAGGACCGGGATTGAGATCCTGGACGGGGTCGGCTCCACCGAGATGCTCCACATCTACTGCTCGAACCGGGCGGGCGCCGTGAAGCCGGGGACCTCGGGCACACCCTGTGGCGACTACGACGTCGAGATCCGGGACCGGGACGGGCTTCCGTGCGAGAAGGGGGAGGCCGGCGAGATGTGGGTCCGTGGCCCCAGCGCGCCAACGCTGTATTGGAATCAGCCCGAGCGCACCAAGGCCAAGATCCGAGATGAGTGGTTCCTTTCCGGCGACCGGTACCACGAGGACGAGGACGGGTACTTCATCTACGAGGGACGCGTCGATGACATGATGAAGATCGGGGGCCTGTGGGTCAGCCCGATCGAGATCGAGAATCGGCTCATGGAGCATCCGGAGGTGAGCGAAGCCGCGGTGGTGCTGGCCGAGATCGACCTTCGGTCCCGCATCAAGGCGTTCGTGATTCTGAGCGACACCACCGCAGTGGGTGACGATCGCCTCATCGGGGAGCTGCAGGAGTGGTGCAAGGCGGAGCTGCAGCGGTATGAGTTCCCCCACGTGATCGATTTCGTCGACGACTTTCCCCGGACCGCCACCGGCAAGGTGCAGCGCTTCAAGCTGCGCGACGACTGAGGGTGGATGGATCGCCGTGGTCGAGGGCCGGTATCCCAGGGTGGCTGCGACAACGTTGACTGACTGGTCAGTTTAGATTGAGCCACCTGATGATCGATTTCCAGACCCACCCCGATCGGTACCGGCACTGGAAGCTCACCGTTGACGAGCGCATCGCCTATCTCGACATGGATGTCGACCCCGACGGCGGGCTCGACGACGGGTACGAGCTCAAGTTGAACTCCTACGATCTCGGCGTCGACATCGAGCTCTACGACGCAGTGCAGCGAGTCAGATTCGAGCACCCGGAGGTCGGCGCCGTCGTCATCGAATCGCAAAGAGACCGGGTGTTCTGCGCTGGAGCGAACATCGGGATGCTCGCCTCCGCCGACCATTCTCTGAAGGTCAACTTCTGCAAGTTCACCAACGAGACCCGCAGCGCCATCGAAGACGCCTCGGCCAACTCGGGTCAACGCTATGTCGCTGCCATCAACGGCACCGCGGCCGGCGGTGGATACGAGCTGGCGCTCACCACCGACCGCATCATGCTCATGGACGACGGGAACGCGTCGGTGGCACTTCCGGAAGTCCCATTGCTCGGGGTGCTTCCCGGCACCGGCGGTCTCACCCGGTTGGTCGACAAGCGCCACGTTCGACGCGATCGAGCCGACGTGTTCAGCACCGTGGAGGAGGGAGTGAAAGGGAAAAAGGCCCTCGACTGGGGCCTGGTCGACGAACTCGTCCCGCGGTCCGAGTTTCGCGACACGGTATCGGCGCGAGCGGATCAGATGGCCCGCGAAACCGATCGCCCCACCGATGCCGAGGGCGTGGAGCTGACCGAGCTCACCCGAACCTTCAGCGACGACGGCGTGGACTACAGCAGCCTTCGGATCGAAATCGACCGGCCGACGCGGATCGCCACGATGACGATCACCGGGCCGGATGGCCCGCCACCGTCCGAGCCCGCCGGGATCACCGCAGGCTTCTGGCCGCTGCGCCTGGGACGGGAGCTCGATGATGCGATTCTGCACATGCGGGTCAACGAGATGGACGCAGGCATCTTCGTGTTCCGGAGCGAAGGCGACGCCGATCTGGTGGAGAGCTACGACGCGTTCCTGTTGGAACACGCAGAGCACTGGCTGGTCCGCGAGGTCGTCCTCTACTGGAAACGTATCCTGAAAAGGATCGACATGACGTCGCGGACCATGATCGCCCTCGTCGAGCCCGGTAGCTGCTTCAGCGGATTCCTCGCCGAGATCGTCCTGGCCTCCGACCGCGCCTACATGCTGGAAGGGAGTCGTGACGCAGGAGGCGCCGACGCCGCGTTGGAGCTCACCGGCTCCAACACCGGGCCCTTGCCGATGGCGAACGACCTGACCCGGCTGGAGGCACGTTTTTGGGGAGACGAATCGGCGCTGGAGGCGGCCACTTCGGTCGTTGGTGAACGGCTCGATGCCCAGGAGGCCCTCGCCGTCGGCGTTGTCACCGACGTGATGGACGACGTCGACTGGGACGATGAGATCCGCATCATTCTGGAGGAACGCGCGTCCTTCTCACCCGATGCCCTCACCGCAATGGAAGCGAACCTGCGCTTTCCCGGTCCCGAGACCATGGAAACCAAGATCTTCGGACGGCTCACCGCGTGGCAGAACTGGGTCTTCCAGAGACCCAACGCTTCGGGAGAAGCCGGTGCCCTACGGAGCTACGGCACCGGTCGCCGACCCAAGTACGACACGAGGAGAGTCTGATGACAGAGACGGTCGACTACGACGCCTTGATTCCGAACAATGTCGGCCTGGCGGACGATCCCAAGCTGCAACGTGCTCTCGAAAAGTGGCATCCCGGGTACCTCGATTGGTGGAGGTCGATGGGGCCGGAAGGATTTCAGATGGCCGACGTCTACCTCCGTACCGCCGTCAGCGTCGAGAAGGAGGGTTGGGCGAAGTTCGACTTCGTGAAGATGCCCGAGTATCGGTGGGGCATCCTGCTGGCTCCCGCCGTGGCTGACCGGACGATCCCGTGCGGCGAGCATGTCGGCGAGCCCGCCTGGACGGAGGTGCCCGGCGCCTACCGGGCGATGCTGCGCCGTCTGATCGTCATCCAGGGTGACACCGAGCCGGCCTCGGTGGAACAGCAACGCCATCTCGGCTCCATCGCGCCGTCGCTCTACGACATGAGAAACCTGTTTCAGGTCAACGTCGAGGAAGGCCGCCACCTATGGGCCATGGTGTACCTCCTGCAGAAGCACTTCGGGCGTGACGGTCGCGACGAGGCTCACGAGCTCCTGGAACGACAGTCGGGCAGCGAAGAGAAGCCCCGCATGCTGGGCGCCTTCAACGAAGAGACACCCGACTGGCTCTCGTTCTTCATGTTCACCTACTTCACCGACCGTGACGGGAAGATGCAGCTCGAAGCGCTGGCCCAGTCGGGCTTTGACCCCCTGTCGCGCACCTGCCGATTCATGCTCGCAGAGGAAGCACACCACATGTTCGTGGGGTACACGGGGGTGAAGCGGATCGTGCAGAGAACCGCGGAGGCGATGACGTCGGCGGGGATCGAGGATCCGTACGACATCGAAGCGGTACGGGCGCTGGGGGTGGTCGATCTGCCGACGATCCAACGCAAGACCAACGTGCACTTCTCCCTGACGCTCGATCTGTTCGGTTCGGAGGAATCCACCAACGCCGCCAACTATTTCAACGCCGGTGTCAAGGGCCGGTACCACGAGGACCAGTTGCAGGACGACCACCGACTGCACGACGACACCTACCCCGTGATGAAGCTGGTCGACGGCGAGCTGCGACTGGTCGAGGCGCCGGCGCTCAACGCGCTCAACGCACGCCTTCGGAACGATTTCATCGAAGACTGCCGGGGCGGGATCACCCGCTGGAACCGAGAGCTATCGAGCCGCGACATCGACTTCGAGATCACCATGCCCCACGTCGCCTTCAACAGAGAGGTCGGCGAGTTCGCCGAGCTGTCCGTCTCTCCTACGGGGGACATCGTCGACACCCAGACCTTCGAAGCGAAGAAGTCGGCCTGGCTACCGACTTCGGACGACCGGGTCTTCATCGAGGAGTTGATGCAGCCACAGTTCGAACCAGGAGAATTCGCCGGTTGGATTGCTCAACCGCAGCGAGGCATACAGAACAAGGAGCAGGACTTCCTCTATGTCAAGCTCCCGTAGCAGCACCTCGGTGTCGACCGAGGAGCGCCGCGGCGCGATTCTTCGCGCTGCCTACCGGGTGATGGCGAGAGAAGGCGTGCATCGCACGCCGCTCGACCGGGTTGCCGCCGAGGCCGGGGTATCCAAGGGACTCCTCCTCTACTACTTCGACTCCAAGGACAAGCTCGCCCTGGCTGCGATGGAGTGGGTGCTCAGTGCCACGGCGATTCGGGTCCGAGAGGCGCTCGCCGACACCGCCAATCCCGTCGATGCGATCTCCGCGGTGATCGATGCAGTCTGGATCGCGCCCGAGGCCAATCGAGATTTTTTCCGATTCTATCTGGACGGCGTCGAGCACCAGACGCGGTCTCCGGGTTTCGACGACCTCGGGAAGACCGCGACGCTGATTATCAACGGCCTGTACCAAGAGGTGATCGAGACCGGAATGAACGCGGGCATCTTTGATGTGGTCGACCCGGTTTCAGCCGCGATCGACATGCGGGCGCTGATCGAAGGATCATTCCTGCAATGGCTCCAGACGGACGACTGGCAGACCAACCACGACGCCTTCCGCCAACGATGTCGTGCTGCGGTGCTCACACAGGTGAGATCATCCCTTTGACCCCTGCGCAGCCCGGAGCGGTCGTTCGCTGCGGAGCCTGAGCCACAGAGCCGATGGCAAAGCCTGCTTGGACCGGTGGTTGGGGTCGCTTGCCGCGGGTAAGAGCGGGTCGGTAAGGTTGCGAGCGACGGTCTGGGCTGGCGGCACAATCCAGGCATCGTGGCGAAGGGGCGAACACGCTCCTCAACAGGAGGAAGCAATGAGGATCAACCTTCAGAGATCGAGAATACTGGTCGTATTCGCTGTCCTCGTCGTCCTAGCGGCGGCGTGCTCGAGCACCGACGACACGACCACGACGACCCAGGCGGCGGCTCAAGCGACGACTACGACCGCCGGCGCAACCGAGACCACGGAGCCGGCGAGCACCGAGCCGGCGAGCACCGAGCCGATCAAGATCGGCATGCTGACCGATCTGACCTCGACCTTCACCCCCTGGGGTGTCAACGTTCGAGACGGGATGCGGCTGGCGGTGCAGGAGATCAACGATGCCGGAGGCGTCGACGGTCGCATGCTCGAGCTCGTCGAGCAGGACTCCGAGAACGACGCCGACATCGGCGCCGACCGCTTCGAGCGACTCGTCGAAGACGGCGTGGTCGCCGTAGGCGGCCCCATTTCCAGTGGCGTCGGCGCGCCGGTCGCCCCGGTGGCCGAGCAGATGCAGGTACCGCTGTTCCTGGTGAAGTCCGGCACCCAGGCAGCGCTCACTGTGGACAGCCGTTACACCTTCCGCACCTGTCTCCCGGCCGCACCCATGGTCGCCGGGCCGATTCTCCAGTACGCCAAGGCGCAGGGCCTCACCAACGTCGGGGTCATCGTCGCCGACTACGCCTGGGGACAGGCCATCAAGTCGGCCGTCGAGACCGCCTTCGAGGGTTCCGGCGTCGACTACGGCGAAATCCAGGTCGCACCGGTTCCCCCGACGACCGATTTCACCCCCTTCGTCAGGGCGATGGCTGATGCCGGCGCCGAGATGATCATCGCCACCGGCCATCCGCCTGGCAACGCGTCGATCGTGACGCTGTCCGCAGACCTCGCCGGAGGCGTTCCGGTCACCGGCGCGTGGACGCCGCCGGACAGGGTGGTCGGGGGCCTGCAGGAGCTCGCCGTCGGGCGGTATTCGGACTTCTCCTGCGCCGACTATTTCAGCGACAGCTACCAGGACCTTGCCAAGCGCTACCTGGCGTTCTCCGACAACGAGTTCATGTCGGACGACGCCGTCGCCGGCTACGGGATCGTCACGATGGTCGCTGAGGCGGTCGGTGAGGTTGGCGACGATCCGGTGGCGATCGCCGGGTACATGCACGCCAACTCCTTCGATCTACCGGGCTACGCCTTTACGATGAGCTGGACCGAATGGGGCGAGCTGGCCGAAGCCCAGCCGATCTTCACGATGATCACCGCCGGGCCGGCTCCCGAGGGCGTCAACGAGGCTGGTGACTGGTGGTTCGAGTTGTTGGTCCACGCCGACCCGCTCGAACCATATGTGCCGTAGCAGGTGCCCCTTCTCGAGCTCGATGAGGTCGGGAAGTCATACGGCGGTCTTCCGGCCGTCGACGGAGTGACGGTTGGGGCCGACGAGGGCGAGATCCTCGCCATCGTCGGCCCCAACGGCGCAGGGAAGAGCACGCTCCTCGAGCTGATCGTTGGTCTCGAAAAACCGACCCGCGGGACGGTCACCTTCGGTGGAGAGGACGTCACCGGGTTGTCGAGTCACCGGGTCCGCGGTCTCGGTGTCGCCATGGTGCAGCAAACACCCCGCCCTTTTCCGACGATGACCGTGCTCGAGAACGCCGCGGTCGGCGCCATGTTCGGCTCGCCGGCCGGACTCCAGGACGAGGCCGATGCGCTCGAGATCGGCAACGAGATGCTCACCCTCGTCGGCCTCGGTGATCGTCGCCACAGCCACGTCGGAAACCTCAACCTTCACGAGCAGCGGTTTCTCGAGCTCGCCAGAGCGTTGTCGGGCCGGCCCCGCTTGCTGCTCCTCGACGAGGTGATGGCCGGTCTCAACGACGCCGAGCTACGCTCGTCGATCGAGATGGTGCGAAGGATTCGCGACGGGCTCGGCGTGACCGTCGTCTGGGTGGAGCACGTCATGGCTGCGGTGATGAGCCTCGCCGAGCGGGTCGTCGTGCTCCAGTTCGGGAGGGTGCTCGCCGAAGGGCCCGCCGAGGCGGTCATGCGCGACGAATCGGTGATCGAGGCCTACCTGGGAACGGGCGGTATCCCCGATGCTTGAGGTGAGCGGCCTCTCCGCAGGCTACGAAGGTAACGACGTCGTCAAGGACATCGCCTTCCACATCGACCCGGGTGAGGCGGTGATGATCATCGGATCCAACGGCGCCGGAAAGACCACGCTGTTCCGGTCGGTGATCGGCTTGATCGCCCCCTCCTCTGGCGAGGTGCGCTTCCAGGGGGAGGACATCACCGGGGTGCCGGCTCAGCGAGTCGTCCGCCGCGGGATCAGCTTCGTCCCAGCCGAACGTCATCTCTTCCCCAGGATGACCGTCTTGGAGAACCTCTCGCTCGGAGCGTATCCCAAGCGCCCCGATCTAGAGACGATGACGCTTGTCATGGATCTCTTTCCCCGCCTCGACGAACGGCGCAAGCAGACCGCCGGCACGATGAGCGGTGGTGAACAGCAGATGCTGGCCGTCGGCCGGGCGCTGATGTCGAATCCCAGCCTCATCGTCCTCGACGAGCCCACAACCGGTCTCGCCCCCAAACTCGCCGCCGAGGCCTATGAGGCCCTTGGCGTGCTGCGAAAGCGAGGCTTGACCGTGCTGGTGGCCGAGCAACAGGTTCCGTTGGCGATGGCGTTCACCGATCGCGGCTACGTCCTCGAGAACGGCCGCATCCGAACCGAGGGGACCTCGGCCAAGCTGGCTGCGGATCCCGACGTCCGCCGCGCCTACCTGGGCATCGCGTGATCGCCAACGTCCTCGACGGCATTGTGCTCGGGCTCCAATTCGGCTTGCTGGCAGCCGGGCTCACCCTCGTCTACGGGCTCGGTGGCGTGCTCAACTTCGCGTACGGGCAGATGGCGGTCATCTCCGCCATGGTGGTGGTGTTCGCCATCGACGCCGGCGTCCCCGCCCTGCCGGCGGTTGCGCTCGGACTCGTCGCCGGCGGACTGCTCGGTTTGCTCCTCGACCAGACGATCCTGCGCCCGGTATACCGCCTCCAGGGCGAGGCACGGGTGCTGCTCAGCCTGCTGCTGACGCTGGGCGTTGCCTTCATCGTCGACGGCTTCCTCAACTGGCGCTATCCGCTGAAGGCCTTGAGCCTGTTCATCGGAGGCGGGCCCGTTGAGATCCTCGGCGTTCCCATGCGGCGGGGAAGCCTGGTGGCGTCGGCGATCACACTCGTCACCTTTGCCGCGCTCTTCGCCTTCTTCCGGTTCAGCACCCTGGGACGGGCAGTGCGGTCGGTCATCGAGGACGAGGAGGGTGCCCGGCTGGTAGGCATCGATCCGGCGCGCATGATGCGGTTGATCCTCATCGTGAGCGGCGTCCTCGCTGCGCTGGTCGCAGTGACCCGGTCGATGGTCGTCCCTGTGGACGTACAGGCCGGGTTCTCGATCACCGTGTTCGCCTTGATCGTCACCGTGGTCGGAGGCCTTGGCAGCGTCGCGGGAGCGCTCCTCGCCGGGCTCATCCTCGGGATCGTCAACGTCATCGCCGCCGACCTGATCGGCACCTTCATGTCCCTGGTCATCCTGCTCGGCGCCGCCGCGGTGACCATCCTGATCCGCCCCTCTGGATTGCTGGGAGTCAAGGAGTGAGCGACCGTCTGGCAACCGGGACCTCCTCCCTCGTCGGGGAAGTCGGGAGACGCCCCTCGAGAACGCTCCGGTCGCTGCTCCTCTCGATCGCGGCCGTGGGTGCGGCACTCGCACTCGTTCCGCTGTGGGTGGGCGACTCCGGGGTGCTCATGGGGGTCGCCGTGCTGGGGCTCGCCTTTGCCTGCTACACGATCGGCTTCAACGTGATCTTCGGCAGCACGGGCCAGCTGTTCCTCTCTGTTGGCGCCCTTGCCGGGATCGGTGGTTACGGTGGCGCCATCCTCGCCGACACCGTCGGGCTGCCCGTCGTCGTGAGCATCGTGCTGGCAACGCTCGCTTCCGGCCTGACCGGCGGGTTGCTCAGCTTCGTCGCGGTGCGACGCTCGCTCGGCATCATCTTCACCGGGATCATCACGCTCATCTTCTCGCTCACCTTCGAAGCTCTGCTGCTCGGCCTCGGTAACCTCACCGGCGGAGAAAACGGCTTCTTCATCGAGTCCGGCGCCAACTCCTTCCTCAGGGAGCGGATCCCGCCGTACTACGTGATGCTCGCCCTCGTGCTCGGGTTTCTGCTCGTGCACGGGCTGTTGCGGCGATCCCACGTCGGCTGGGCATGGCGTGCCTTGCGCGACGACGAAGTCACCGCCGAACTGGCCGGCGTCGACGTCGCTCGCTACCGGGTCTACGGGGCCCTGATCGGCGCGACGATGCTCGGGCTGGCCGGGGCGACCTATGCGTTCACCGAGGGCCGAGTCAGCCCCACCACCTACGGATTCGCCAAGGTCGACGTCGTGGTGATAGTGATGCTCGCGTTCGGCGGCATCGGCACGCTCTTCGGACCGATCCTCGGGGCGGTCACGTTCACGATCGTGGACGAAGTGTTGATCGGGTTTGGCCAGCTGCGGTTGCTTGTCTTCGGGGCCCTCATCCTGCTGCTGTTCCTCTTCCTTCCCCAGGGCGTGATCCCCACCGTCCGGAACTTCATCGCCAAGCGATGGGTCTCCCAGGCCGCCGCGTCCCCCGACTAGTGCCGGATCAGTCGGTCACGAAGCGCTGCGCCTTCAACTCGAATCTGGGAAGGGTGCCCCGGGGCACCCTCGTTACCTGCGGCCGCAGGCCGAGCATGGATTCGAACGCCGATTGCACGGCACGCGTCGTGGCGTCACCGTCTGCGCCCTCCCGCAACTCGATCTCGATGTGGATCTCCGCCATCTCGCGATCCCTGGTGATCGCCACCCGAAACTCGTCCACGGCCTCGTGGCGCCGCAGGAGGTTCTCGACCGCGGCTGGATAGATGTTGACCCCGCGGACCACGATCATGTCGTCGGCTCTCCCGATGATCCCTCCGGTGAAGCGGGTGAAGGTCCGCCCGCAGGAGCAGAGCGTGTCGTCCACACGGACCACATCTCCGGTGCGGTACCGGACGATCGGGTACCCGATCCGGCCCAGGTTGGTGACGACGAGCTCGGCCTCTTCTCCGGCGGCGACCGGTCGCCCCGTCGCCGGGTCGATCGCTTCGACGATGAACTCACTGTCGATGGCGTGGATCGCCCCCTCCTGGGCTTGGCACTCGAAAGCGAGGGCCCCAACCTCCGAAGCTCCGGCGTGGTCGTAGCACTTCGCTCCCCACGCCTCCTCGATGCGGGCCTTGACGGCGGGAAGGAGGGCGCCGGGCTCCCCGGCATGCACCGTGGTCCGCATCGGAATCTCAGACAGGTCGAAGCCCTCCTCCCTGGCCAACTCGACCAGTCGTAACGCGTAGGTGGGGGTGCAGCACATTGCGGTGACCCCGAGGTCCGCCATGAGCCGGAGCCGTTGCACCGATGATCGGCCCCCGCCGGGAATCATCAGGGCGCCGATGCGCTCCGCGCCGCCGAGGGCCGCCCAGAATCCGATGAAGGGGCCGAACGAGAATGGCACAAACAACCGGTCCACGGCGGTGAGGCCTGCACCGGCGAGCACGAACCCCCAGCAGCGCCCCCACCAGTCCCAGCTCTCCGCGGTGTCGAAAACCCGCAGCGGAGGGCCCGTCGTCCCCGACGTCTGGTGGATCCGGGTGTAGGCCGACTCCGGGAACGTGCAGTTGGCGCTGAGCGGACCTTCGTCCTGCGCGGCGATGAGCTCCGCCTTCGTGGTGAACGGCAGGCCGGCGAGATCCTCCAGGGTGCGTACCTCTACCGGCGCGGCGCCCGCGGCATCGAGCTTTGCCGTGACGACGCGGTTGCTGCCGTAGGTCTGCTCCAGAACCGCGGCGAGCTTCGCCTCCTGGAGGGCGCGGAGGCGATCCCTGGGGAGGGTCTCGATCTCGCGGTCGAAGAACGTCACGTCCACCGGCGCAGTGTGCTTCATCGCCCGCACCTCAGGCAAACGATTATCGACGGGGGGCTGCCGAGACCTCGAACGTCTCGCAGGAGAGATCCTCGAGCGCGGCTCGGGAGCCGGCTCCCAGCGGTGCCGCAGGGCCGGTCCCCGGCCGGCCGATGCGGGTACCCTGGCCCCATATGTCGAGAGAACTGCCGCCGATGACGGATCATGTCCTTGCCCTACAGGTGAACGGCGAGACCCATCGGCTGCTCGTGACCGACCACCGCACGTTGCTCCAGGTCCTGCGTGAGGACCTCAGGCTGACCGGTACCAAGCACGGTTGTGACCTGGGTGAGTGCGGCGCCTGCACCGTGCTGCTCGACGGGCGCCCGGTGCTGTCCTGTCTGACGCTGGCCCGCAGGGCCGAGGGCCGCTCCGTGACGACCGTCGAAGGTCTCGCAGAGAACGGACGGCCACACGAACTGCAAACCGCCTTCGCCGAGCTCGGCGCTGCCCAGTGCGGCTACTGCACTCCCGCCATGCTGCTCACCGCCAGGGCGTTGCTCGACGAGACGCCCGACCCTACGCCCGATGAGATCAACCACGCCCTGGCGGGAAACCTGTGCCGCTGCACCGGCTACAACAAGATCCTCGACGCGGTGCAACTGGCGGCGTCCAGGAGCCAGGGCTGATGGGCGGCGACTACGCGGTGGTCGGTCGGTCCTACCCGCGAGTCGACGCAATGGACCAGGTCACGGGCCAGACCCAATACGCGGATGACCTGCGCCCACCGGGCACCCTGTTCGGCCGCCACCTCCTCAGCACGCAGGCCCATGCATTGATCACCGACATCGATACCAGCCGCGCCGCAGCGTTGCCGGGCGTGAAAGCCATCATCACCGGCGCCGACCTCCCCATCGCCTACGGCATCCTCCCCGTCAGCCAGGACGAGCATGCGCTTGCGGTCGACCGGGTCCGCTATGTCGGGGAGCCCGTGGCCGCGGTGGCCGCAATCGACGCCGAGACCGCAGAGCAGGCCCTCGAGCTGATCGATGTGGGCTACAAGCCCCTGGACGAGGTCGTGACCCTCGATCAGGCGCTGGCCGACGACCAATCCCTCATCCACGGCGAGGGCCCTGGCCAGAACGTGCACCGATCGGCGGCCCTCGAGTTCGGTGATCTGGACGAGGGCATGGCCGTCGCCGACCACATCCGCGAGGACGTCTTCTTTTTCCGAGGCAACAATCACGCCGCACTGGAGACCCATGCCGCGTTGGCTTCATTCGGCGCCGACCAAAAGCTCACGCTGTGGTCCTCGACCCAGGTTCCCCATTACGTGCATCGCACGCTCGAGAAGGTGCTCGAGCTCCCGGCGGGCCGCATCCGGGTGATCGCCACCCCGAGCGGAGGCGGGTTCGGCGGCAAGACGGATCCGTTCTCCCATGAGCTCTCTGCGGCCAAGCTCTCCATGCTCACCGGCCGGCCGGTCAAGATCACCCTGACTCGGGAAGAGGTCTTCTACGCACACCGGGGCCGTCATCCGGTCTTGATGTGGATCAAGACCGGCTTCGAGCGCGACGGCCGGATCACCGCTATGCACTTCAAGTCGTTCCTCGACGGCGGCGCTTACAGCAGTTACGGCATCGCCACGCTGTACTACACCGGCGCTCTGCAAACCACCACCTACCGGATCCCGAACTATCGTTTCGAAGGGGTACGGGTGTTCACCAACAAACCCGCATGTGGGCCCAAGCGGGGCCACGGGACGCCTCAGCCGAGGTTCGCCCTCGAGTGCCAGTTGGACAAGGCGGCCGAAGACCTTGGCCTGGATCCCATATCGATTCGCCTCCGCAACGCCGTGCAGCCCTTCTCCAAGACCGTCAACCACCTCCGTATCACCAGTTGCGCACTCAGCGAATGTATCGAGGAAGTGGCCGAAGCCTCCGGCTTCGCCGACAAGCACGGCCGGCTTCCTGAGGGCAGCGGCATCGGGCTGGCGGTGGGGGCCTACATGTCGGGGGCCGGACTACCCATCTACTTCAACGACATGCCCCAGTCCGAGGTCCAGATAAAGGTCGACCGCGGCGGCGGGGTGACGGTGTACTCGATGGCCGTCGACGTCGGCCAGGGCTCGACCTCGATGCTGGCTACCGTCGTCGCCGAGAGTCTCGGCCTCGAACCCGGTGATCTGGCCATGGTGACGGCGGATACCGACCTCACCCCGGTCGATCTGGGGAGCTACTCCAGCCGGGTGACGTTCATGGCGGGCAACGCGGCGCTCGAGGCAGCCGAGAAGATCCGGTCACGCGTCGTGGGGGCCGTGGCCGACGAGCTGGAGGCCGATCCTGCCGACCTCAGCCCGGCCGCGGGCCGTATCACCGTCGACGGCGACCCGGAGAGCGGGGTAGCGTGGCCGGAGGCGGTACGCCTTGCCATCGCCGCCACCGGCCCCCTCATCGAGTCCGGGAGTTATCGCGCCCCCGATCTGGCAGGTCCCTATCGGGGGGCCGGTGTGGGGCCCTCACCGGCGTACAGCTACTCGGCATGCGTCGTCCAGGTCGGCTGCGATGCCGAAACCGGCACGGTGGAGGTGGAGCGGGTCTGGCTTGCTCACGACATCGGGAAGGCGCTGAACCCGCTCCTGGTCGAAGGCCAGGTCGAGGGCAGCGTCTACATGGGCCTCGGCGAGGCATTACTCGAGGAGCAGGCCTTCCGAGGCGGATTACATCGGGGCCCTTCATTGCTGGACTACAAGATCCCCACCGCACTCGAGATGCCACCGGTGGAGACGATCCTCATCGAATCCATCGACCCGGAGGGGCCGTTTGGCGCCAAGGAGGCCGGGCAGGGGCCCCTGCTCCCCGTGATTCCCGCAGTCGTCAATGCGGTTCACGACGCACTGGGCATTCGCATCGACGAGGTCCCGATGACTCCCGACAAAGTCATCTCCGCCCTGCGCGACGCGGCCCGGGGCGGGGAAGGTCGATTCGGGCCGGCAGGCATTCCCGACTTCGAATTCCCCGAGATCATCCGGGTGGAGCCCCCAGAGGAGTTTGTCGCCCCATGACCATGCCGCTTCCGGCCTTCGAGTACCTCACCCCGGCAACGCTGGAGGAAGCGGTCGAGCTGCTCGCCGATCCCGATCGCTCGGTGATGGTCGTCGGCGGCGGCACCGATCTCCTCCCGAAAATGAAGCGCCGGCAGATGACACCGGACACGCTGGTGTCGCTCTCGGAGGTCGCCGAGATGCGGGGAATCCGGACCGATGAAGAGGGGCGCTGCCTCATCGGCGCCTCGACGCTGCTTCCCGAGATCGAAGCGTCGCTCGAGGTTCCCAGGGTGCTCGCCCAGGCGGCCGGCGAAGTGGCATCGCCCCAGCTGCGCAACGCCGCCACGATCGGGGGCAACCTGTGCGTCGACACGCGGTGCAACTGGATCGACATGTCCGACAGCTGGCGCAGGGCCAGCGGCTACTGCCTGAAGGACGGCGGCGACACCTGCTGGGTGGCCCCAAAGAGTGATCGTTGCTGGGCCGTCAGCTCCACCGACCTCGGCCCGGTGTCGATCGCCCTCGACGCATCGGTCCGGCTGTTGGGCCTCCAGGGCGAGCGGGTGCTGCCGGTGGAGGACCTGTACCGCAACGACGGAATCGCGTATCTGACGAAGGCGCCGGATGAGATCCTGGTCGAGCTCGTTCTGCCTCCCGAGGTCGGAAGGGCCACCTACCACAAGCTGCGCCGGCGTGGATCGATCGACTTCCCGATTCTCGGAGTTGCCGCCGCCGCCCGGTTCGATGACTCGGGGACGTGTATCAGCGCCCGCCTCGTTCTCGGAGCGGTGGCGTCGGCACCGCGGCGGGCCACGGAAGCGGAGGAGTACATCGTCGGACGCCGATTCACCGAAGAGGTCATCGAGGAGGCGGCCCGGCTCGCCACCGGTCCGGTGAGACCGATGGACAACACCGACTTGGGCTCGCGCTACCGGAAGTGGATGATCGTCGTCTACGTCGCCCGAGCGCTGCGTGACCTGGCGGCCGGCCATGCCTGAGCGCGATCGATATTCGTGGCGCCTGGTGGAGCCGGGCCAGCCCCTCGAGTGGTTCGAAGGCGCCGCCAGGGAGCCGGGAGCCGGCGAGGTGCTCATCGAGGTCGCCGGGTGCGGTGTGTGTCACACCGACATCGGATTCTTCGACGGTGCGGTCAAGACGCGAGCCGACCTCCCGCTCGTGCTCGGGCACGAGATCAGCGGCCGCGTCCTGGAGGCGGGGGACGGGGCAGGGGACTGGATCGGCAAGGACGTCATCGTGCCCGCCGTCATCCCGTGCGAGCGGTGTGACCTGTGCACCTCGGGCCGGGGCAACGTGTGCGCCGACCAGGTGATGCCCGGCAACGATCTCGACGGCGGATTTGCCACCCATGTGACGGTGCCGGCGACCGGCCTCTCCGCGGTGGAGAACCTGCCGCCGGAATACGACCTGGCCGACCTGTCGGTGATCGCCGACGCCGTGACCACACCGCTCCAAGCGGTGCGGCGGGCGGAGGTCTCGGACGGAGACTTCGTCGTGGTGGTCGGCACCGGAGGTGTCGGGACCTACGCGGTGCAGATCGCAGCGGCACGTGGGGCGACCGTCGTCGCCGTGGACATCGACGATGCCCACCTCGAGCCCCTCCTCGAGCACGGGGCGGCGGCGACGGTCAACGCACGGGATCTCTCGGCACGAGAGGTTCGGGACCGGGTGAGAGAGCAGGCAGCAGCCTTCGGCTTGTCGTACACCGGCTGGAAGATCTTCGAGTGCTCCGGCACCCCCGCCGGACAGGAGACCGCCTACGGTCTGCTGGGCCCCGCAGCCACCCTCGGGGTGGTCGGGTTCACCAGGGAGAAGGTGTCCATCAGGCTGTCGAACCTGATGGCGTTCGACGCCACCGCCTTCGGCAGTTGGGGCTGCCCACCGCAGCGGTATCCCGAGGCCATAGAACTGGTCACGTCCGGCAGGGTGAAGCTGCTTCCCTTCATTCACAAGGTCCCGATGAGCGAGGTCACCACGGTCCTCGCCGACGCACACGGGCGGAGCGACGCCCGGCGAACGATCCTCGTCCCATGAAAGGTGCAACAACCATGGACTTTGTAAGCCACGATCTGGTCCCCGACTACGAATTCACCAGCGTCCTCTACGAGGAGCGCCCGGTGTACGACCACGAGGGCGCGCCCGTCGACGGCCTGCATGCGGTGTGGATCGCCCTGGACAACCCGGAGCAACTCAACTCGTACACGACCGAGTCGGTCAAGGACGTCATCTTGGCCTTCCGCCGCGCCTCGGTGGATCGCGCCGCGGTGGCGGTGGTCTTCACCGGCACCGGCGACCGGGCGTTCTGCACCGGCGGCAACACCGAGGAGTACTCCGAGTATTACGCAGGGCGCCCCGGTGAATACCGCCAATACATGCGCCTGTTCAACGACATGGTCTCTGGGATCCTGTCCTGCGACAAGCCGGTGATCAACCGGGTCAACGGGATGCGCATCGGCGGCGGCCAGGAGATCGGGATGGCCTGCGACTTCACCCTGGCTTCCGATCTGGCCCGGTTCGGCCAGGCGGGGCCAAAACACGGCTCCGCTCCGGATGGAGGCTCGACCGATTTCCTCGACCTGTACGTGGGATGGGGCGAGGCCATGGTCAGCTGTGTCCTCTGCGAGCCGTGGAGCGCTCACCAGGCGCTGCGTCTCGGCCTCGTCAACGACATCTTCCCCGTGCTCAAGCTGGATGGCGAGTTCGTCCCCAACCCGCTGGTGATCACCGATCGATACCTCGACGAGTGGGGCAGGATCGTCCACGGGGAGTCGAAGGAAGGCGAGGCGCTGGCGGCAGGAAAGACGGTGCTGAAGTCGGGGACGATCGACCTCGAGATGCTCGACCGGGGCGTCGATGCCATGGTGAGCAAGATCCTGTACACGATGCCGGACTGCACGCTGAAGACGATCGAATCGCTGCGCAAGAAGAAACTCGAGCACTGGGACAAGAACCGGGAGTCCAACCGTGCCTGGCTGTCGCTCAACATGATGACCGAGGCCAAGGCAGGGTTCCAGGCGTTCCATCAGGGCTCACGCGAGGTCGGGCGCGAGGTCGACTTCATCGACCTCCGTCGCCGCCTCGCCGCAGGCGAAACCTGGGGCGACGACCTGATCAGGGCCGTGTCCCCGCAATACCCGTCCGGCTCGTGAGCGACACCTGGGTCGGTCACGACGTCTCGTCCGACGGAGCGGTCCACACCATCACCCTGGACAAGGCTCCCGGCAACGTGATCGACATCGCCCTCTGCGCGCAACTCCGGCAGACCATCGCTGCAGCCGGCGAGGTCGAAGAGGGCAAGGTCCTCGTCCTGCGCGGGGCCGGCAAGCACTTCTCATTCGGCGCCAGCGTGGAGGAGCACCTGCCAGAAAAGGCGCCCGACATGCTGGCCGCTCTCGGCGGTGTCATCCGCGACCTGATCGGGTTTCCCTATCCCACGCTGGCCGGAGTGCAGGGCAGTTGTCTCGGTGGCGGGTTCGAGCTGGTCCTCGCCTGCGGCATCGTGATCGCCGAGGAGGGGGCGATCCTGGCCAGTCCCGAGATCCGGCTCGGCGTCTTCGCCCCGGCGGCGACCGCGCTGTTGTCGGGGCGGGCCGCCGAGGACGTGCTGCTCACCGGGCGCGATGTCAGCGCCGAGGAGGCTCTGCGCCTCGGCATCGTCAACGTCATCGTCACCGACTTGGACACAGCCGTCGACACCTTCGTCAACGAGCACTTCGTCCCTCGATCGGCCCTGTCGCTGCGTCTGGCGACCAGGGCGATGAGAGAGCCGCGCCGGGCCGGGATCGAGCGCAGGCTCGACGAGGCCGAGCGTCTCTACGTCGAGGAGCTGCTGGCGACCCACGACGGGGTGGAGGGCATCGAGGCCTTCCTGGAGAAGCGCCGTCCGGTGTGGAAGAACGGCTGACGGCGCCGGCCGGCGACGTCGTCGACCATCTCGGGGCGTGCTCGCAGAAACTTCCGCTGGGCCGATGTGGTACGACTTGGTGTTTGGTTGCTTTCATTGGGTAGAGGACCGAAAGGGAGCCTGGTGTTACGGAGCGAAACCGACATCGACGCTTTTCGGGATTTCGTTGGTGAGAGCGAGCCTCGTTTGCGTCAGGCGTTGTCGGCGACGCTGGGGACTCAGGCGGGAAGGGACGCAACGGCCGATGCGATGGGTTACGCCTGGGAGAATTGGGAACGTATCCAGCCGATGGACAACCCGGCCGGTTATCTGTATGCGGTTGGTCGGGACCGGGCGAGGAAGTCGTTCCGTAGGCAGCGTCCGGTGTTCTACCCGGTTGATTCGTCTCGTTTGCCGTGGGTCGAGCCGTCGTTGCCTTCGGCGCTGGAGGGTCTCCCCGACCGGCAACGTGAGGTGGTGGTGTTGATGCATTGTTACCAGTGGTCCATGTCTGAGGTGGCGGATCTGCTCGGTGTTGCGAAATCGACGGTGCAGAACCATGCCGAGCGTGGCCTGGCGTCGTTGCGGCTTTCGATCGGAGTAGAAGTATGAGCCAGGACCTGTTGACCCAGCTCGCCGAATACGGCACCTACTGCGACGAACGCCAGGGCCCGGTGACTGCCGACGATGTGATCGACACCATCGTGCCACTGCCGATGCCGATGCCTACCCCGCGGACTGCACCCCGCCGCGGGTGGCTGGTCGCCGTCGCTGCTGCTGTCTTGATCCTGATCGTCGTTGGTGGCGTGACCTGGCTGGCACGGTTCAGCGACAGCGTCCCTCCTGCGGGTGAGCCCGCCGAGACGACGATTCCCCAAACCACCGTCCCCGAGACCACCGTCCCGGAGACGACGGTCCCCACCACGCCCGACACCACCGTGCCCGAGCCGACTGCGACAGCTCCGCCACGCGCCGCGGAGTCGGTGACCTGGACAAGACACGAAGGAAGTGTTCCGTCGGGTGGCGGGTACTCTTTCGACGAGACACCGGTTGGCCTCGTGGCGACTCGCGCCGAGGACTTCCAGGTGCCACTGGTGTATCTGTCGTCGAACGGATTCGACTGGGCGGAGGTCCCGATCCCGGCGGGATCGAACGGCCCAATGCCCGAGACATTCGATGCGTTCGAGGTCGAGCCGTCGCCGATCGGCATCTGGCTGACAAGAGCCGGGGCTGGCCTCTGGTTCGCCGATCTGGCTTCGTGGTCCTCGGGCGATCCATCGTGGGAAGAAGTGGCATCCGAAGCCGATCTGCGGGACCTGAAGGGACCGGCCCCGTTCGGGTCTCGCTGGGCGCCGGGGGTCAGCGGCAAGGCGCGGATCGACAACACGAGCCTCGTCGCCGTCGACTGGGAACTCACCATCGATTACGAATCGATCCTCGATCTGCCCCCCGGATACACCGACATCGCGCATGACGATCTGGACTCGTGTTACTCGGGCGGGAGATCAGGCGAATTGTCGGTGAGGGGCCGTGGTTCCGACGGCGAAGAAGTGTGTCTGGGGAGGGTCACGATCATCAATGAGGCCGATGGGGTGAGCGTCCTCGCCGAGTCCGGAAACCAGGTCGCCTTCATCGAGAACGCTGTGGCAGATTTCTCTTATGGGAGCGGCGGGGCCCACATCTTCCTCCCCAGCGAGATGCTCGACCTGTATGCGTCCATCGACGGGCGGCTGGAACTCGTGACGCCCCTCGGCACGGCCACGCACCAGGGCTGTGGCCAAGACCTTGATCAGGCCGACGGCACCGTCGTGCACCGGATGGATTGCCCCGAGTTCGAAGATTCGACCCCCGGCCTGAGCGTGGCACGCTCCACCACCGATGGCGTGACGTGGGTGCCGGTTCCATACGACGCACCGACCGCAGCGCTCGCCGGTCGCCACCCACTCGGATTCTCCTGGGAATCGACCTGGCCGTGGGGGCCGCCCGGCGACGAGTTTGGATCAGCGGCAATCCTCGTTTCCGAGGACGGAGAGACCTGGACCGAGTTGGTCAGGCACAATGGACCGTTTCTCGACACACCGGGCGGGATTGTGGCGATGAGCGCCGACGAGAATGGGCTGGCGGATGAGATCGTGGTCTACAACGGCGAGTTGCTCTCGACCGTTCGAGCCAACTGGCCTGTCGGCGA
>BTQG01000031.1:0-23504 GCA_036985755.1 Acidimicrobiia bacterium | reverse complement strand
AGCAGCGGCGCCTCGCCGAAGCGCGGTCCGATCAGTTGCAGGCTCGCCGGAGGCCCTCCCGAGCCGGTGATGGGCAGCGCCAATGCAGGATTGCCGGTGCGATTGACCGGCCACGTATACGGCGACAGCACCGTCCGATGGAAGATCGCTTCACCATCGAACTGCGAATGGATGCGAGCCAGCCATTCTGCACCGTCACCCCTCGGCGTGATCCTCCCGGCGGGCGACCCCGATCAACGCATCGATGGTCAGCGCAGAGAAGAAGACGAGCATCACGCTGATGAAGTAGCCGTATCGCGGGATGGCCCAGTAGATGACGGTACGCAAGACCCAGCTCGACACGATGAGCGGCAGGATCAGCGTGGCCAGCGGTCGCGTCCAGAGCGGCACGAGGAGGAGAGAGAGCACGGCGGCAGCGATGAGCAACGTTGCACTCAATCTGAGAACCTGTCCGAGGGAGGTAGTGAAACGGAGAGCCTTGTCGAAGTGATCGGGATCTCCACGGAAGCGGACGTCGCGGGTCGAGAGGAAGAGGGCATAGTCGGGGTCCGCGAAGAGTTCTTGGGTGGCCCTTCGGGTGTCTTTCACCAGTCGGAGTGGGTTCGCTCCGAGATACTCGAACGCCAGCCGCCAGCCTTCCCGGCTCGCATCCTCAGCGGAGAGACCTTGCAGCGGGCTTCCCTCGGTGTAGGCACCGTAGAACCCCGAGCCGTTGTGGGCGAAGTAGAAGTTGACGCCCGCGCTTGCGGACAAGCCGGTGTCGCCGGAAACGACCACGGTGTTGCGGATGTACCAAGGGGCCAGAACAACTGCGACCCCGATGATGATCAGGGCCGATTGACGCCACCTGATTCGCCTCGGTATCGCCCTGCCCACCCACACGTAGAACAGGAAGGCGGGTATGTAGAACAACGCTTCCCCCCTGGTGAGGATGGCCAGGCCGAGAAGGAGGCCGACGGCGAGCCCGCGCCAACCGGTGGCGCCGGGCAACGTCACAACGGCGAGCATCGCAAGGAGTATCAGGGCGATGAATAGGTGCTCGGTCGCAAGAACAGGGCTATAGAGGACGAACGCGGGAAAGACGGCGAACACGACGGCGGCGATCAACGATGCCCGCTCACCGACGAGCACATGCCGTGCGACCAGATAGACCAACAGACAGCTAGCGGTCGATACCAACACCATGCCGAAGCCGAGCCACAGGTCGGCACGCGAGACCAGCATCAACGCCGCCACCAGAGTCGGGTGAACGGGAAGGAAGAACGAGGTCGGTTCAGGATATCCGAACTGCCCATGGTCGAGCATGCCCTCGGCCAGCGTGCGATAGTCGTTGAAATCGGAGACGGGCACGGGTTGGGCATAGAGCAGCCAGGCGACCCGGAGGATGAAGGCGAGGCTGAGAATGAGCAGAATCCATCGGTTCCGGCTCACGAACGGGCGCACCTGGGACCCGAAGGACGTGTGTTGTGTTTTGCGAGTGGATCCGATCCCGTCGGCAGCCATCGAGCCGGGAAGATAGCTCTTTAGCCGGACCAGATCCAAGGCCGCGAGGCGCTCACCAGTCCGACCTGGCGTTTTTCGACTATCCGAAGAAGATCGGCGGTTGTTCCACCTTGATCAACCCCGAGTCCTCCAGGCCGAGGCCGACCTCGAGCAGCGCTGCCTCGCCGAAGCGCGGGCCGATCAGTTGCATGCTCGCCGGAGGCGCCCCCGAGCCGGTTATGGGAAGCGCCAGGGCAGGATTGCCGGTGCGGTTGACCGGCCACGTATACGGGGACAGCACGGTGCGGTGGAAGATCGCTTCACCATCGATGTCGATGTCAGGGTCGCCGATGACCTTGCGAGTGGCCCCGACGGTAGGGGTAGCGAGCACGTCGAACTGCGTGAAGAGACGGCCGAGAGCGTGACGGGCGCCGGCGTCCCAAGCAAGCACGTCGACGCAATAGCGATCGGGCACGGCTTCGGCGCCGCGGAGTCGGTCGGCTATCTCGCTGCCGTAGCGCTCCGGTTGGGTCGACCACCGCTCCCGATGCTGGAGCAGGATCTCGAGCGAGGCTGCGCCGGCAGCCGCTTCGGTGATCGCCAGCGACGGCTCGTCGACCGGCTCCACCGTGGCGCCGGCAGCGGCCATCAGATCCAGCATCTCGTCGAAGGCAGCTTTGGTGGAGGAGTCGATGACGGCGGAATTCCACTGCACGGGAACGCCGACCCGCACCGTTGCCGGATCTGCGGGGTGTCGGGGCATGAGCACGGGCATCGGTGCCGACCACGGATCCCCGGGATCGTCACCGGCGATCGCCCCGTACACGGCGGCGAGATCCGCAACGGTTCCGGCAAGCGGTCCGACCGTGTCCAGGGAAGGGGCCAGCGGGGTCACGCCGGCGAGCGACACACGCCCGTGGGTGACCTTCAAGCCAACGACACCACACAGCGCCGCCGGCACCCGCACCGAGCCGCCGGTGTCGGTCCCGATCGCCGCAGGGACGATGCCTGCGGCCACCGCCGCCGCGGAACCGCCGGAGGATCCGCCGGGCGAAAGATCGGTGTCCCAGGGGTTGCGCACCGGACCGAAGTGCTCGTTCTCCGAGGTGAAGCCGTAGGCGAACTCGTGGAGACCGGTCCGACCGATGATGGCGGCGCCGGCCGCTTCGAGGCGGCGCACCACTTCGGCGGACCGATCCGGCACGGTCGGGGTGAAGGCGGCCCCGTTCGTCGTCGGAAGCCCCTGCTGGTCGATGAGGTCCTTGAGCCCGATCGGAACCCCCGTCAAGGAGCCGGGATCTTCCCCGGCGCCGATCCGGTGATCGATCGCCGCCGCTCGCTCCAGAGCCCCGTCGCCATCGATCGACGTGAAGGCATTGAGTACCGGCTGTGACCGCTCGGCGCGGTCGATGGCGGCTGCAACCAGGTCGGTTGCGCTGATTTCACCGGATCGGACCGCGGTCGCGATCTCGGCGATCCGACCGCCCACCGTCACTCCCAGGTGAGGGCGCGGTTGTCGGGGAACACCGCTATCCACACTCTTCCCGGCGGAAGCACGATCGCCTGACCGTCGTCGTCGATCACGTCGAAAACATCCGTGATCTCTTGACGCGACCAGCGACCGACTATGACCCCGCCGCTATGGAAGATCAGTGCCTCGCCGGATCCGGTGGTTGTGGTCGCCGGCACCGACGACCCTGAGCCCGACGGTGGGCTGGCGGTGTAGCGCTCCCCTTGGATCACGACCAACGTGTCGAAGGCGATCTGCCCCGTGATGCTGTCGGAATCGATCCATTCGTGCGGTGTCGCGCCGTTGAAGCGCAGATACTGCTCACCGTCCCACTTCCACACGACGTCGGGGGCGTCGGACCAGTCGAAGGTGATCTCGGTGGCTTCCTCGGTGGGCGCGGTCGGATCGCCGAAGTCGAACAGCGGTGGCGGCGGATCGTCATCCATCGCCCGGTCGTCGGCGTATTGCCGCATCGCTTCGGTGCTTGCGTACAGGTTGTGCGGGGGCTTCCGATGTGACATGCGATACGTGGTGATGCCGTTGTCACCGATGAGCGGTGTTCCATCTCTTCGGTAGATGGCAAGGATCCAGTCCTGCCCGCCGGAGATCTGCAAAGGGCCGCCCAGAGGTCGCATGATCGTCGAGTCGGTCGGGCGCGCCGATCGAACCGGACCGACGAACCTGCTGTCCGACTGATGGAAGAGGGCGATGAACCGAGTCAGGCCTCCCTCGACCAAGATCTCATACACGGCATCTGCTTCTTGGAGACCGGATTGAGGCCGGGCGTTCGGGTGGTTGTCGACCTTGACGCCGACGAGGCGTCGCTGCTCGGTCCCCTCTTCCCCGGGTAGCCCGTTGATGGTGTCGGCAACGACGACTTCGGGCACGGTCGTGGTGGTGGTGCTGGTCGAGGTCGTGGTTGTGCTCGAAGACACCGTGGTCGACGTCTGTGGTGCAATCGTGGTTGTAGTCGTTTCCTCGGCGCCCGAGGAGCATGCGGCCGCGATCAAAGCGAGCGCGCCAACGACACTGAGGATCCTGGGGGTCATGGTCATCGGGCGTCGAGTGTAGGGAGGGCTCGGGTAAACGGAACGGCTCATCGACGGTCAGGCCGTAGATCGCTTGGGGGCGAACCCGAGGATGGCGAGGGCCACTCCCTCACCAACGGCAAGCCCGATTGCAACCCTCGTGATCGGGTCCGTACCGGTCACCACGACGGCGATGGCGGCCACGAGCAGGCCGAGGAGCCAGCCGACGGCGAGGCGCCCGGTTCGCCCTGAGGCGATATAGATCTGCCCGACGAACAGCGCACCCAGCCCTGCGCCGATGCCCGCCCCTGCCAGGGCCGCCACCGTGGAAGTCGGGGCGAACTCGTCGCCGTACAGCGCCCCGACGATGGCCGGGCCGGCGAGGTAGGAAAGCCCTCCGGCAAAGGCTGCGAGCGCGAAACCGCCGATGGCGATGCGATGACGCCAATGATCCAGGGAGCTTTGCTCACCCCGAACTGACAGGTCGGTGAAGTCGGGCAGCACCCGCGCCACCAGGTTGTAGGCGGAGGTGACCGGTCCGCGAAACAGGGTGAACGTCACAAAGACGATGCTCACTGCGCTCGCCGTTCCTCCGATCAGGCGGACAACGATGGGGGCACCGGCGATGATGAGTTGGGATGCGGCGGTCCCGAGGATCAGATAGCCGAGGAACGGCACCGCCCGGTCATCCTTGAAGTCCCGGTTCGCCAGCAAGCCAGTGCTCGTCCACGGCCGGAAGGCAACGATGGCAATCGGCGTGACCGCCATCGCAGTGGCGTACGCCACCGCCGAAGGAGTGGACAGCGCCACCACCACCGCCAGCGCCAGCAGGCCGATGCCCTCTGCCATGAGGCTCAGGCCGTACGCCGTATAACGACGCCGCCCGGCCAGCGACCCGCGGCCGACGGCGAGCAAACCGCGGCTGGCGAACAGCGCCGCGGCGATGGCAACGAACACGACCCGACCCTCGAAGAAGACGTCCAGCGTGACGGCGACGAATCCGACCCCGATCACCCAGGCGGCGGCGAGGATGGACAGAGGGATGGACCGGTCGGAAGCGAGGGCTCCCCTGGCGCCAGCGGCGATCACCAGCCGCCGGGTGATGAACTGCTCTACCGGGATCATCAGCACTGTGTACAGCACGAAACTCACCGTCCATATCACCCCGATGGGGGCAAAACCCTCGGCGCCGAGCGAGCGTCCGGCGATGATCTGAAAGCCCAGGACCGTGAGCGCACTGACCACGGTGCCGGCGAGCATCGTCGCCGTGCCGCGATGGTCGGCTCGAGTCAATTCGAGGTCAGGGTCGGCGTCCACCCGGCGAAGATAGGCCCATCGGGCGACACATCGGTTTTGTGGGGCCGGCAGGCCCTCTGTCTCGCCGGTGAATTGCTCAGCACATTCCTAATTCGGAGCCGGGCCGCCGCCACCGCCGCCACCGCCGCCGCCACCGCCGCTGCCATCTCCGGAACCCGAGCCGCCTCCACCGGATCCACCCCCCGAGTGGTCGTCGTCCGGCGGCAACGCCCGATACGTATGCCACCAGAACTGGGTGGTGCTCGTTCCGTCGGCGTAGCTGATGGTGCGACTCACCCGCACCGTGCCGCCCTGGCTCGTGCTGGCGGTACCGGTGAGACCGGCCGTAACCGTTCGTCCCTCGGTGTTGCCGTACAAGCGCACGGTGACGCTCGTCGACGTGTACGAAGTGTCGATGCGCACCGGAGCCACCGTGTCGTTGCGAAACACCACATCCGGTGACGGGTAGCTGAGCGTCGCCTCGCGTCCCATCGGGTACCGAGCGAAATAGATGCTGTGTGGCCGGTGTGACACATCCTCGTAGCCGCCGAAGAACACGGCGTTGTACAGCGTGGTCGCGAACTGGCTGGTGCCGCCTCCGATGTTGAGCGGATTGTCACAGCAGTACAACTTGCCGCCGATGATCGCCCCAGCCGCCACGTAACCCTTTGCCACCGTCCGGATCCCCACACGGCCATTCAGGGAAAACGTCGCTCCCGGGGCAACGACGGCACCGTCGACGGCGTCGGCGATCAGCTGAATGTTGGTGACCCGGCTCTGGCAACACGCGTAGTAGGTGGTGAACTCGCCGACGAGCAAGACATCACGGGGAGGGTCGGGGTCACCGCCGGGCAGGGAACCGAACCGTCCCGCCACCGGCAGCATTGCGGAAGCGCCGTAGAGGAATTCGTCGTCCGCGGCACCGGCGGTGTTGGCGTACCTGAGATACACCTTGCCCTGGGATGGACGAAATACTCCCGGTGTATCCACCCCGTCACCCGACCAATCACTCGCAATCAGCCGGTCGCCGGGGTTCCCGAACAGGAAGGAGTCGTCGGCAGCCCCGCCTCGATGGCTGTTCACGTAGTAGACGAGACCGGTCGATTCGCGATGGAGCCCCACGGAGTCGACGCCGTCGCCGTCGAAATCTCCGACAAATGGTTTGTCCCCGAGATTGCCGAACTGGTAATCGGACTCGGCTTCGCCGAGGCCGAGATCGTCGCTGCCCAACTCGTTGATGATGAAGAACCTGCCCTGAGATGGCCGGTAGATCGAGACCGTGTCGCAGCCATCGCCATCGAAGTCACCCGCCAACGGCACGTCACCGGGGTTGCCGAAGAAGAACCGGATGTCCGCATTCCCTTGACTGTTCTCGTTCCTCAGGTACACGTACCCATCGTCTCGTCGATACAGCCCCGGGGTATCGATCCCGTCGCAGTCCCAGTCACCCATCATCGGAGAGTCGCCGGGGTTGCCGTAATAGAACGACGTCGTCTGCCCGGAGAGGGGATCGCGAAGCCACCACAGACCCGAGCTCGGGTCCATCACACCGACTCCGGATCTCTCCTCGACGGACGGCTCCTGGGGAGGCGTCTCCGCTTCGTCCTCGCTCGCCGCCGCAGGTGCCACGGCGAGCACCATGACCAGTGCGCTGCCCAGCGCGGCGAGAGTCAATCGATGGGCGAAACGGAAACCTGGCGGCATCGAGCGAGCAGGGTACTGCACCGACTCGGGTTTCGTGCGAGGTGGAGGGCACCTCAAAGTTTGCGCGACACCGCCACGGTCTCGTTGTGGGTGAACACCTTCCCCGCGGGTCTGGGGAATGGGAAGGAAGCGGTTGAGATCGATTGGAGTCCGTGGCGGTCTCGGATGCGGTCGATCGTCTCTTCGTCAACGAACTCGACATGGGTGTCGTCGGAGGCGAAGCCAGCCTCCTGGGGCACGACGAAGACGACCTTGCCGCCCTGCCGCAAGTAGGGCAGGTAGGTCCCGACGAGCACTTCGGCCTGATCGATCGTCATATGCTCGAGCACGTGGGCGAACAGCAGGCTGTCGAACGACTCCGGTTTGGCCTCGGGGCTGTCGGGGAACGCATCGGCGGTGTACGCAATGAGGCCACGCTCTCTGGCCACTGCGACCGAGTGGCGGTTGGTGTCGACACCGACGCCGTTGCCGTCGAGATGGAGGAGGTTGCGGCCAACGCCGCAGCCGATATCGAGCACATGGCCTAGGTCGAGGCGCCGAACGTTCCACCGGTACGGGGCCTGGACGAGAGAACTCGGCTTCCATCGCGACCCGATGAGCCGTTTCGTGTAAGCGGCGTCGCCGTCCATGGCGCCAGGTTACGAGCTGTCGATCAGGACGAATCGCCGGTCACGGGAACTAGCGGTGACGCCTACGGAAAGACGTGAACCGGTGTCCCGATCGGTGCCCAGTCGAAAAGCGCCTTGGCCTTGTAATCGGGCTGGCGGACGCAGCCGCCGGAACCGAACGTACCGAGCACGGTACGCAGCTGCGTCCCGTTCGCGGTGGCGAAGGCGAACATCGCGCCCGGCAGCGCGCCGACCAATACGAGGAGGCGCATACCGTTACGCACAACGTCCTCCGATCGGCTGAACCCATGGTGCGGGTCAACCGTCTATCGTCCACAACGGCGCCCGCTGGAGAGATCTCTGCTCGGCTCGCCAATCGCTCGATGTTTGGCCTATGTCCCCATATGCACCACACTGCACGTGGTGAACCCCTCAACCCCACGAAACCGTGGGTCGATATTGGAGTGATGAGTCTGCATCCGCAGCTCCGAGCAAGACGCTCATTCGTCCTTCTGGCAACGATCGTAGCCCTAATCATCGGCGCGCAGCCGGCACTGGCCGCCGGCGACGATACCGTCGAGTTCGATGGGGCCGGTTGGGGCCACGGGGTCGGCATGAGTCAGTGGGGCGCGTATGCCCAAGCGCAGCAGGGCTGGACCTACGACGCCACCATTGCTCACTACTACACCGGCACCTCGCTCGCCGCTTACGACGCAATCAACCCTTCGCGTAACAACCTCTGGGTCAACCTCGAAACCGACCGCACCGACCTGACACTTCGCGCCAGGGACACCAGCACCCAGCTGCCTGGTGGTGGCCATGCCCCGGCGACCGTCACTCGCGGTGCCGAAACCCAGGATCTCACCCACCGCCAGACGGTGCGCCTTCTCTGGATCAACGAGAACACCTGCACCGCCGAGTTCAGCGAAGCCGACGGTTCCCCAGGATCGATCGCCACCTGGCCCGAAGGCTCGTGTGACTTCGACGTCACCTGGGACGGCACCGCGGAGACACCGAGCACGGCAATCCAGATCGAGGGTTGTTTCCTGGTCGAGTTCGACACAGGGATAAAGCGCAATTGCCGATACGGGCGCGGGGCGGCAATTCGCACCATCGACAACGAGAGCCCGCTGCGTACCGCCAGCGGCTTGGATCCGAACTTCGACGGCTTCGACCTCATCCTCGACATCGACGTCGACGCCTACACGCGTGGCATATCAGAGGTTTCCTACTCCTGGCCGACTGAAGCGCTAAAGGCGCAGGCCGTCGCCGCTCGTTCCTACGCCGCCGAAGCCGGCGACCGCATCAATCCTTCGGCGCAAAAGTGTGCGTGCGACCTGAAGGACACCTCGGCCAGCCAGCGATACGTCGGATGGGGGCATACCTCCAACCAGAACCGCTGGATCGCCGCCGTTGAGGCCACCGACAACCTCATCGTCACCAGCCCGGCGGGAAAGATCGTGAGCACCGTGTACTCGTCGTCCAATGGAGGGAAGTCTGAGGCATTCCACGAGCGATGGGGCGGCGCGCCCCGGTCGTATCTGGCATCTGTGGACGATCCATGGTCGCTGAAGGCTCCCAACCCGAGGCGATCGTGGAAATTCTCGCTGAGCGCAGCCACCCTCGCCGCAAAGGTGTGGGGAACGAATCCTCCGACCCTGACCTCGGTCAAGGTGATCGCCCGCAACACCTCAGGGAGCGCCAAAACTGTCGAGTTCCGATCTGCCGATGGAGACGTGACCACGAAGTCTGCGGCATGGATGACTTCGGCCGCCGGGCTGTACTCGTGGTACTTCGACGTCGACTTCGGGGACGACGGTGGCGTCGACCCCCCGCCGCCCGATCCGGATCCGACGCTTTCCGACCAGGTGGCCCTCCAGGATCCTCGGACCGGGATCTGGCAGATCCGTCGCGGCGACGGCTCGGTCGACAGCTACTACTTCGGCAACCCCAACGACACGCCCTACGCCGGTGACTGGGATGGCGACGGCGTCGACACGATGGGCCTGTATCGGGAGAGCACCGGGTTCCTGTTCCTGCGCAACAGCAATGACCAGGGCGTGGCCGACATCGACATCTATTACGGCAACCCTGGCGACAGACCGATCTCCGGGGACTGGAACGGTGACGGCATCGATACCGTCGGCATCTTCCGACCCTCACAGGGAAAGTTCTATCTCCGCAACTCCAACACCCAGGGAGTGGCCGACATCGATTTCGCATTCGGCCAACCCGGCGATGTCCCGATCGCAGGCGACTGGGACGGCGACGGCGTGGACACCGTGGGTGTCTACCGCCCATCGACAAAGATGGTCTACCTCATCAACGAGTTCTCGAACAGCCAGCCCGATGTCACCTTCGACTATGCGGGCACCGCGGCCGGTGACAGGATCGTCGCCGGAGACTGGGACGGCGACGGTGACGACACCGTCGGCGTATTCCGCCCCTCGACGAAAACGTGGTATCTCAGGGACACCTTCACCCAGGCATCGGCCAACATCGTGTTTGTCTTTGGAGAGAGCCACATGAACCCCACCGCCGGCGACTGGGGCGGCTGAGCCCCACCGTTATCGTGTCCACGTGCCCCAGGACCTCACCGAGCGAATCCCAGCGCAGACCAGCGCCTCCCCTGCGCTTTCTGTCGTTCTCCCCGCGTTCAACGAGGAAGCGGCTCTTCCGACCGTTATAACAAGCATCCGTCGATGGGTGCCCGATGCAGAGATCATCGTCGTCGACGATGGAAGCGGGGACGCGACGGCGCAGATCGCAGATGACCTCGATTGTGTCGTCGTTCGTCACGGTCACAACAGGGGGAAAGGAAGCGCACTGCGCAGCGGACTGGCGCGGTCGCGTGGCGACAAGATCATCGTCATGGACGCCGATGCGACCTACCCGGCCTCCGCGCTCCCTCCCATGGTTGATCTGCTCGAGGATCATGATTTCGTCCGCGCCGATCGGCAGATCGATGAATCCAACACTCCCTATGTCAATCGGGTTGGAAACCGGGCCCTCGGTGCCACCCTGCGCACCCTGCATGGCTTGGGTCCCGGTGACCACCTGTCGGGTTTGTACGGGTTCAGAGCCGGCGTGCTCGAGGACCTGGCAACGGAGGCGACCGGTTTCGATATCGAGGTAGAGATCGGGATCAAGGTGAAAGAGCGCGATCTGTCAATTGCGGTGCTCCCCATCGAGTACCTACCCCGCATCGGCGACAAGAAACTGAGCCCCCTCAACGATGGCGCCAGAATCCTCGGTCGCATCCTCCGCTTCGTTTTGCTCTACCGCCCGCTCCTGCTCTTCGGCCTCCCCGGCCTCATCCTTGCTGCGACTTCGTTCGTCGCTGCCGTGGCACTGAGCGGCGGACCGATCATTACCGGTTACCTCGGCCTCTCCATCCACACCTTCATCGTGTCGGCGCTCGGAATCCTCGCCGGGTTCCAACTCATGGTCTTCGGGATCGCCGGGGCCGTCTACCGCCGGCACCTCGGGTTCCGTGCCTCGCCGGTGCTCGATGCAGTGACGTCGCCGCGGGCTCGCACCGTCGCCGCCGTCATCGGTGGGTTCCTGACAATCTTCTGCGGCGTGTGGCTGGCGGTGACGATCATCGGTTGGATCGCTGCCGGTGGCCCGGTGTTCACCGCGACACGCTCGCTGGTGTTCACCGCCACCGGAGCGGTGTTCGGGTTGCAGCTCCTGTCGGCGTCGCTGTTCGTCACCCTGCTGGCCGACCGCACCCGATGACGGATCGAGTGACGGTCGCCGTCGTCGCCTTCAACGACGAGGCGAGTCTCGACCGATGTGTGCGCTCACTGCGGATGGCGCTCGACGCCCCGATTGTGCTCGTCGACAACCACTCCGAGGACGGGACGTGGGCGCTGGCGCAGGCTCTTGGCTCCGAGCTCCCCGGCGTCACTGCGTTTCGCACCGAGCACAACGCCGGTTACGCATCAGCGGCGAACGTCGCCCGCTCAATGGTGGACACAGAGTTCCTCGCCGTCACCAACGCCGACTCTGTGTCGACCGGAGACTGGGTGTCACCCATCATCGATCATCTCGACGAGCATCCCACCGTCGCCGCTGCCTCTCCCACCCTCGGGCTGACCGATCACGCCGCCCTCAACGCAGAAGGCCTCGACATCCACAAGACCGGATTCGGCTTCAACCGCCATCTCGGTAGGGATCTGGGCGCTGCCTCCACCGTTCCTACCCGCGTTCCCGGCATCCAGGGCACCGCCTTCGTGGTGCGGCTCGATGCGCTCGATGACATCGGCGGCTGGTACGCCGGGGGTTTCCTGTATCACGAAGACGTCGAGCTGTCGTGGGCGCTGCGTCTTGCCGGAAACGAGATCAGCCACGTGCCCACTCCCCCGGTCATGCACGACTACGAGCTCACCATGTCACCAGAGAAGTTCTTCCTGCTGGAACGGAATCGCCTCGAGATGCTGAGCGCGGACCTGGGCACCGCATCGAAAATCGTGCTCGCCCCTGTCATCCTCGCCACCGAGCTCGCGGTGTGGCTCTACGCCATCAGAAAGGGAAAGGACCTGGTTTCCTCAAAACTTCGGTCGTACCGCAGTTTTACCGAACGACGGCCGATCCGTAGACAGCGGAGCATTCAGGTTGCCGGATTTCGGCGAGTCTCCGATGGTGCGCTGCTCCGGTCCATGTCGTGGCGATACCCGCGCTCCCAGACGAAGGCGCTTCACCGGGGCACGACGAGCTCGGGAAGGCGAGGCGACCGCGAGTTGCCCACGTCGTGAGCGAAGAGCCATCAGTCGTCAGTCGCCCGTAATCAGCCACCGGCCATACCAGCAAGGGACCTCTTGCTGAAGACCGAGGACTGAAGACTGAGGACTTCTTGTCTAGTTCCGGCCCCAGGTCGTGGCGATGGAGTAGGAACCGACGTAGAGGGTGTAGTCGGCGACACCCGACGAGTTCTCCAGGTTCACATAGAGGCGACCAGACGAGGGGCGATACACCGCCACCGTGTCATCCCCGTCGCCATCCCAATCCCCCGCCAGGATCACATCACCGGGGTTTCCGTAGTAGAACGACCAATCGGCGTTGCCCTGGGTCAACGAGTCCCTGAAGTACACGAAACCGGTCGAGGCGCGATGCAGGCCGACGGTGTCGATGCCATCGCCGTTGAAGTCACCCACAAACGGGGTATCGCCCGGGTTCCCGAAGACAAAGAAGAAGTCGGCAGCACCGAGGCTGCCGCCGTCGGTACCCAACGTGTTGATCACATACACCTTCGCCTCCGACTGGCGGTAGATCGACACCGTGTCCTTGCCGTCACCGTTGAAGTCCCCCACCAACGGGTAGTCCCCGGGATTCCCGAAAAAGAAGGTCGTATCCGCCACACCCTGGGTGTTGCTGTTGCGCAGATACACAAACCCGTCGGACTGGCGATACAAACCAGGCGTGGCCGTCCCGTCGCCGTTCCAATCCCCCATGAATGCCACATCGCCCGGATTCCCGAAGAAGAAGTCGCTGACCGAAGCATTCCCACTCAATGCACTCAACAGTCCCCACTTACCGGAGCTGTCGACCACGCCGACCGAGTCACACACCCCGGCCGCACACGGCCGCGCCCCCGATTCCACCACGGGCGAGTAGCCGTTGGCGTCGAAGAATATCTCGGTCACCCACCACTCGTCGTCGCCGTGGTAGTGGGCGCCGAGGCCGACATAGCGCCACGACGATCGGAGGATGTTGGCCCGGTGGGGGGGTGAGTTCATGAACATCGTGTCGATCTCGGTGCAATCGACCTGGGCCCAATCCATCCGCCACGCGATGTTCTCTCCAGAGGTGAAGGTGCCCTCGGGAAGTATGGCGGCGCGCTCGGTGGTCGTGGTGTGACGGAAGGTGTTGTTGCTCATCCACACCGACCAGCCCCTCACCTCGCCGACGATGTCGGAGGCCATGATGAGCGGTTGGACCCCGGCGTCGGCGCGAGCGGCGTTGATCTTGCTCAACAGGCATGCCTCGAAGCTGGGCGAACTGATCGCCGCCTCGGCGGGCGAGGCTGGTGCCGTCGCCACCAGACCCGCCAACACCATGACCGCCAGCAGCGTCCGCAACCAGCGGCTTGTCTGCATCGGGGGAAAGTGTTTCGGCATCGGCAACCCCGTTACGCGCCCGCTCGCCTGAAGGTGACCGCCCCGGCGTAGTTCCCTACGTAGAGGGTGTAATCGGCGACACCCGACGAGTTCTCCAGGTTCACATAGAGGCGACCGGACGAGGGGCGATACACCGCCACCGTGTCGTCCCCGTCGCCATCCCAATCTCCTGCCAGGATCACATCATCGGGATTCCCGTAGAAGAACGAAGAGTCGGCAACTCCCTCGCTGAGCTCGTCGCGGAAGTAGACGAAGCCGCTGGAGGTTCGGTACAGGCCGACGCTGTCGATGCCATCGCCGTCGAAGTCACCGACGAAGGGGGTGTCCCCGGGATTGCCGAAGAAAAAGTCGTAGTCGGCGGCACCAAGGCCACCGCCGTCTTCGCCGAGCTCGTTCACCACGTACACCCGGCCCTCCGACTGGCGGTAGATCGAGACGGTGTCGTCGCCGTCGCCGTCGAAGTCCCCGACCAACGGATAGTCACCCGGGTTGCCGAAGAAGAAGGTGGTATCGGCGACGCCTTGCGTGTTGCTGTTGCGCAGATAGACGAAGCCGTCGGACTGGCGATACAAACCGGGCGTGGCCGTCCCGTCGCCGTCCCAGTCCCCCATGAAGGGCACGTCGCCGGGGTCTCCATAGAAGAAATCGTCAACCGAGGCTTCGGCGCTCAGCGCATCGAACAGCGACCACTCGCTTCCTATGTCGACGAACCCCACCGAATCGCACACACCCGATTCGCACGGCCGCACCCCTTCCTCGGGATCGATGGGGACGCTCTCGGCGGCCAGCACCTGAGGTGTCGGGTTGATGAGAACCTGGCGCTCCCGCCAATTCGGGTTGTCGAGGTCGACGGGGGCCCACAGCTCGAAATGAAGGTGCGGGCAGTTGCACGCCTCCGCGTTGCCGGAGTCACCAGTCGTGCCGAGCACCTGACCTCGCTTCACGCGGGCTCCCTCGACGATGCCCGGCAGGTACCAAAGGGTGCCGTCGTCGGTATAGGAGCCGTCGGGGTTCTGACTGTCGTTGTTGAGGTGGATGTAGTAACTCTTCCAACCGTCGTCGTGGTTGATGGCCAGGGCGCAACAGCTACTGCTGGTCCAGGTAATGGTGCCGTCGGCGACTGCGACCACCGGGAGTCCCTTGTTGCCGTAGGACATGATGTCGACGCCAAAGTGACCGCGGCTGCAGCCGCTGCGGCAATGGCCAAAGGTGTCCGTGTAGGTGTAGTTCGCCGGGTCGGTCTGGATGGGGAACGGCATCGGGTACAGCCCGTTCTCTGCAGGTGCCGGCAACGGATCGGGTGGCGTGGGCATCGGCACCTGCTGCGTTGAAGCAAATGTCGGCGGGGCCATGGCAAATACCATGCCGGCAGCGAGAAAGACGACTGCTATACGCATCCACCAAATGCGCTCCGTAGTATTTTCCATAGTCCCTTGTATCGACAGAAACCTGGCGTTTTCTTGAGGTCGATGATGGTTTTCTGGTGCTCGGATGAACTAGTCACCCAACAAAGAAACCGAACACCACTCGGTGTTCGGCCTGGCTCACCCTAGGCACGTCCGTCGTTAACCGCCAGCGGAAGCTGTCACGTGCGGGAAGGACCCGCTCACCATGTCGTGATCGGTGATGCCAACTGCGGCGCAGACGGCTAACGCGCTACGCACCCGAGGAGCGGGTCGCTTGGGAGTACAGGCCGACCGGGATCGTGTGGTCGGCGACACCCTGGGTGTTGTTCAGCTTGACGTAGAGCACACCGTTGCCCGGCCGATACACCGCAACCGTGTCATCACCGTCGCCATCCCAATCCCCGGCAAACAAGATGTCGCCAGGGTCGCCGTAGACGAACTGGGAATCGGCGACACCCTGGGTGTGGCTATTGCGAAAATACACGAAACCCGTCGACTCACGATGTAACCCAAACGTGTCGACGCCGTCGCCGTCGAAGTCCCCAGCAAACGGCTTATCCCCAGGATTACCGAAGAAGTAGCTGATCTCAGCAGCACCCAGCCCCCCACCATCGACACCCAACTCGTTCACGACGTAGAACTTGCCCTCCGAAGGCCGATACAACGACACCGTGTCACACCCATCGCCGTTGAAATCACCCGCAACCGGGACATCACCAGGATTACCGAAGAAGAACGTGATATCCGCAACCCCCTGGGTATTGGAGTTGCGCAAATACACGAAACCATCCGACTGACGATACAAACCAGGAGTTGCCACCCCGTCGCAGTTCCAATCACCAGAGAAGCCAACATCACCAGGATTCCCGAAATAGAAGCTGCTCGTCGCCGAAAAGACGTTCAAAGCATCCCACAACGTCCACCGACCACCCGCATCGACCGTATAGACCGTGTCACACGAGACACCAGGACACGGATCATCAGGGTTGAGGGCGGCGGTGACGGCGGCATCGATCTGGAGCAATCCGGCGCCATGCTCCTTATCCCAGCCCGCCGGCCCCAGGTCGAGGGCGGTGTTGCTCAACAGGCTGCGCACCTGGGCCGGCGTAAGCGACGGCTGCACCGCAAGCACCAGGGCAACGGCACCGCTGACATGGGGCGCAGCGCTCGAGGTCCCGGTATAGAAGTAGTAGGCCCAGGACCCCCCGTTGAAGGTCTCCTGGAGGATGCCGTTGCCGCCCTCACCGCCGGGGGCCACGATGGAGAGCGCCGCGCCGTAGCTGCTATAGCTGGCCCGGGTGTTGCTGATCGTGGAGGCGCCCACCGCGATCGTGTATGGGTGGTTGGCCGGAGTGGCCACGAATCCGGTGCCATCGTTGCCCGCAGACACGACGATGACCACCCCGGCAGCCTCGGCGGCCTCGATGGAGGTGGTGACCACCGGATCGGAGCAGGTGGGCCACACCGCGACGCAGGTTCTCCCCATGGAGATATTGATCACGTCGGCTCCCTTGGCGACCGCCCAGTCGATGCCGGCAGCAAGCGTGAGCGAGGTGGCCAGCGATGTCTCGTCGTCGGTGACCTTGATCGGCATGATGGAGACGTCGGGGGCGATGCCGGCAACGCCTTTCCCGTTGTTGGTGCACTGCGCCACCGTTCCGGTGATGTGCGTGCCGTGGCCGTCGATATCGACAACGGCACCAAGACCCGTGGTGGCGGCCGCCGCGTTGTAGGGATCGACGAAGGTGCGACAGGCGAGATCCTCGCCACCGAGCGCAACCCCGGTATCGACTACGGCCACCGTCACCCCCGCCCCTTCCGTTTCATCCCACGCCGCGGCAACGCCGACTGCGTTGAAGTTCCACTGCGACCCAAACCACGGGTCGTTGGGGACGCCGTGGAGCCGGTAGGGGAGGTTGTAGGCGACGTTGCCCGCCCCGTAGGTCTGCTCCAGGCGCTGGAATGTGTCGGTCACGGTCTCCCCTGCGTCCGGAGACACTTCGACCCACTCGCCCGCCCCGGCCGACTGCGGCGATAGCCCGGCGAGCTCCGACCTGAGAACGAGCACCTCGGTCGGAGCATCGTCGGTGAGGTCGTCGACCTCCGCCGCAGCGGCGGGGAGGGCCAGCAGCGATGCCAGCACCGCGACGACGACGGTCATACCGGTTCGGTGCGCGATCGTCCTAGCCATGCTCATCTAGTTGGCCCATATGGCGAGCTTGCTGTGCTGCTCCGGCCATCGTGAGGCCCAGGCCGCTCGCTCTGCTGCGACGCGGCCCCAGGTGGTGGCGATGGGCAGGGTGCCGACGTAGCGGGAGTAGTCGGCGGCGGTGGCGGTGTTCTCCAGGTACATGTAGACGCGACGCGTCGAGGGACGATACACCGCGACCGTGTCATCACCATCACCATCCCAATCCCCCGCCAGGATCGTGTCACCCGGCTCACCGAGCAGGACCGAGTAGTCCGCTGCCCCATCCGTCAGCGAATCCCGAAAGTAGGCGAAGCCGGTGGACGCCCGGTACATACCCACCGTGTCGATCCCGTCCCCGTCGAAATCCCCGACGAATGGGGTATCCCCAGGGTTCCCGAAAATGAAGGGAGGCTGCGCGGCGCCCAGGCCGCCGCCTCTCAGGCCAAGCTCGTTGATCACATACACCTTTCCTTGCGACGGGCGATAGATCGACACCGTGTCCTTGCCATCGCCGTCGAAATCCCCCACCAGCGGGAGGTCGCCCGAGTTACCGAGGAAGAAGGTGATGTCGGCCACTCCCGGTGTGTTGGAGTTGCGCAGATACACGAAACCATCCGACCGTCGGTATAAACCCGGGGTCGCCACTCCGTCGCCGTCCCAATCCCCCATGAACGCTATGTCGCCCGGATCACCGAAGGAGAACGCATCCTGGGACGCCTCCGCCGATACCCCATCCCACAGCCACCATTGGCCCTCCGAGTCGAAGTACCCCACCGAGTCGCAGACCACTTTGGAACAGGGCGGTGTACCCCGCTCCAGGCCGATGGTGAGCGGTCCCGGCCGGAACCAATCAGAGAGGGGCCACCGGTACAGCACCCCGGGCAGCCCGTCCTTCCAGCCGGGCGACACCCAGCTCGCCGTGTCCCAGATGCGCCAGTCCATGAGCACCTCGGAGTCGTTTCCCGGCTCCACCTTCTTGACGTTGAACCAAATGAACCCTGCTACGTTTTCTTTGGCCCGGAGATAGTCGAAGAGCTCCTTCACCCACGATGCCTGATCGCCACCCGTTCCACGATCCTCGCCGAGCCCGCCCATTTCGACCCGTTCGCAGCTGCGCGGCGCCGCGATTTGGGCGACGACGATCGGCTTGACGGGGTTGATCGCGGTGAGCTCGCTGATGGGGCCGTCGACGGACCACGACACCGGCGTCCACGAGCTCCCGGGGAAACACGACCCGAAGTTGTACGCGGAGAAAGCAAGCACGTCAACATACGAGTCGCCCGGGTAATAGTCGGCGATCTCGCCACATCCCGGCGGGGTCCAACCGTTGGGGGCGAAGGCCCAGCGCACCCGGGTCTCGTCGATGCCGCGGTCGCGGAAGATGTCGACAAACTTCCGGTACGCCGTCTTGAAGCTGGCAGGATCGCAGCCATGGGAGACCCAGGTGCCGTTGGCCTCCTGCAGTGGAGCGATGATGACCCGCCGTTGCGGCAAACCGTCATCGATGTCCAGGTACTGCTCGACGTGGGAGGCCCATGCCTCGATGGCGTCGTCATACTCTCCGCTGGCGATAGCGGCTGCCGAGGCGCCATCGACGACGACGTTGGCGAACGGCGTCGCCGCCGCCCTCCACACCTCGTCGAGCAGCTCGCGGGTGTTCGACCAGGTGCCCCCCCCGACGTAGTCGTTCTCACCAACATGGTGGAAGGTGCCGCCAAATGTCACCCGGCCCAACGCGGAGGAGGCGATACCGAGGGCCTCGAGATCCTCGGCAGCAAAGAACTCGGATGAGTAGAGCCCTCCGTACACCTGGTCCTCGAGATCGATCTCTGCCGCGGCCACCTCGGCGGGAATGCCGAGCAACACCGCTGCCAGCACCGCAAAGATCGACCAGGCCCTGAGGATTCGCGCCATCACCTTGAATCGGCACCCCGGAGGGATCGCTTGATGTCGAGGAATCACCGCACCAGTAGATCAGCAATGGGGCTTTATGGGGTCTCCCTCGTTTCGGGTGTCGCATTTCGTCCCGTTCACGGGAGGGAAAATTGGCCTACTGCCTGCCCCACGTCGCTGCAATGGGGAACGAACCCACATTGAGGGTGTAGTCGGCGACACCCGAGGAGTTCTCCAGATTCACATAGATCTTGCCGGTGGAGGGCCGATAGACGGCCACCGTGTCGTCCCCGTCGCCGTCCCAATCCCCTGCCAGGATCACGTCACCCGGGTTGCCGTAGAAGAACGACAGGTGGGCGTTGCCCTGGGTCAACGTATTCCGGAAATACACAAAGCCGGTCGATGCACGGTGCAGCCCTACCGAATCTCTCCCGTCCCCATTGAAATCACCGACAAATGGACTGTCACCAGGGTTGCCGAAAACGAAGGAGTAGTCCGCAGCACCCAGCCCGCCACCATCGGTACCCAACTCGTTGATCACGTACACCCTGGCCTCCGAAGGGCGATAGATCGACACGGTGTCTCTCCCATTGCCGTTGAAATCACCCACCAGCGGGTAGTCCCCGGGGTTCCCGAAGAAGAAGGTGATATCGGCAATGCCCTGCGTGTTGCTGTTGCGCAGATACACAAACCCATCCGACTGGCGATACAAACCAGGCGTCGCCACCCCATCGCCGTCCCAGTCCCCCATGAAGGCGATGTCGCCGGGATTGCCGAAGTAGAACTTGTTGATGGTGGCGTCGGCGCTCAACGCGCTCCACAACCACCACTTGCCGCCCCCATCGATCAACCCTGCCGAGTCGCAGGTTCCCGATGGACATGGCCGGGTTCCCGACTCCAGGCTGATGGCCAGCGGTCCGCTCTTGAACCAGTCGGTGAGTGGCCATCTGTAGTCGGCAGCCTGGATCCCGTCCTTCCATCCCGGCGACACCCAGCTGCCGTCCCAGATCCGCCAATCGACGTTGACTCCTCCCGACTCCACCTTCTGTAGGTTGAACCAGACGAAACCGGCCACATTGTCCTTTGTGCGCAGATGGTTGAACAGGTCCCGCGCCCATTGCGCCTGGTCACCCCCGGTACTGCCGCCCGAGCAGCTCTTCGGCGCCGCCGTCTGGAGAACGACGATCGGCTTGGTCGAGTTGATGGCGGTGAGCTCGTTGATGGGGCCGTCGAGGACCCATGACGGCGACCTCCACGAGGCCCCGGAAAAGCAGGTCCCAAAGTTGTAGGCGGAGAAGGCAAGCACGTCGACGTAGGAATCCCCCGGGTAATAATCGGCGATCTTCCCGCAGCCAGGCGGTGTCCAGCCGTTGGGGGCGAAGGCCCATCGCACCTTGGTCTCATCGATGCCGCGACCCCGGAAGATGTCGACGAACTTCTTGTAGGCCTTCTTGAAGTTGGCAGGGTCACACCCGTAACTCGTCCAGTTGCCGTTGGCCTCCTGGAGCGGGGCGATGATGACGGATCGGCCGCCGCCCTTGTTCAGGTACGTCTCGACGTGCGACGCCCATTCGTTGATCTTGCTGTCGTAGGCGCCGCTGGCGATCGAAGCCGCCGTAGCACCATTCACAATGACGTTGGCAAACGGTGTCGCCTTGCCCCTCCACACCTCATCCAGTTGCCAGAATGTATTGTCCCAGCCTCCGTCGTTCTCATTGATGTGGTGGAACAAGCCACCGAAGGTGGCCCTGCCTCCGGCGGCGCCCGCCAGCGCATCGAGGTCCGCTTCGGCCCAGTACCCGGGGTAGATACCGCCGTACACCTTGTCCTCGAGGTTGATCTCACCGGCAATGGCCACCGCAGGGAGGGCAACCAGCACGGTTGCAACCACAGTGAACATCGACCAACTACGGAGAGCGCGCATCACAGTTGAATCGGCGACGTCGAGGTTTTCCTTGAATCGCCCACCGGGACGCCGATTCGGCCCAGATATAGGGCAGCGGCGAACCACAGCGTCGGTTCGAAGAGAACGGTTTGGGTGAGGATCGTGGCCGCCACCACGGTGAGCGCCACCGCCCCGATCGTACCGCCGCCATAGTGCCCGACCACGAAGGCCAGGGCAAGGAACGCAAGCAGGCCGACGAGACCGGTCTCGCCGAGCAGCTGGAGCCCGAGGTTGTGCGGTTCCTGCAAGCCCGGGGTGCCCCAGGCGACACCGAGGCCGATCCCGAGCACCGGATCCGTCCTGAACTCCTCGACATATCGGGGCCACACCACCGATCGGGTGTCCTGGACCCCGGTGCCTCCGCCTTGTGGTGCACCAAGCGAGCCTCCCTGGATGATCCGATACGAAACCTCCTCACCGAGATCGGCCCCGACATTCGGCGGATCGATGGCCCACAACAGTGCAACCAGCACGATGGCGGCGGCGACGGCAGCGGCGGCGAAAGCCGCCACCCTCGCTGCAGGAAGTCGATCCTTGAAGATCAGAAACAGCGAGGCAGCGAGCAGGGCGACGAAAAAACCGAGCCAGCCGGTGCGGCTCATCGTCATGAACGACCCGACACCGAGCCCGGCGACGATCAGCACGTTCACCCACCACCGTGCGAAGCCCTCGCGGCGCGACCAGGCGACGATCACCAGGGCAGCCCACAGGTTCATCCAGGCGGCGGCATAACCAGGGTCCTGGTGCCAGTTGGTCAGGGCAACGAACCCGTCTTCCAGGTAGGCAGCCTTGGCGACCCGGCTCACTCCTGGTATGGCGTCGATCCAATCGAGGGTTCCGGCGCCGAGGGATCCGATGACGACGAAGGAGAGAACGACGGCCGAAACCGCCATCGCCGCCGCCGACCACACGATCGATCGCATCACCACCCGGTCGATTCCGTCGACCCGCAGCGCTCGCTCCATCACCAGGAGCAACAGAGCACCGACGCCGAGGCTCAGCCACAACCGGACCGACCGCCCATCGGGGACTTCCCCCAGCCAGGACACCGCCATCGCGGCGAGGAAGACGAGACCGGCGATCGATGCCGGGCCGTGCCACGGCCACCGCCGCTGCTGGAAACCCTCGACCAGATCCCAGGCCCCCAAGACGATGAGCAGGATGAGGAACGGCTTCCAGGAGACCCATGCGCTCAGGAAGACGGTGTGCAACGGCAATACGAAGACCAGGGCGGCGACCAGCCAAAGGCGCAGCGTCGAGGCGCCGGGGAGCCTTAGACCGTCGCCCGCCATCGTCTGGGATAGCGGTCTACGCGAACGCGAGACAGCCCTCGAATCACGGAGGGGGGAAGTCATAGATGGGAACGATAACGGTGGTGCGGGGTTGGCGGTAATGTCTGGCCACCATGGACCTCCCGTCGGTTGCGGTCATCCTCCCCGTCTTGAACGAGATCGACACGATCGACAACACCATCGAATCGCTGCTCGGACAGGACTATCGAGGAACCTTGGAGATCATCGTTGCCGACGGAGGATCGGCCGATGGCACCGTTGAGCGGCTCGAGCATTGGGATACAACCGAGCGGCGTGTGGTAGTCATACACAACGACCGCAGGGTGCAGTCCTTCGGCTTGAACGAAGCAGCCGCCGCCTCCACCGCCGATCTGCTGGTGCGCGCCGATGGGCACACCCGTTATGCCCCCGACTACATATCGCAGTCGGTCAAGACGGTGCTGGAGACGAGCGCCGCCGCCGGCGGGCGAATGAACCCGGTGGGGTCCAACCCCTTCGGCCGGGCCGTCGCCGCCGCCATGAACAGCCCGCTCACGATGGGGCCGGCCCGATTCCACCATGCCGAGCGCCGCGAAGAAGTCGACACGGTGTACCTCGGTGCCTTTCCCAGGGATGACTTCCTCGAGATCGGTGGCTTCCGCGCCTTCCCTTCAGGGGCGGCCGAGGATGCCGACTTCTATCACCGGTGGCGAAAAACCGGGCGCAAGGTCGTCGTGGATCCCGTCATCCATACCGAGTACACGCCACGGGCCGACGCCCGTTCACTGTGGTCCCAGTATCACCGGTACGGCCTTGGCAAGGCGGAAATGCTGTGGGTCAACGGGCGCTTCCCCTCGTGGCGGCCGTTGGTCCCAGCGTTGCTCGTCATGGGGCTTGGCGCCACCGCCTTGATCGGGCTCTTCGCAAATCTCTGGTGGCCCGTGCTGGCGACCCTCGGGGCATGGTTTGCCGTGTTGGGAACGGTGGCGGTGCGCTCGGGTGAGTCGATCCCGCGGGTTATGGGCGCCGCCATGACCATGCACGCCTC
>BTQG01000030.1:0-24039 GCA_036985755.1 Acidimicrobiia bacterium | reverse complement strand
CAGATCCAGTACACCCACACCTGGATCACCGGGGTGCTCGGTCTGTCGCCACAGACCTGGTACGGCACGGCCCGAGCCCGGATGGAACCCGACCTGTTCGGGACCGGGCTCAACCCTTGCTGAAACACGAATCCGGGGCGGACGGGGGCCACGGTTCGATCGACGAGCGCGGCCCGGTTCCGACAACTTCGAAATCCAAGACGGCACCGGGGTCGCCGTGAACTGTGACTGGACGGCGACGAATACCACCGATCCGTCGAATCCGACGTCCGGGTCGGGCACCTGCAACGTCAACGCATCGGACAAGAAGTTCAACAACGAGCTGATCACGATCGTCATCGACATCCCGGAGTCCTGCACCGGGACCGGGTGCTGGTGGACAGTCGAATACAACTACGTCGGCCTAGTCAAAGACACCACCACATGGACCGCATACATCGACGGCAACCCGATTCGGATCATCGAGTAGGGCGAGCCGCCCGGTTTCCCATGAGATGCAGCGACGCGTACCTGTGAGACCTGACCGGAATGAACCATGCCGCGTGGCGATGATTGGATCTACCCCAGGTGAGATCGTTGCCGACGAACGCGGCGCTGCCCTCCCGTTGCTGGCTCTCATCCTGCTCGTCCTGTTGGGCTCAGCGGCGATGGCGATCGACTTGGGCTGGCTGTTCTGGCAGAGCATCGAGATCCAGCACGGAGCCGATGCGGCAGCCCTCGCCGGAGTAGTCTACGAGCCCGACCAGCGGCTCCAGGCCCACACGGTGGCCACGGCCTCCGCCCTGCAAAACGGATTTGATGAAGCCGCCGCCTCGACCACCGTTGCGGTGGTCGACTTCGGCGATGATCCTGCCGCGGTTCAGACCGACGGCATGCTCCGGGTAACGATCACCCACAAGGTGCCGACGTTTTTCATGAAGGCGTTCGGATTGGATGATTTCGACATCAAGCGCACCGCGTTGGCCGAATACGTGCTCCCTCTGGCTCTCGGCAGCCCGGAGCAGACCTTCGGGAACGACCCGGCAACGGGGAACGAACCGGGTTTCTGGGCGAACATCAACGGCACCTACGAGGCAAAGGCGGGTGGCAATCGGTACTCGTCGGCCTGCCTCAACGACGAGGAAGACGATCCGTGCACGCCAAACCCGGAATGGCGCGCCTCGTCGGGATGGGGGACCGCAGATGCGCTTGGTGGTTATCTGTACGGCATCGAGGTCGAGGAGGGCAGTTCCGCCGGCCTCGAGGTGGAGATCTTCAACGGCCCGATCTATGCGATCTACAAGAACAAGGACGCGCCGCCACCGGCGACGGGTACCGGCAACTTCGCCGGCGATGTCAAGAGGAACGACGGCTGGACCGTCAACGCCGTCACCTGGTTCATGCTGTACGGACCGGATCCGACCCCGTACGACTCCACCGATGGCAACGAACTGCTGTGCTCGGTCGCCTACGACGCCAGGGTGTCGACTGCGCCTGGGGACAGCCCGCCCTCATCCGATGCTTATGCCGGCGACTTCCCCGGCTGGAACAACGGCTGGCTCGAATTCGACCAGGTCCCGCAGGGGATCCTCAACGATATGTGGGACAATATGGCCGCCACCGAGGAAGGCATCGCCTATGGCGGCTGCGGTGCCGGATTCGATCGCGGACCCGGAATCTACCTGCTGCGGGTGCTCAACCAGCAGGACCCGGTGGGGGATTGGCACGCCTCCAACAACTACTCGCTGCGGGTGAGCAGCGCCGGCCCGGTGCAGCCCACCATCGCTGGAATCGGGGACATGGCGATGACTGCGGCACGCAACACGCCGACGACCGAGTTCTTCCTGGCGAGGGTAGAAGAACGGTATGCCGGCAAGGACATGACCATCGAGCTGTGGGACGTCGGCGACATCAAGGGGCCCGGCTCGGACAGCTTCACGATCCTCACCGGCACCGGCGCCGGGCTCGACTGCGACTGGGTGGCAACGAGCACCACACCTCCTAGCAACAAGACCAGCGGATCGGGGCCGTGCACGATCAACGCCTCCGCCAAGAAGTTCAACAACGAGTTGATCACGATCACCGTCGAGATTGAGGACGATTACACCTGTTCCGGTGATGCCTGTTGGTTCCGGATCCGATACGACTACGTGGGCCTGGTGAAGGACACCACCACCTGGACCGCCTACATCACCGGTAACCCGATCCGGCTGGTGGAATGATCAAGCCCTCGGTCTCCAGTAGGACAGGACGGCCGCGCCCGATTCGGCTCCTACTGATGGCTGATGGCCGATGGCCGATGACTCATTTCCTAGGTCTGCCGGCCCAAAAAATCCGTGACGCGTGTTCAAGTTCGGGCCCCCAACCACCGATAGCAGTTTATACGACCACGGTGGGTAGCCACCGTTGAAGGGTGCGACGATGCGCGTGTTGTCGAAGGCTAGGAACGGCGGGGACCGCGGCGCGGTGATGGTGGAGATGGCCATCGTCGTTCCCATCTTCATCCTGCTCGTCTTCGGCATGCTGGAGTTCGGTCTGGCATTCAAGAACAAACTGACCATGGCCCATGCCGCCAACCAGGCCACCCGGCGCGCCACCGTGCTCGGCAACGACGCCACCGCCGACATCGAGATTCTGCAGGCGTTCGAGAAAGGACTGGTGGGGGCAGCCAGCGTGGACTGGGTTGTCTACGTCGACATTTTCAAGGCCAACGCCGATGGAAGCAAGGGCGTCTACGACCGCTATGTGCCGGACGCCGACGGAATACCCTGCGACTGGGATCCATGTCCGGACCCGGCGATCGTGGATCCCGTCACCTACGGCTCCCCCGACGACTATCCGCCCTGTTCTCGCGACATCTCCCTCGACCCGTCAGATGGAGTGGACACCATCGGTATCGAGGTCGAATATACCCACACCTGGGTTACCGGGGTGCTCGGGTTCTCGCAACAAGTCTGGCACGAGACATCGATGGGGAGAATGGAACCCGACCTGTTCAGCAACGCTCCTCCATCGTGTTGAGGGGCGACGACCGTGACGCATACACCCCGTAGCCGGATCCTTGCCGAACGGGGAGAGCGCGGTGCGGTCCTGGTTTTGATGGCGATCTTTCTGGCCGTGTTGATGGGAGCGGCGGCGATGGCGGTCGATCTGGGCTGGCTGTTCTGGCAGAGTATCGAGATCCAACACGGCGCCGACTCCGCCGCTCTTGCCGGTGTCGTCTTCGAACCGGACCAACAGACCGAAGCGCACACCGAGGCGATCGCATCCGCATTGGAGAACGGGTACGACGACGGGTTGCCCGCCACAACGGTCACGGTGAGCGACATCGGGGACCTGCCTCTGGTGGTGGCCAACGAGAACGAGCTTCGGGTCACGATCACCCACCAGGTCGACACGTTTTTCATGAAGGTTTTCGGGCTCACCGACGTTGACATCGCTCGTACCGCGGTGGCCCAGTACACCCCGCCGCTGCTCATGGGGAGCCCGGGAAGCACCTTCGGCAGGGACTACTCCCTGTACGCGCCCGGCGACCCGGCAGATCCAGGATTCTGGGCCAGCGTTTCCGGGTCATGGGGGCCGAAGAGCTGGGGCGACCGATACAGCTCGCTGTGCAAGGACAAGAGCAACTATGTGTCCGGCAACAGCTACGGGACGGGATACGGTCAACCATGCACCGAGGATGAGGAAGCCCGCCGCTCGTCGAACTGGGGCCTGTCGACGGCGTCCGGTGGGTACGTGTATGGGATCACGGTGCCCAGCGGATCCACCGGCCTCTCGGTGGAGATCTTCGACGGCCCCATCTTTGCGCAAAAGAAGTTCGGCAAACCAGCCCACAGCGACGAGTGGACCGGCGACTTCTGGCCGGACTCGACGACCGGGTTCTACTCCAACTTCGGCCCGCAGAACACCATCACCTGGTTCATGTTGTACGGGCCCGACGTCACCCCGCTCAACACCGAGGACAACGAACTGCTGTGCGTGGTGCGATACGACATCTATGCCGACACCGGCAACGACGAGGGCGGGCGGGATACCTATTACGCCAACTGGGAGTGGGACGGCAACGACTGGCAGTCGTTCAGCGATGTCCCGCAGGCCGACATCGCCGCCATGTGGGACAGCATGGCCACCTCGGCAGAGAAGCAGCCGGGTTGTGCCGCCAACTTCGACCGCGGGCCCGGCATCTATCCACTGCGGGTGATGGTCGAGCACGACGACAACAATTCCTACGCCCTCAACAAGTACTCGCTGCGGGTGTCGACGATATCCGGAGCCCAACCGACGATCTCGGCGATCACCGACATGTCGATCTTCGCCAACGACGTGCAGTGGGCCAGCACCCAGTTCGCCCTGGCCAAGGTGGAGCAGAAGTACGCAGGCAAGAAGCTGATCCTGGAAATCTTCGACGCCGGTGATTCTTCCGATACCGGCGCCACCGATACGCTCAACATCCTGGACGGGACGGGGGTCGCCCCGGCAAACTGCACCTGGGAGAAACTGGACAACGAATGGGCCCTCGTTGCCAGCGGCAACGGCTGCTCGATGAACATCGACACCGGCTCCGGGGACAACCACTTCTTTGTGTTCACCGTCCCGCTGCCCGACAGCTACACCTGTAGCGGCGCCGGCTGCTGGTTCAAGGTGTTCTACGACTACAGCGGAGGCGGGAACCTCAGAGACGTCACCACGTGGAGGGCATACATCGAGGGCAACCCGATCCGGATCATCGAGTAGCCGGTCGATGGATACCGAACCGCTATCGGGGGTGGCGCTTCCGATGGAGAGATCGAGGGAACAAGGAGCAGTCCTGGTTCTGATGGCGATCTTTCTCGCCGTGGTGATGGGGGCGGCGGCGATGGCGGTCGATCTGGGCTGGCTGTTCTGGCAAAGCCTCGAGATCCAGCACGGCGCCGACACCGCCGCTCTTGCCGGTGTCGTCTTCGAACCGGACAAACAGCCCGAAGCGCACACCGAGGCGATCGCATCCGCATTGGAGAACGGGTACGACGACGGGCTGCCCGGTACCACGGTCACGGTGAGCGACAGCGGCGACCTGCCCCTGGTGGTGGCCAACGAAACCGAGCTTCGGGTCACGATCACCCACCAGGTGAACACGTTCTTCATGAAGATCTTCGGGCTCGCTGCCGTTGACATCTCCCGCACCGCGGTGGCCCAGTACACCCCGCCGCTGCTGATGGGGAGCCCGTCGAGCACCTTCGGCAGGGACTTCTCGAAATACGCGCCCGGCGACCCATCGGATCCCGGATTCTGGGCCAGCATCAGTGGAACGTATGGCCCGGCGAGTTGGGGCGACCGTCACGCATCGCCATGCAAGGACAAGACCTACATCGATGGCACCTATTACGGTTACGGCTTCGGCCTCGAGGATGTCGACGGCAACGACTGCATCATCCAGGACGACTACCGGGATACCGTCGACCCCGGCACGCAGAGCGCCTCTGGTGGGTATCTGTACGGCATGGTGGTCGAGCCCGGCACCAGCGGGATCTCGGTAGACATTTTCGACGGGCCGCTGTTCGCCCAGGGCAACTACTCGCCTTCCACGGCCGACCGGTGGACGGGCGACTTCTGGCCCGACCCGTCGAGCTGGGGAAGGTACGAGAGCTTTGGACCACCCGATCTCGATATCACCCCGTATTTCGCCACCTACTTCATGCTGTACGGGCCGGACACCACGCCGCTCAACACCGACGACAACGAATTGCTGTGTGTGGTCAAGTACTCTGCCTACAACGACAGCGGCGACAATTCCGGGGGCAGGGATGGTTACTTCGCCGGCTGGGACCCCAACAGCGAGGGTTGGGAGAGCTTCGATGATGTGCTCGCCTCATCCACCGGTGGGCCGTCCTACATCGCAGGAATGTGGGACAGCATGGCGAGCTCGGCGGAGAAACAGCCAGGGTGCCTAGCGAGCTTCGACAGGGGACCCGGTGTCTACCCGCTGCGGGTCATGGTGGCCCACGATGAGCCAAGCGGCTGCCCCGGCTATTACGCCGCCGGCGGCTGCCCATACGCCCTGAACAAGTACTCGCTGCGGATGCGGGCCACCACCGGCGCCGACCCCACGATTTCGGCGCTCACCGATATGTCGATCTTCGCCAACGACGTTGCCTGGGCCAGCACCGAGTTCTACCTGGCCAAGATCGAGCAGACGTATGCGGGCAAGGATCTGATCGTCGAGCTCTGGGACGCCGGCGACTTCGGCGGCGACCCCAACAGCAGCGATACCGTAGAAGTCATCGCCGGCAACGGGGACACGCTCACCTGCAGCTGGGTCGAGCAGGACCTCGACGGCAACGAAGATGAGACCGGCTCGACCTGTTCCTTCGACATGAAGATCTCCGGCGGAGGCAGCAAATACGACAACCGGATCATCAAGTTCACCATCCCGCTGCCCGAGACCTATGCCTGTAGCGGCGACGCCTGCTGGTTCCGGGTGGAGTACAACTACACCGGCTCCGCCGCCATCAGGGACGTCACCACGTGGACGGCGTACATCGAAGGCAGCCCGATCCGGATCGTGGAGTAGGCGAGTCTCCAGTCATCGCCGGCCTTCGGCGAGTGAGATCCTCCGCGTGGCGCCAAGGCACTAGTCACCGCCAATGGGCCCGAAACCCGCTCCTTTTGGGGGTTTGCCGCCCCAGAACTCTCGTGGCCTGTGCGGTGACTAGGTCCGTGATACACAACTTGACTACGTAGAGTAGTAGTCATATACTCTGGGTGGGCGTGGGGCTCAGTCGAGAGCTCTGGGTGTGGCATCGAAAGCGAACGCCGAGGACCCCGATGCAATTCACTCGCTCAGGCCGACGCCCGATCAGCAACAGGCCGATGTCCACGACCCGGGACACACCAGGCTCGCACTCCGAACGTGGTTCTGCGGTGGTAGAGATGGCGGTTGTGTCCTCTCTGTTGATGGTCATCCTGCTCGGAACGACGACGTTCGGTCTCACCTATCACCAGAACATCTCGATCGAAGGTGCAACACGCGAAGCGTCTCGATTCGGTGCGACCTATCCGGTTGCCGATGCCGGCTCCATGGAGCAGTGGCTGCGAGACGTCGCACGGGTGGCCGAGGACGCCGCAGCCGGCACAATGAGCGCATCCGAGCCAAGCCGCGTCGTTTGCGTCGCCCAGGGATCAGGCAACGATCCCTTCAACTTCTCCAGGATCCGGGTGACCGGATCGCAGCCAACCGAAACGGCCACCGAGCAGTCGGACTGGTGTTTTGCGAACACGGCGCCCGTCGAAGACACCGTCGTCCAGGTGCAGCTGCAGCGTGAAGGCTGGATCGAGGCGATCGTGTTTTCGATAACACCGACCTTGACCGGCGAAGCAACCAACCGGTTCGAGCGGCTCGACCCGTGACGCTCAGCGACCGGCTGCGGAGGTCCACAGACGACGAATCCGGTTCGGTGCTCGTCATCGTTGCGCTCCTCATGATGGCCCTGCTTCTGATTTCCGGTCTCGTCCTCGATCTCGGTGGCGTATGGGGGTATCGAGCCAACCAGCAGTCGATCAGCGATGCGGCGGCAGCGGCCGCTGCCATCACGGTGGCCGAAACCGGCAACGGGCGTGAGGCGTGCCAGACGGCGAAGACGTATGTGATCGCCAACGCCCGCGGAGTGGACACGCTCGCCGGGATCAACTGCAACGCGTTTCCTGTGTTCTGTGCCCCAGACACCACAGAGGTGATCGAATCCACCACCGAGGGCCGGTTCACGGTGACCGTGTCGTACCCGGTCGCTGATACCAGCACCTTCATGCGGTCTGAGATCCGCGGCGCCCTCTCGCAACCGGCATCATCAGCGGACGGCGACCAATGCGACCGGTTCGCCGTCGCCATTGCGTCTCAGCTGCCGGCGACCTTCTCCAGGCTTGCCGGGGTCAAGACGCTCGATGCCAACGTCCACACCGTTGCCAAGTCGACGCTGACCTCGGGTGGGTTGGTGCCGATCAATCTGCTCGTGCTGGATCGCACCGGATGTCAGACGATCCGCAGCTCGGGAAACGGGGGTATCCGTGTCGATGCCGTCTACAGCGGGGATGTAGACGGTAACTCCGCCAACGGTCTCCAGCCCGGATTGCTGACCGGAGTGGCAGCTTCCGACTCGGACGGCAGCGACGGCTGTGCCGGCAGCGACGGCGTCATCGACATCGACGGGTCGAATGCGGTGCTCCGCGCCGATGGCCCCGAGGGGTGCAGCAACCAGGTCGGTACCCACCTGGTCGGCGGCCTCACCGCCGGCGAGGGTTGCGGAACGATCAAGACACTCGCCCCTGGGACACCCGGCTGCAACTTCCCCGCTTGCACGTTCGGCGGCGGCAACCCGCCGAATCCGGAGCCGACCGCCCTCAACGCGCGGCTGACCAGGGCGCCCATCGATCACAGGTACAACTGCAAACCGGACTATGCAACGGCGGCACCGTCCATTTCGTGGGCCACCTCGGCGCTGACGGTGGCGAACGACCAGGACATCCGTGGGTGCGCCGAGCCGGCGGCTCCGTATATCGACGACCTCATCCAGGCCGTTGGTGAGACCGGATTGCCCGCCGGGTTCCAGTCGTGGACGGCTGCCGGGTATCCCTGCACCGTTCAGGGCCCACCGGGCACGACCATTCTCGTTCCCCAGGGAAACTGGTATGTGGACTGCGCAGCATTCGACAACAAACGAACCGTCGTGTTCCAGGGCGGCAATATTGTGTTCGAGGGAGCCGTGAACCTCCAATCGAGCGCGACGTTGGCCATCAACGCCACCCCTGTCTTTTTCGCCGCCGTCGGCCCCGAGACGTGGGTATTCCTCCGTTCCGGTACGTTCACAAAGGCCGGAGATGCGGAGCTGATCATGAACAACACCATGCTGTACGCCACCAAGAACGCCCATGTAGAGATGGCAGGGGGTGCGGGCTCGCTCACCTGGGTGGCCCCCGACCAGGGCGACTTCGATGACCTGGCGTTATGGGGCGATTCGGCGACGACACACCTGTGGGCCGGTCAGGCCGAGCTGACCCTCGAGGGGGTGTTCTTCACGCCGTTCGCTCAAGTGGAGTACGCAGGAACCTCCGGGCAGAACCAGATCCGCGCCCAGTTTATCGCCCGGCGGCTCCATGCACGTGGCCAGGGTTTCCTGGTCGTGGCCCCCGGGCTCGGGCGGACCGTCGAGTTCCCCCTTCCCCCGGAGTCGATGCTGCTCAGGTAGTGCCCCCGGCCAGCGCTATCGGAGACGGCTCGGGCAGAAGACGTTGTCTCCTTACCGACTTCTCAGGTTTTACCGCTGTTGCGTCGGTCCTGACTAGTCACCTAGCTGCCGCTTGAAACTCTTTCCAGGTAACGGAATCGGTGAGGGATCGGGGCGCTCGACTGGCGGTGACTATGCGCAGAATGGACAAAGGCACTAGTTGACCACGGAGAGTAGTCGGCGTATACTAATGGTGGGCGTGGGGCTCAGGTGGTTGGCATCGATCGACAACACAGGGACCGCCGATGCGAACCACCCAGTCGGGCCGCCGCCCGACCAGCACCCAGGCTGTGCACGGCCCAGCCGGATCAATTCAGGATGCGCACCGCGCAGTGGGTAGTCGCCCGACTGGTCTTCGGCGGCTCAGGGATGCACTGACCAGCGAGCAGGGCGCCATTCTTCCCCTGATGGCCCTCGTGCTCGTCGTGCTCCTTGGGGCCGCCGGTCTTGCCGTCGACGTCGGCTGGGTGTACTGGAACAGCCTGGAGATCCAGCACGGCGCCGACTCCGCTGCCCTGGCCGGGGTGGTGTATACGTTTGAGGGTACGGAGAAGGCGACTCAGGAGGGGCTGACGATTGCCGCCATCAACGGCTACCTCGATGAAACGCTCGGTGGGCCCGACATCGTTGAGATCATCGATTACGCATCGGATCCGACCGCCGTCGACAACGACTCCGAGCTCAGAGCGTCCATCACCCACGAGGTTCCCACCTTCTTCATGACGGTGTTTGGGATCAATTCGGTGAAGATCACGCGCACCGCAGTTGCCCGGTACGTGTTGCCGCTGGCTCTGGGCAGTCCGGAGTCCTACTTCGGCAATGATCCCGCCCTCGGTATCGACAACGGTTTTTGGGGGAGCATCCACGGCACCTATACCCCCAAGCGCGACGGTGACCGCTACTCTGCGCTGTGCGACGGTGGCGGCAGCGGCACCAGTTGCACCCCGAACCCCGAACAGCGGCCGTCCTCGAATTGGGGCACGGTCGACGCTGAAGGCGGATACCTCTACGGCATCGAAGTAGCCGAGGGGGCATCGGCGCTCGCCATCGAGATCTTCGACGGTCCGTATTACGACGGTGGCGGCTCGCTCGAGTTCGCCGGGGACAGCACGATGAGCAGCTACGACAACATCGTGACCTGGTTCATGTTGTACGGCCCCGATCCCACGCCCCTGGACACCACAGACGGCAACGAGCTGCTGTGCACCGTCCGATATGAATCGAGAGACAGCAGAACCCAAGACTTCCCGGGCTGGGACCCGAGCTGGCAGAGCTTCGATGAGGCCGATCCCGCCGTCCTGGCCACGATGTGGGACAGCATGGCGACGTCGGCGGACCAGCAGTTCTGCGCCGGCAACTTCGATCGCGGGCCGGGAATCTACCCGCTGCGGGTCATGATCGAGCACAGCAGCTCGCAGAAAGGCCGCAACAAGTACTCGCTCCGCACCAGCACCAGCGGCCCGGCGCCCCTCATCTATGGACTCGGCGACATCGGGATCTACGCCAACGTGGTAGCGGGTGGCGTCTCCGAGTTCTACCTGGCCAAGGTAGAGGAGAAACACGCCGGCCAGAACCTCGTCATCGAGCTGTGGGATCCAGGCGATATCACCGGCGGCAACAACTCGGACAACGTCCGGGTGTTCGACGGCTTCGGCAACATCCCGAACTGTTCGTGGTCGGCGAGCAACGGGGATTCTGGGTCAGGGGCGTGCATCATCACCACCGGAGGGAAGGTCTTCAACGGCGAGCTGGTCACCATGGTCCTCCCCATTCCCGCCGACTACACCTGCGAGGCCGACACGTGTTGGTACCGCATCGAGTACCGATACCCCACAGGGTCGGTACACGACTCGACCACCTGGGCCGCTTACATCGAAGGCAATCCGATCCGGCTGGTGCAGTAGCAGTCGCTCGGCTTCGCCGAGCGGAGTCGCAGGTCGCAAGTCCCAAGTCTCGCGCAGAGCCTCCTTCTTGTGTCTTGCGTCTTGCGACTTGCGACCGTCCGCCACGGGTACTCTGGGCCGCAATGCCAAAGCTTGCGTTACTCGATGGGCACAGCCTTGCGTACCGGGCTTTCTACGCCCTCCCCAGCGATCTGGCAACCCCGTCGGGTCAGGTGACCAACGCCGTCTACGGGTTCACCTCCATGCTGATCAAGCTGCTCGGCGACGAGTCCCCGGACGCCATCGCCGTAGCCTGGGATGTCCGCGGACCGACGTTCCGTTCCGAGGCCTACCCGGAGTACAAGGCGCAGCGGGACCGGGCCCCCGACCTGTTCACCGGTCAACTCCCGCTGATCGACGAAGTGCTCACCGCCATGCAGATCAGCCAGCTGCGCATCGGCGGCTACGAGGCAGACGACGTGCTCGCTACCGTCGCCGACCGCGCCAGGGAGAAGGGATGGGACGTCATCGTCGTGACCGGGGATCGGGACGCATTCCAGCTGATCGAGCCCGGCGTCGCCGTGATGTACACGCGACGCGGCATCACCGATACGATCATGGCCGATGCCGGATGGATCCAGGAACGATACGGCATCACCCCCGAGCAATACGTCGACTACGCCGCCCTTCGCGGCGACACCTCGGACAACCTCCCCGGAGTCCCTGGGGTGGGGGAGAAGACCGCAGCGAAGCTGATCAACGCACACGGCGATGTGGCGGGCGTCATTGCCGCCGCCCCTGATTTCTCGCCGAAGTTGCGGGACAACGTGGTGGCGTCGGTGGATCAGATCACCCTCAACCGCGACCTGATGACCCTGGTGCGTGATGTGCCCATCGAATTCGATCTCGACGAGTTCTCCCTCGACGAGTTCAAGGAGGAACTCATCCGGCCCGTGTTCGAGGACCTGGCTTTTCGCAGCCTGTGGGACCGCCTCGCCGAGCTCGGTGGCCTGGAGGGCGCAGCCGTCGAAGTGCTCGAGGTCGATGTGGTCACCGTGTCTGATCCAGAACGGTTGATGAGACTGGGAAGCGGTGGGGCATTGACCGTCGCGCCGGTGTGGGAGGAGGAGGTGCTCGCCGGTGTCGTCGTCGCCGGCGACCCCGCCACCTTTGTGCGGTCCGAGGATCTCGACTCCCTGGTGTCGGATGCTCCAGGGTTGGTGGGGCACGACGTCAAGGCCCTTGTCCGCGCCCTCACCGAGATGGGTATCGAGCCGCCATCGGTCGTCTTCGACACCGCCCTTGCGGCCTACGTGGTCAACCCCGCCCAGCGCGCCCCAGATCTGCCCGCCCTTGCCGGGAGAGAGCTCGGTATCGTCCTCGACGACGGAGAAGGCGAGCACGAACGCCCCCAGGGTGCTTTCGACTTCGAAGGCCCCCAGGGCCCGGATCTGGCAGGGGCGGCGAGGCGCGCCGTCGCCACCGAGATGCTCGTGGGCCCGATGTCTCGCCAGCTCGAGGCGCGGGGGGGAACCGCCCTCTATGAAGAAATCGAGCTGCCGCTGGTGCCCATCCTGGCCAGGATGGAGATTGCCGGAGTCGGAATCGATAGCGACTTCCTCGATCGGTTCGGCACGGACCTCAGGGAACGATTAGCGGACCTCGAACAGAGGATCCACGGTGAGGCCGGTGCACCGTTCAACATCAACTCGACCCTGCAACTCAGGGAAGTGCTGTTCGATCAACTCGGGCTGCCGGTCATCAAGAAGACGCCGAAGGGCGCTGCTTCCACCGACGCCTCGGTGCTGGAGAAGCTGCGCGACGAACATCCGATCGTCGACGACCTCTTGACCTATCGCGAGCTGGAGAAGTTGCGCTCAACGTATGTCGATGCGCTGACGCGCCTCGTCGATGACGATGGACGGATCAGGGGCCGCTTCAACCAGATGGCGGCTGCGACCGGCAGACTGTCACAGGAACAGCCAAACCTCCAGAACATCCCCGTCCGCACCGAGGAGGGCAGAGCGATCCGTCGCGCCTTCACTGCCGACGAGGGCAACCTGTTGCTCGTTGCCGATTACTCACAGATCGAGCTGCGGATCCTGGCCCATCTGTCCTCAGACCCCGGTTTGATGGACGCCTTCCATCGGGATATCGACGTGCACGCTGCCACCGCGGCCAGGATCAACCGGATCGACCTCGACGCGGTGACTCCAGACCAGCGGCGGAAGGCGAAGATGATCAACTTCGGACTGCTGTACGGCATGGAGGCGTACGGCTTGGCGCAGCGACTCGATATCGACAGAGAAGAGGCCCAGGCCCACATCGACGCCTACTTCGCCCAATTTCCGGAGGTCCAGGCCTATCTGCACGGCGTGGTAGAGCAGGCAACAGTCGAGGGGTATACCACGACCCTGCTCGGCCGTCGCCGCTACCTGCCCGAGCTGGCGAGCCCGCGTTTCAGGGACAGGCAGGCTGGTGAGCGAATGGCCCTGAATGCCCCGATCCAGGGCTCTGCAGCCGACATCATCAAGAAGGCCATGATCGACCTCGACGGAGAGCTGGCCGGCCGATCCGCAGAGATGTTGCTCCAGATCCATGACGAGCTCGTCATCGAGGTTCCGGAAGACGAGGTGGAGGAGGTTGCGATTCTCACCCGTGACGTGATGGAACGCATCGTCGATCTCACCGTTCCGCTGAAGGTGGATGTCGGCAGCGGAAAGACGCTGGCAGACGCCAAGCAGTAGAGAGTCGCAAGAGGCAAGTCGCAAGTCGCAAGAGGCAAGACTTCCGTTTCTTGCTCGTGACTTGCGACTTGCGACTTCTTCCGTGTTGCCTGTTGAGCAGCCCGCGCTGTACCATCCCTACGCTCGATGGGACCTGCTTCTCGCGCCCGTCGGGGAATCCCAGTACACAGGAGCCAATTCCTTTCCATGACCACGTTCAACGAGACCGACCTCGCCGCCGACGGCGAGGAGTCTGCCGAGGCTTCGCCTGAGGCAGCAGAAGACACCACCACGCCGCCCGCGGCATCGACCGAGCAGGCTCAGGCCGAAACCACGGACGAGACCGCACCCGAACAGAGGACACCGGACCAGGAGATCAACACCGGTCTCGGTGAAGGCGGACCCGGCATGGCGACGGAGACGGAAGCGGATGCCACAGCCGATAGCAGCGCCGAGATGCCGACACCGAGCGGAGCGGCCGCGGCGGATGAAAGCGGTACGGAAGCCGAAACGGACGTGCCCGCCGAGCCGGCCGAAGATACGGCCCCCAAGATTCCTCGCGGCGAGCGCGCCGCCATCACCGCGCCAAAGGCGATCGGGGACATCCCCGACGACCTGTCGGCGGAAGATTTCGCCAAGGCGATCGAACAGACCGTCTTCGAGTTCAACGAGGGCGACATCGTCGCAGGCACCGTCGTTCGCATCGACCAGGACGAGGTGCTTGTCGACATCGGGTACAAGTCCGAGGGCGTGATTCCGCTGCGGGAGTTGTCGATACGAAACGCGGCCAAGCCCGGCGATATCGTGTCGGTCGGCGAAGACATCGAGGCGCTCGTTCTCCAGAAAGAGGACGACGCCGGTCGTCTTGTCCTCTCCAAGAAGCGCGCCCAGTACGAGCGAGCCTGGGGGCGTATCGAACGCATCATGAACGAAGGTGGCACCGTCACCGGCCCGGTCATCGAGGTGGTCAAGGGAGGTCTCATCGTCGACATCGGGCTTCGCGGCTTCCTCCCTGCGTCCCTCGTCGATCTGAGGAGGGTGCGTGATCTGCAGCCCTTCGTGGGTGAGCCGATCGAGGCCAAGGTGATCGAGCTCGATCGCAACCGCAACAATGTCGTGCTGTCGCGCCGCGCCTACCTCGAAGAGGAGCAGGCCGAGCAGCGTCACGAGTTCCTTGCGGACCTCAAGCCCGGTGACGTGCGAGATGGGACCGTGTCGTCGGTAGTCAACTTCGGTGCGTTCGTCGATCTGGGTGGCATGGACGGCCTGGTCCACGTATCTGAGCTTTCGTGGCAACACGTCAACCATCCCGGCGAGGTCGTCAACGTCGGCGACAAGGTGCAGGTGAAGGTGCTCGAGGTGGATTATGACCGGGAGCGGATCTCCCTGTCGATCCGTCAAACCACCGGCGATCCATGGGAGCAGTTCATCGAAGGCACCGAGGTTGGCACCATCCTGGATGGGGTCACAACCAAGACCGTTCCCTTCGGTGCCTTCGTATCGGTGGGCGAAGGCGTCGAGGGACTAGTCCATGTGTCGGAGATCGCTATGCACCATGTGGAAAGCCCGGAACTCGAGCTCTCGCTCGGGCAGGAAGTTCGGGTAAAGGTAACGGAGATCGATGCCGACAGACGACGGGTGAGCCTGTCGATCAAACAGGCTCTTCCCGAATGGGAGGATCGCTCGTCGTGGAGCGAACGCAAGCCGACCAAACCCAAAGCAAGGGAGTTCCAGCGTGAGGACGAGGCAGAACCAGAGCCATCGTTCAATGCGGATGCCTCACTCGAGGCCATCCTGCAGGAACTCAAAGAGCGAGGGATCGGCCGCAGCTAGCCCACGAATCCTTGACGCACTAGTCATGCCTCTGCGAGGCTGGTCTGGTGCAGACGGGGACGACTCGATGATTCCTCGGGTAGACCAGACGTCGCTCGTCGGGAGGGCCAGCTAACCATGGGTCGCAGAACAATCGTCCTCGTCATCGCACTACTCCTTGCCGTCGTTTCCGGCTTTGCGATTTGGCGGTATCTCAGCTCCGTCGAAAGTGATATTCGCGCCGATATCGCGGAGGTTCGCGTGTATCGAACCACAGAAACGATCGCCGCTGGTACGCCCGGCAGCGAAGCCAAGGGCCTCATCGAAGAGGGGTTCGCCCTTCGTGAATCCGTCGTGTTCGAAGACTCGACCGTGCTGTGTCTCGGCCCCTCACCGGCCAACGAGGGTGGCGACCCCAACCAGGTCGACTGTGTCGAGAACCAGCGCGACCTCAACGCTATTCTCGAGGGGAAGGTCGCCGCAGGTCCGATCGCAGCAAAGCAGGTCATTACCTCGGACCAATGGGTTTCCCCCGCTGAGATTGCGGCCATCAGCCTGTCGGAGTCACTGGAGCAGGGCAAGGTCGCTATCGCCTTCCGCCCCGACGAGGTATCGGCAGTGGGCGGCTTCATCCGCCCCGGCGACCATATCAACCTGGTCGGTTCGACGAGCATAGCGACATTCTCCATCGAGGTTCTCTCGGATCCGGAGCTTCGCGAGCTGCTCCTCGGCGGGTTCCTGGTGGGTACGGGTGGCACCACCACCGCCATCGACGGAGAACAAGACGGGCAGGACATCGCAACGCTGCTCGGAGGCTCGGTGGAATTCACCCAGACGTTCCTGCAGAACGTCGAAGTGATCGCCGTTGGCGCCGATACGCTGGCGGCCAGGATCCCCACCGGGCTCACCCCGCAGGGGGCTCAGATCATCGTGCTGCAGGTGACCCCGCAGCAGGCCGAGATAGTTCAGTATGCCAAGGAATATGCCTCGATCTCGACGATGCTGTTGCCCGCCGATTCCCCGTACACTTCCTACGAGTCGATCGGCGTGATCGTGGACGACCTGTTCAGAGTCGTGGAGCGGCTGAAGATACTGTTGAAGGACAGCCTGTGATCCTCAACGACTTAGGAGCGGAGCTGGAGGACACACTTGGTGGCACTGGGAACTAGCCCCGGCACGAACCGCACGGTTCTCGTCGTCTCCGGCGACCAGGTATTCCTGGACGGGACCTCACGATTCCTCAAGGACCATCGGGTCCTTGCAGCAAGGAACGTGACCGAGGCCCAGCGCCGGATCGTCGAGGACGGGGTCGACCTTGCGATTTTCGATCCGAGCTACGCAACCGATGCGGGCGTTTCGGACGGAGGGCAGCTGCTGCAGGTCGATCCCGAGCTGCCGCTGGTCCTCGTAGCAGATACGCTCGACATGTCGGTGTTGCGCACTGCGTTGCGCATCGGCTTCGCCGACGTGGTCGATGCGCCGGTGGACCGCGCCAAGGTCGACGGCATGCTCGAGCTCATCAACGATCAGGCGCAGAGGGCGGTGCTCAAAGAGGCCAAAGCCAGGATTGGAAAGATCATCACCATCATGTCTCCCAAGGGGGGAGCGGGGAAAACGATGACCACCGCCAACGTCGCTCTCCAGCTTGCGATGTGGGGCGACCCGAGCCGTGTCGTGATCGTCGATGCAGATCTCCAGTTCGGTGACGTGTGCATCGCCATGCAAATCGACCCGATCAATACGATCGTCGAGGCGGCGCAAGATCTCGACAAACTCGATGACGAGCTGCTGGAGAGTCTGCTGTCGACCCATGCCTCCGGGCTCCGCGTGCTGGCGGCGCCGTTGGAGCCATCGCTCGCCGACAAGGTCTCGACACAGGTCGTGGTTCGTGTGCTCGGCATGCTGAAGCGCATGTTCGACTACGTCATCATCGACACCGCGCCGTTCCTCGACGAGCCGGTGTTGTCGATTCTGGAGCGCTCCGACGATGTGCTCCTGGTGGTCGAGATGGATCTTCCAAGCGTGAAGAACGCCAAGCTCGCCCTGGACACGCTCAAGCTCCTCAAGTTCCCTCTCGGCAAGATCAAGCTCGTTCTCAATCGTATGAACTCGAAGGCTCGCCTCGACATCGGAGAGCTGGAACGATCGCTCGAACTCGAGGTTCAGGCGGCCGTCTCGTCGGACAAGCTGGTGCCAAGGGCCGTCAACGAGGGAGAGCCCGTCGTCTCGCTGTACCCGCGGTCGCGTGTCGCTAAGGATTTGCGCGGGGTCGCCAGGCTGGTCGTCGACGATGAGTCGACGCCCGAGGCCCTCGAAGGGGAGGGGCAGCGAAAGTGGTTCGGATAGTTGACCAGGGGAGAGGATCACCATGAGTCTCGCAGACCGCGTCAAGGCCGCGACGGACGGCGACGGTGAATCCGCCGCTGACACCAAGCGCGAGCTCAACCGCCAGGAGCTGAGGAGAAAACTCCACTACAAGGTCGTAGAAGGCCTTGGCCAGACGCTGTACGACCAGCAAATGACCGATGCGGAGTTGAAGCTCCGCGTGATGGAAATGCTGGAGTGGGCGCTCGACCAGGAGCAGTCTGTCCCGCTGGCGCGTGCCGACCGGTTGTCGTTGCTGCAGGAGATCGCCGACGACGTGCTCGGTTACGGTCCCATCGACCCGTTCCTCGCCGACCCGGAAGTGACAGAGGTGATGGTCAACGGGCCACATTCTGTGTGGGTTGAGCGCAATGGGCGTCTGAGCAAAACGGACACGCGGTTCGTGGATGCGACCCACTTGGAGCGGATCATCGACAAGATCGTTGGCCAGGTCGGGCGCAGGATCGACGAATCGACACCGATGGTGGACGCACGCCTTCCCGACGGCTCCCGTGTCAACGCGGTGATACATCCGCTTGCCATCGGCGGGCCTTTCCTGACGATCAGGAAGTTTGCCGTCGATCCGTTCACCGTTGAGGATCTCGTCGCCAACCGCACGATGTCGGAACAGGTCGCGGGGCTGCTTCGCCGCACCGTTCAGGGGCGGCTCAACATCATCGTGAGCGGCGCCACCGGCTCGGGGAAGACGACACTGCTCAACGTGCTGTCCAACTTCATCCCGGACGGTGAGCGCATCATCACCATCGAGGATGCGGCCGAGGTCCAGCTCAACCAGATTCACGTGCTCAGCCTCGAGTCTCGGCCACCCAACATCGAGGGCGTCGGGGCCGTCAGCATTCGCGAGCTGGTCAGAAACAGCCTACGGATGCGGCCCGACCGGATCATCGTCGGTGAGGTTCGTGGCGGAGAGTCACTCGACATGCTCCAGGCAATGAACACCGGCCACGATGGCTCGCTGACCACCGTGCACTCGAACTCGCCGCGAGATACGTTGGCGAGGGTCGAGACGATGGTGCTCATGGCGGGCATGGATCTCCCGATTCGCGCCATTCGTGAGCAGGTAGCGTCGGCGATCGATCTCATCGTTCACGTGCATCGCCTCCGAGACGGGACCCGGCGGGTGACGCATGTGACCGAGGTCGTCGGCATGGAAGGCGACATCATCACCCTCCAGGACATCATGCTGTTCGACTACGGCATGGGTGTCGACGATGAGGGCCGATACGTCGGGCACCTGAAAGCCACCGGCATTCGGCCCGCCTTCAGCGAGCACCTCGACAACTACGGCATCGAGCTGCCCGCCGACCTCTTCGCCCCCGAACCGTTCGCCGGTCGGTGAGCCTGCGATGAACACCCTGGTCATCGTCGCTGCCGTGGGGTCCGCCGTAGGAGCCTTCCTGCTGCTGGTGATTCTGTTCGGCGGCGGATCGCGGCACAAGGATGCCCAGATTGCCGGCCGGCTCAGCGCCTACGGAGGCAGTAAGGAATCGGCGAAGGGGATCTTCGCCAGGTTCTCGCTGCTGCGCCGCGCCGCTTCCAAGGCCGAGGGCGTCGCCGCCGACCGTGGCAGCACCCAGATGATCGAGGCCGCCCTCGAGCAGGCCAACATTCCCCTCCGGCCGGGAGAGGCCATCGTCGGCACGATTGGCCTGGCGTTCGTCGCTTCCCTCGTTGTCGGGGCGCTGAGCCAATCTGTTGTATTCGCCGGAATCGTTGGAGTCGCCATCCTGGTCTTCGCCTTCCTCGCGGTGAAGTCGGTGGCATCGCGGGAGCGGAAGAAGTTCACCCGTCAGCTCCCCGACACCCTGACCCTCACCTCGACCTCACTGCGTGCCGGGTACTCGTTGCTGCAGGCCGTGGAGGCCGTCGCCCAGGAGTCGCCTGAGCCGACCCGACGCGAGTTTGGGCGAGCCTTGACCGAGATCAGGCTGGGTCGTCCGATGATCGACTCCCTGGGTGACATCGCAGTGCGAATGGAGTCGCAGGACTTCGAGTGGGCAGTGCTGGCGATCAGCATCCAGCGAGAGGTCGGCGGAAACCTCGCCGAGGTGTTGCAGACAACCGCCGAGATGATGAACCAGCGGGACCGCCTGCGTCGTGAGATGAAGGCGCTCACCGCAGAGGGCAGGATCTCTGCGATCATCATGGGCGTCCTGCCCTTCTTCCTTTTCGGGCTGATCAGCCTGGTCAACCCGTCGTATCTCGCACCCCTGTACAGCACTCCGATCGGTTTGGGGTTGGTCGTCTTCGCCCTCATTCTCATCGTTGCCGGCGTCGTTTGGATGCAGAAGATCATCAATATCGAGGTGTGACATGAGTGAATTGATGGTCGCGGTCGTTGCCAGCGCGGTGACTATTGGTGCGCTGGCCTTCTACGTTGGCAATGGTGTGCTGGCGGCCCGTCGCAACCCGTCGAGACGACTCGCCAGCCTGCAGACCCGCGATGAGGTGCTGAGCACCGGGATCTCAGAGCGAGCCATTGCTCCGGTTATCGAAGGCCTCGGTCGATTCGCCCTGCGCTTCACCCCACAGGGCTGGGTCAACAAGGCGCAAAAGAAACTCGTTTACGCCGGCATGTCGGAACGCATGGACGGCAATACGTGGGCTGCAATCCGAATCATCGCCCTGATCGGGGTGCTGGTCATGTTCTTCCTCGTGCAGAGCGCGTTCGGCTCTCCGATCCAGAAACTGATGCTCTTCGGAGTGCTGATGGCGATCGGGTTCCTCGGACCAGAGGCTGTGCTGAACCGGCGCATTGACGAACGGCGCAAGGACATGGAGAAGTCACTTCCGGACCTCATCGATTTGCTGGTGATCAGCGTCGAGGCCGGCCTTGGTTTCGAGGCGGCGATGGGTCGCGTGGTTCAGGCCGTTCCAGGGGAGCTTTCTCGCGAGTTCACCCGCACCCTCCAGGAGACACGGGTCGGCGTCAGTCGACACAAGGCGTTGCGCGCCCTTGCCGAGCGGACCGATGTCGACGACCTCAATGCGTTCGTCCTTGCGTTGATCCAGGCCGACCAGTTCGGTGTGTCGATTGCCAGGATGTTGCGGGTCCAAGCCGAAGAGATGCGGGTACGTCGTAGACAGCGAGCACAAGAGAAGGCGTTTGCCGCCCCGGTGAAGCTGGTGTTCCCGCTGGTGCTGTGCATTTTTCCCTCGATGTTTGTCGTTCTCCTCGGACCGGCGGCGATCAACATCGCCGAGGTCTTTGGCGGAGAAGGCATCTGAGCCTTGTCTGTTCAAGCCGACGAGACTCGCCGCGGCGTGCTCGCACGGCTGCAGATTCGACATCTTTACCCGCTGATCGTGGTCGCGTTGTATCCGTTTGCGGCGACAGGCCCTATTTCAGACAACTCGTTTCTGTGGCATGTGCGCGCCGGCGAGGCACAATGGGACCTGGGCAGGGTGCTCAGCACCGATGTGTTTTCCTACTCGATGGCGGATGCAGCGTGGCGCACCCAGTCGTGGCTCGCCGAACTGTCGTATTCGGGCCTGGAGGCGGCGACCGGCACCGTGGGCTGGGCGCCTGCGATGGTGACGATCATCGGGATCGCCACCATGGCGCTCATCGGGGTCGTCGCCTATGGGGTTACGAAGTCGATGTTTGCCACCGCCCTGTGGTTGTTCATCGCGGTATGGCTCGCCGCGCCGTTCGCCAACCCGCGACCGGTGATCTTCTCGTATCTGCTGCTGGCAGCCCTGGTGCTCCTGCTCAGGCTCGAGAACCGCTTGCTGTGGGCTGTGCCCGCGCTGATGTGGGTCTGGGCCGCCGTACACGGCAGTTGGGCGATCGGTATCGGCCTGTTGGTCCTGGTGGCGATCCGACGGCGGTCGTGGCGGGTGGCGTTCCTCGCCGGGGTGTCTTTGCTGGCGGTGTCGGTCACTGCGCACGGCCTGGGCGTGTGGCAAATCCTGCTGGAGTTCGCAGCAAATCGCGATGCTCTCGAATTTCTCGCTGAGTGGGGTCGCCCCAATTTCCTCGACATCGTCCAGGGCCCATTCCTGCTTGTCGTTGCCGGAGTCGTCGCCGCATTCGTGCGTCGCAGGATCCCCGCAGGCGATCTGTGGATTGTGATCCCGTTTCTGTTGGCAGGCCTCACCACACAACGAACCGTGTTTCCTGCCGCCATCGTCCTGCTGCCGTACGCGGCGCTCGCCATCGACATCAAGGTGCCGATCGGCTCTGGTCGGCGGAGCAGCCGGGTGGCGTGGGTAATGGCGGTGGTGGTGATGGTGCTTGGGGTGGGGATTCTGCTCCGCCCGGTGGACGCGTTCGATTACGAGCGGTTCCCCAGCGACGAGGTGCTGGCCTCGCTACAGACCGACCGCTTCTTTCACGACGATGGTGTTGGCGGTTATCTCATCTATCGCGACTGGCCGGAGGACCAGGTGTATATCGATGACCGGGCGGAACTCTACGGGGCGGAGTTCTTCGCTGAGCACCGTGACGCCCGTCTCGGCACGTACCGGGAATTGTTTGAGCGCTACCAGATGACCGAGGCCATCGTGCGGCCGCGATGGCCCCTCGAGGACGTGCTTCGCGACGATGGTTGGACGGTGAGCTACGAGGACGAGTTCTTCGTCGTCATGCGAAGCCCCTGAAGTCCCAAACAAGGCGGTGGCGAGGGCGGACACGCGACGTTACGTCGACTGCACGGCGTCGGCGACCTCTTTGAAACGTCCGCTGAGCTCGGATCCCAGGAATACCGCGGCCGCCATGGCGAGCACGGCGATGAGTGCGGCGATCAGTGTGTACTGGGTGATGGTGACGCCCAGCTCACCCGGAGCGAACCGGCTTTTGTACCGCGTCCAGAGACGAAGCATGTTTCTTACCCCTGCGTCGAGCCCGATCGAACGGTATCGGGGCCGATCCGCCGTTTCCATAGGCCGCCCGACCCAAATGAGTCGGAGAGAGCTCCAGAGTTCCCGGATCCCAGTTCCCGGCAAGACCCAACCCGGTTTGGTGGGCTCGGTGCTAGCTCAGTCCTGCCCGAAATGAGCGAACCGACCGACCACTCCCGGCGCACAGCTGGATCCGGCAACTGGCAACCGGTGTCAACTGGGAATCGGAAACTCAGAAGGGGCGCCTCGACCGGCACCCCTTCTTCTCGATCTTGGTTTTCGGTTACGTCGATTGCACGGTGTCGCCGACCTGGCTGAACTTGCTGCTGATCTGGTTACCGAGGAACAACGCAGCTGCGATCACGACTACGGCAATGAGTGCAACGAGCAAGGCGTACTCCACCATGCTGGCACCCTCTTCATCCCGAATGAACCGGCTCTGGTAGGCCGTCCACAGACGGAGCATCTCCCAACCTCCTTACGGGCGATTCGCCCACATCAGTATTGCCGTAGGAGGTGCCCCTGGGCAGGGGTCGATCGAACCATATTCCGCGGGGTAACTAGCCCGGTATCGGAGCCCAGCGCGAGACTGCGACTCAGGGAGCGGCGTCGATGCTGTCGCCGACTTCGCTGAACTTCTCGCTGAGCTCGGTACCGAAAAAGATGGCACCGGCGATGACCGCCATGGCGATGAGTGCTATCAGCAGGGCGTACTCCACCATGCTGGCACCCTCTTCATCCGCTATGAATCGGCTCTGGTAAGCCGCCCAAAGTCGAGTCACGTTGTCCCCTCCTCGAGTTATCCACCGAGGTCAATATCGGCATTGCGGCTGCGTCCGTGGAGGGGCCGGGCGACCTATTTCCGCGCAATATGACTAGACATCAGTTGTCGGTCCTCAGGCTCAGCCCATTCTCGGCCTGCCCGGTACTGGCTGACGGCTGATGACCGACGACTGGCCGGCCACGACGAAAGAAGGGGCGCCCCTCGGGGCGCCCCTTCCTGTTTGTAATCGATGTTTCGGTTACGTCGCTGACAGTGTGTCGCCGACTTCGCTGAACTTGCTGCTGATCTCGTTTCCGAGGAACAACGCAGCAGCGATCACGACAACGGCAATGAGTGCAACGAGCAAGGCGTACTCCACCATGCTGGCA
>BTQG01000029.1:0-24527 GCA_036985755.1 Acidimicrobiia bacterium | reverse complement strand
GTTGGCGACGATTGTCCAGGCATCACCGTCACCGGCGACCATGGTGAATCCGAGCTTTTCGTAGAAGTCTCGTGAGGCGCTCATGTCATTGACGGCGAGGCTCACCGAGAAGGTTCCTAGCTGCATAGGTTTCCTTTGTTCACCGGACACTCGGTCTCGTGGCTGAGCGCCGTGTCTCGACCTGCGGGTCTTGCGGAGTCGGAGAGGCTACCTCGGGGAGCGGGCGTCGAAACCGAAGGGCGGGCTCAACGCCTGGCCGAGGGGTTCCATTGCGCATGCGGGCGACATCGGTGGCGGGCTACACAGACCTACTCGACTGAAAGCCATATGGCGCTAGGCTCCCGGCTGCGAATCGAGACATCTGAGGTTGCGCTCAGGGTCTGCTTCGCTCGAACCGAGGTACCTAGTTCAGTCGGAGTTGTGCCGGCGGCCCAAACCCCAGTGGGGGCGGGATTCCATCCTCCCATAGTCGTCCCCGTTCCCTAGGAAAGAGACTTGATGTCCGGCAATGCCACCTTCAGCCTGACCGATACCGCCGTCGTCTCCGTCGCCCACGTGGACGCACCGGAGGTGGTTACCTCCGCACAATTCGACGAGATGCTCGCCGAAACCTACGGCCGGGTTCGCGCCAAACCGGGAATGCTGCAGAGCCTTGCCGGTATCCGGGAGCGCCGGTGGTGGCCGGTGGGGCATCTCTACACCGATGCCGCCGTAGCAGCGGGGGCGATGGCGATCGAAGACAGCGGAGTACGCGCCGATGAGATCGGACTGCTGATCGACACTTCGGTGTGTCGTGACCGGCTGGAACCGTCCTCTGCGGTCACGGTCCACGATGCCCTCGATCTTCCCAGTTGGTGTCTCAACTTCGATCTCTCCAACGCCTGCCTTGGATTCGTCAACGCTCTTCAGGTGGCAGGAAATATGATCGAGAGCGGGCAGATCAACTACGCGTTGATCGTCGACGGTGAGGGCAGCCGCCGCATCCAGGAGAGAACTCTGGCCAGGCTCTCCGGCCCCGAAACGACGATGGCAGACATCTTCGCCGAGTTCGCGACGCTGACGCTCGGATCGGGGGGTGCGGCGGCCGTCGTCGGGCGCCACTCGGAGAACCCCGGCAGCCATCGCGTGGTCGGCGGGGTCGCCAGGGCCGATACCAGCCACCACAACCTGTGCGTCGGCAGCCTCGACCAGATGCGCACCGACTCCAAGGCCCTCCTGGACGCCGGTCTCCAGGTCACCAAGCTGGCGTGGGGGGACGCCGCAGAGGAAATGGGCTGGCTAGACATGGATCGTTACATCGTCCACCAAATCTCGCAGGTGCACACACAGATGATGTGTGAGCTGCTCGGAATCGACATCGCCAAGGTGCCGCTCACCTTTCCCTTCCTCGGCAACGTCGGCCCTGCCTCGATTCCGATCACGCTGTCCCGCGATGCCGAGACCCTCGAAGCCGGCGACCGGGTGTTGCTGATGGGAATCGGATCGGGCATCAACGCATCGGGGATCGAACTGATCTGGTGACCGCCGGCTCGACCTCGCCCGCCAGTCTGCCTCCTCCCGGCCTCGTCGGCCTGCAACCGCAGTGGTCGCGGCTGGTCGAGACCCCCGGGCTCGACGGCGTAGGCCGAACCTGGCACCTGCTCGACAACCAGGTTGTCGACCCCACGCTCACCCTGCTCTGCGTGCACGGCAACCCGACGTGGTCCTACCTGTGGCGTGACCTGATCGCCGGCGCCCCAGCCACGGTGAGGGTGATCGCGATCGACCACCTCGACATGGGGTATTCGGAACGCACCGCAACCACCCGCCGTTTCGCACAACGCATCGAGGATCTTGGCGCTCTCACCGACGAGCTGGACCTGACCGGTCCGGTGGTGACCGTTGCCCATGACTGGGGCGGCCCGATCTCCCTCGGCTGGGCAGAGCGGCACCGCGACCAGATGGCGGGGATGGTGCTGATGAACACAGCAGTCCGCCAACCTGCGGGCTCGCCTGCTCCCGGGTTGATCCGGATCGTGCGGACCCGCGGGATCCTGGAGACAGCGTGTGTCTCCACGCCGGGGTTCATCCGCGGCACGATGGCCCTGGCCCACCCCCGGCTCGCCGGGCCGGTCAGGGAAGCCTATGAAGCTCCCTATCGCAGCGCCGATCGCAGGGCCGCGATCGCCACGTTCGTCGAAGACATACCGTTGTCCGAGGATCACCCCAGTTTCTCGGCAATGGAGCAGGTTGCCGCCGACCTGGACCAACTCGCCGAGCTGCCTGCGCTGCTGCTGTGGGGACCCTCGGACCCGATCTTCTCCGACCTGTATCTCGGCGATCTGGCGGCGCGGCTGCCTCGAGCTGAGATCCACCGGTTCAGCGGCTCCGGCCACCTCGTACCAGAGGATGCCGACGTCGCCTCCGCGGTGTTTGCCTGGATCGCCCAGCTGGAACACCCTGTCGCGTCGGCGCCACCGGCGTCGGATCGAGAACCGGCGTGGGCGTCGCTCGACCGGCGCTCGGGCGACGATGACGTTGCCATCGTCGAGATGGGACCCGGCCGGGCCGAGGCATCGATCACATTTTCCGAGCTCGATGCGGACGTCAGGCGGGTGGCGGCCGGGCTCGTCGATCTCGGCGTCGCCAAAGGAGATCGGGTCGCCGTACTGGTGCCACCCGGAATCGATCTGGCGGTGTGCATCTACGCCTGCTGGCGGATGGGGGCGGTGGTTGTCGTCGCCGACGCAGGCCTGGGGGTGCGCGGGATGGGCCGGGCGCTGAGAAGCGCCGCCCCGGCGTATCTCATCGGGATTCCTCGGGCCCTGGCGGCAGCACGGGCCCTGCGCTGGCCGGGGGCGCGCATCTCGACGACGGTGCTGCATCCGGGCCGGGTGCGTGTGCTCGATGTTCGGGCCAGCCTCGATGATCTACGCTCCCGCGGAGAGGGGCAGCCGGCGCCTCCAACCCCGACGTCCCTCGATGCGGCCGCCATCGGCTTCACCTCGGGGGCGACGGGACCGGCCAAGGGCGTCTCCTACCGCCACCACCAGCTGGAGGCTCAGCGCGACGCTCTCGTCGACCTGTACGGCATCGGGCCCGGCGACAGTCTGGTCGCCGCCTTCGGGCCGTTTGCGCTCTTCGGCCCGGCAATGGGCATTCCCTCGGTGGTTCCCGATATGGAGGTGACGTCCCCCGGCACCCTCACCGCATCGGCTCTGGCGGAGGCGGTTCGCTCAATACAAGCAACCCTCGTATTCGCTTCGCCTGCCGCCCTGGACAATGTTGTGAAGACCGCCGGGGAACTGTCACCGGATCAGGTAGTGGCGCTACAGGGGGTACGGCTGTTGATGTCGGCCGGGGCACCCGTGCCCGCCTCGGTGTTGCGAGCGGTAGGAGATGTCATGCCAAAGGCCGAAGCTCACACCCCCTATGGCATGACCGAGGTATTGCCCGTAGCGGACATCAGCCTCGCCCAGATCGAGGCCGCCCCACCGGGCGACGGCGTTTGCGTCGGCATCCCGGTGCACGGCGTCGAGGTCGCAATCAGCGCCCTCGATTCGGCGGGCGAAGCGACCGGGCCCCTCACCGATGAAGATGGGGTCGTCGGTGAGGTGTGTATCCGAGCGGCCCACATGAGAGATGGCTACGACAAACTGTGGATGACCCAGCATGCAGCGTCCCAACCACTCGGCTGGCACCGCAGCGGAGACGTCGGTCACCTCGATGAGACAGGGCGGCTGTGGATCGAAGGCAGGATGGGGCACATCGCGACCACACCTTCCGGCCCGGTGACCCCGGTCGGAATCGAGCACGCCGTCTCCGCCCTGCCCGAGGTAGCTCATGCCGCTGTGGTCGGCGTGGGCCCTGCCGGCACCCAGCAGCTAGTCGTTGTCGTGGTTCCCGTAGGTCGCAGCCGGCGCCCGCATCTCGCCGACGAGAATTTGGCCGACAGGGTCAGGGCCAAGGCGCACGCCGTGGACGTGGCCGCGGTCATGACGTCGCCCTCGCTTCCCGTCGACAAACGCCACAACTCGAAGATCGATCGCACCCGCATCGCCCGCTGGGCAGAGAGGGTTCTCGCCGGCGGGCGGATGGGCCGTATATGAAAGTCCTGGTGACAGGAGCGACCAGCCTCGTCGGCCGGGCGATCGTCACCCGGCTCGCTGATCGAGGCGACACCGTGACCGTGTTTCAGCGACGGCCCGGCGGGCTCGATGCCGCCGAGCACCTTGGTGATATCGCCGATCGCAGCGCAGTCGCCGCCGCGGTGACCGGGGTGGAGGCCGTCGTCCACCTGGCGGGTCGGGTGGCGATGACCGGCTCATGGTCCCGGTTCGAGGAAACCAACGTTCGGGGAACGCAGAACGTCATCGACGCGGCCCGCGCCGCGGGAGTGGACCGCTTCGTGCACGTCTCTTCCCCATCGGTCGCCCACGGCGGGCGGTCACTGGTCGGGGCGCCGGCGGGTGTGGCCGACCCGGACCGGGCCCGTGGTCACTACGCCAGGAGCAAGGCGCTCGCAGAGCTGGCCGCGCTGGCCGCCGACTCACCCGGGTTTGGGGTCGTCGCCATCCGGCCCCATCTCATCTGGGGACCGGGCGACACTCAGCTCGTGGCGCGAATCGTGGATCGGGCCAGGGCGGGGCGGCTCGCCATCGTGGGGTCGGGGGCGGCGCTGATCGACACCACCTACATCGACAATGCCGCAGATGCGCTGATCGCTGCCCTCGATCGAGCGCCGGCGCTTGGGGGACGATCTCTCGTGGTCAGCAACGGGCAACCGCGACCGATCGCTGAGTTGGTCAACCGGATCGTGATGGCCGCCGGCATCGAGCCCCCCCGGATCAAGGTGCCTTACCAGGTGGCGCGCGCAGGCGGGCTTGCCGTGGAGCGGATCTGGGAGCGACGGGGGAGGGAAGACGACCCGCCGATGACCAGCTTTCTCGCAGAACAGCTCGCCACGGCCCATTGGTTCGACCAGCGCGAGACCCGGCGAGCGCTGGGATGGGAGCCTGCGGTGAGCCTCGCCGAGGGTTTTGCAAGGCTTCAGGCCTGGTTCGAAACAGAGGGTGCAGATAGGGTCGACGTCGAGTCAGAGCACACCCGACATCGGTAGCGGCGAATTTCGGTCGTCTTCCCGGCCGAGCCGACGGCCTCGAGGGGTGCCGAGCAACCATCTCGTGCCTGCTGGAGATCACCCCGCCCGTTGCTCTAGGGTCACACCTGCCACGGTGTGGGTCTGATTGTCGGCTGGCTGTCGTTTAGGGAGCTGGAGAGAGGGGACGAGCGTTGAGTGCCCGGAGAAGGCGAAGAGGGATGATGCGCGCCGCCAACCAATCGACGATCACACCCGACGTCCCCACGCCCTCCACTGCCCTACTCAGGAGTCGCGCCGCGGTAGTGATCGTGACCGCGTTGGCGGTAGGGCTCGCGGTCATTGCGGCCCTGGCTCCGGCGTGGCTTCTCGAGATCGATCGTCCGGTCTCTGAGTGGGTACGCGACCTGGGGGCCCATGATTTCTTCGCCCTCGTAACTCGAGTTGGCTCGATCGGCGTGGCCGTGTTCTTCGGCGTCGTGGCGATGGCAGCCCTGTGGCGGAGGTGTCGGCCGCTTGCCTACACGGTGCCGATCGTTCTCGCTATCGGCATGACCATCGACCTCGTCATGAAGCTTGTCGTGGACCGCCCCCGCCCCCCAGATCCGCTGGTAGGGACTGGTTTTGGATCGTTTCCCAGTGGTCACGTCATCGTCACGGTGATGGTTCTCGGACTGCTGGTTCCGACCGTGCTGATCGTGACGCAGAACCGAATATGGTTCAAGGCCGCCGTCGGGCTCCTGCTGGTCGGAGTCCCTCTCGTCGCGGTGAGTCGAATCAACCTGGGCGCCCACTGGCCCTCTGATGTGCTCGCCAGCGTCTTCATCGGAGCCGCGATCTTGCTCGTCGCCGAGTACATCGCCGGATCGGTGTTAGTTCATCGCGACGGCACGGGTTGTGCGCTCCACCGGCCCGTCCCCAACGGTGACTCAACCCTCGTCGGGAGCGGTTCCGATCGGCGTTCGGACGAGGAACCGCCTCGCCCACGGCGGTAGGTCGGGATAACGCAGAGCAAAGTAAGTGAGCAGGAGACCGATCGAGAGCAGGCCGACGACGGCGACCAGCGAGACGGCCCACGCCCAGGCGACGTCCTCGACCCATCCGTCGTCAACAGGATTGATGTAGTTCCAGAACGACCCGATCAATCCGTAGATGCCGATTCCGGCAAAGAGCACGCCCGCCATCAGATACGTTGTCCGCTTCCGTAACCCGCGTGCGGGGTCGGTGGTGTGGGTGAGGTGGATCGAGCTCAACACGTCATCGGCGATGTAACCGGCGATGAGGTCACGTTCTCTGCGCTCCCCTTTGGTCCCGCGCACGCGGGCAATGCCGTCGCTGATCAAGATTCCGAGCGATAGCAGGACCCCTGCGCCCATGATCCCCGGCACGAAGACGTTCGTGCCCTTTTCGGTGTCGTCGATCCATGTGCTGTGGCGGAGGGGCGGGATCATGCCGCCACCTCTGCGTTCTCGGTGCGGTGGAGGAGGATTCGGCCGGCCGTCCCGTCGACGGTGACCTCCTCTCCGTCGATGAGCAGGCCGGTGATGCCCTCGATGTTCAACACAGCGGGCAGCCCGAGCTCCCTGGCAACGATGGCGGCGTGCGACAGGGGGCCACCCTCCTCGACGATGAGGGCGCCTGCCGTCAGGAACAGTGGGGTCCACGATGGGTCCGTTGCCCTGGCGACGAGGACGTCGCCCGGTTCCAGGCTGGATGTGGCTGCGATGTCGGTGATGATCCGCACTCGCCCGCGATGCAGGCCGGGGCTTGCCGCCCAGCCGGTGACCATGTCTCCTTCGGCGACGACGGCGACCTCGACGCGGTCTGGTCGGCCGGAGAAGAGCCTGGGCAGGGGTCCGACGAGCTTGGCGGTTTCCAGGGCGCGGCGCCGACGGTCCAGGACTGCCCGGCTGATCGGCGCCCCGGAGAAGGCGGCTTCGAGCTCCTCGACGTCGAGCAGATTGGCGTCGGCTTCGTTGTCGATGACGCCCGATTCGGCGAGTCGCTGGGCGATGGTGCGCATGGTGCGTCTGGCGTCCCCGCCCAGGCGGAGAACTGCGAGTTTGGTCGTCTCACGGAGTTGGAGGAACTCGACGGCTTCTGCGACGAGGCGTCGCAGCATGCGGACCCGAACATCGATGAGCTGGCCGGTGAGGACCCTGGTGACTTTCCACTTCTTGCCCGCTGTCATCTGGGCGATGACCTCGGTGAGGACTTCCTCACGGTCGGCGGCCATCGCCGGCCGGCCGGCGCCGAGCTCGATGATGGCGGCCTGGCGCAGCAGATTCCACGCCCCCGCCGTCTCCTCGGCCCAGGTGGGCCCGGCGAAGATGGCGGCAGATCCGGCACGGTCCAACCGCTCACGGAACGCAGCGATGAACTCACGGCCCTCCTCGGAATCCGAGAGCAGCTTGCGCATCGTTTCGGGATCGTCGGCGGCTTCGAGGGCGATGCGGACATCGTCGATGCCGAGGCCGTGTTGGACAAGGTCACAAACGTCGAGCGACGTCTTGAGCCCGCACGCCTCTATGCCTCCGGCGGTGAGGCGTTGGGCCGCGGTAGCGGCGTCGTCGAGGTGCGGTTCGAGGAACATCTCGAGGCCGCGGTAGGCGGCGGCAGCCGAGGCGGCGACGGCAACCTGGGTAGCGACCACCCGCTCGGCAAGAGCGCGGATCCGTCGCCAATATGCGAGCAGGTGCGCATCGTTCAATTCTTCAGGGTCGACGCCGATCGCCAGTACCCGTTCCACGGCGGCGATGACGACGGCGCCTTCGGATCCAAGCCCTTGCCGCATTGCAAGGGACTTGCCGGCGAGGGCGAGCTCGCGAGCGCGGTTGATCAGCCCACCGGGTGGTGGGCCCTCATCGATGTCCTCTGAGACGACCTCACCGAAATACTGCCGTTCCATCTCGGCGGCGGTTCCGCCCGGCATGGCGCCTGCTGCCTCCTTGAGCAGGTCGAGGTTGAGAGCGGCGCGGCCACGGAACCTCCCGACCACGGTCCCTGCCCCTTGAGATTCAGGGAGCACCCCGAGCTCGGAGAAGAGCTGGCGGAAACCCTCTTCGATGAGGGGACCATCGATCGACCACAACAGGGGTGGCAGCACACCGGGAAGCATCTCTCCGATCCCCGCCGACGTGTAGGTGGAGCCATCGGTCGTGGCGACATCGAAGCCATCGTCGTCGGGTGCCCGCTCCGCCTGGGTGGTGATGGGCCGAGCCTGGACCAGGTAGAGGCGGTCACCGTCGTAGGCCCACTCGATGTCCTGGGGGCCTCCGAACGCTTCCTCGACACGAAGGGCGAGCGCAACGACCTCGCCGAGCGGCGGGCCGCCTTCGTGCTCGGGGATCGGGCCGGATCGTGGCACCACCAGCGCCTCCGGGGTCACGGATCCGGATACGAGCCCCTCAGCGAGCCCTGGGACGTGCTCGATCCTGAGGTGATCGGCTTCTCCTCCAGGGTCGACAGTGAACAGCACACCGGCGTGCTCGGCCTCGACGAGGCGCATCACGACGACGGCCATGGCGACGTCGTGGCCGATACCTCGATGTTCGCGGTAGGCGAGGGGTGCGGGGTGCCACAGCGAGGCCCACACCAGGCGCACGGACCGCAGCACGGACGCGTCGTCTTCGATTTCGAGGAAACTGGCGTACTGACCGGCGAAGGAGGCGGCATCCTGGTCCTCGGCTGTTGCCGAAGACCGCACCGCGAGCCTTCCGTCGCCCCGGATCGTGTGGGCGAGGTCGAGAATCGCCTTCTCGAGGTCCGGTGCCAAGGCAGTAGCCAGAAACCGCTCATCCACGGCGGCAGCCGCCTCGTTCATCTTGGACGGTTCGGGGACGCCGGCGGAGGCGAGATCATCGAGCCAGGCTTCTAGGTCCGACTCGGACACGAACCGACGGTAAGCGCTGGTGGTGATGACACCGGTGGCCGGGGTGGGGATGTCGATAGCGATCAGCCGATCGAGGGCGGCGCCCTTTCCTCCGGCTACGGATGTGGGCGTGCCCGATCCGTCGAGAACGACACAAACACTTTCGTCATCGTCGTCCGAGGTGCCGGGCGTTGTTGAGGATTTTGCCCGCACCTGGCGAGACCCCCTTGTCTCGCCGTCGCCGTCGGTGGTCCCGAGCAGCGCGGTATGACCTTCGGCGGGGGCGACCCTTCTGCGGTGACCGGCCACAGCGCGGTCGATGGTGACCTCGATAGTTTGACCGGTGCGGTTGCTGTAATCGGAGACCCAGTTGGTCAAGTCCTTGCGCAAGGTCACGGTAGGTCGCCTGCGCCGGGTTTTAGCGATGAGGAAGGTGACGAGAAGCAGAGCGATCAGGAAAACAGCAAAGAGGTCCCATTCGCCACTGATGACCGAGTCGACCAGCCCGGCGATGAGCACGAGCGCGAGGACGCCAGCGATCAGCGCTGCTGGTATCAGACGGGCCATGCCTACTTCCTTCCTCGCTGAGACTACCAACGGAGGACCCGGCGCGCCGATTCCAGGATTGGACGGAAACCTGACATTGCGCTTGACGACCAGCACTACCGCGGGGAGCGAACGGGGTGGGCTGTTCCTGGCAGCCTCACCCCGTTGCGTGCCGCGGCGGACGAAGCGCGCCGGTGATCCTTGGCAATGCGACGAGGACTACGAATCGGCCTTCTTCAGCCAGAACACCTGGGTGTCGCCGCGATCCTCGGTGTCGAGCAGGATGTTGCCGGTCTGGCGGGCGTACGCAGGAATGTCAGCCAACGATCCGGGGTCGGTGCACACCAGCTCGAGCACCTGGCCGGGGGCGAGCCTCTTCATGACGAGACTCGCCTTGTAGACAGGCAGCGGGCACAGCAAGCCGGTGGTATCGAGTCTCTCGTCGGCATGGGTGCCTGCATGGTGGGTCTCCTGGGTCATCGGGTCCTCGCTCTCATACTTGTGCCAGCCCCTCGTCACCGAGCAGCTCTTCGAAATAGGACGTGTACTTCTGACCGCCGTCCGGGGAGACGCCGACGGCGACGCCGTGCCGGCCTGCGCCGAACTCGGCTGCGGCATGAACGATGGCGCCGGTGGTGGGTCCCACCATGAGCGCCTCCTCCCGGAACAGGCGCTTGGTGGTTGCATAGGCATCGTCGTCGTTGACCCGGATGACGTGGTCGATAACGCTCCAGTCCAGGATTGCCGGCTCGGCGGCGTCCTGGAAGTTCTTCATCCCTGGCAGACGGTGCCCCGGTTGTGGTTCGACGGCCACGATCTCGATGCTGGGATCCTGTTCCTTCAGATATCGGCCCACGCCGGTGATCGTGCCGCACGTGCCGAATCCGGCGATGAAATAGCGAACCGTGCCCTCGGTTTGGCGCCAGATCTCGGGGCCTGTGGTCTCGTAGTGGGCGCGTACGTTGTCGCGGTTCTCGTACTGGTTGGGCATCACATAGCGGCGGCCCTCTCGACTGGTTGCGCTGGCCGCCACCGCCCGCGCCAGGGCGATTGCCCCATCGTTCGGATGGTCGACCGGGCACAGCTCGTCGGGGGTGGGCCATATCTCGGCGCCGAGCATTCTCAGCAGGATCTTCTTCTCCTCTGGTACGCCGTCGGGGATGGTGACGATCAGCTTCGAATCGAGGAAGGCGGCGAGGGCGGCGAGGGCGATGCCGGTATTCCCTGAGGAGGCCTCGACGAGGTCCTTTCCCTCCAGCTCGCCTCGATCGGCAAGACCGGCGAGCATCGCTGCCGCCGTTCGGTCCTTGATCGAGCCGAACGGGTTCAGCCACTCCAGCTTGAGATACAGGTCGATACCCGTGCTCGGCATCACCCGGTTGACCCCGACAAGCGGGCTCGGGTTGTCGAGGTTCGGGAGCAGCTCCCGGACGTCCCTGTAGCGGCGCAGCGCCGCGTCCTTGCCCAACCTGGTGTCGTCGGACAGCTCGATTGCCATCATTTCTCCTTCATTCGGGCATGAGAAAACCCGCACGGCCTGTGCCGGTGCGGGTTGTGGATCAGTCGTTAATCAGTGAGTCGTCACACCACCCGCACCCTGTTTTGGGTACAGCAACAAGCACAACAGGTGGTGCAGCAGCGATTCATCACGTTTTCCATCATACGGGGGTGTTGCGTCCCGTCAAGGGTTGATCCGCCGGTAGCCTCGCCGGGTGGATCCATCGCTCGTTCCCGAACGCATCGAGGTATCGCAGGGCGCTGCCGTGGTGATCACGTGGAACGACGCTACGAGCACGACCTTCACCGCAGCGCAGCTCCGTGCCGCCTGTGAGTGCGCCGAATGCAGGGAGCCCGCCGGACGCCGGCTCACCGAGGCGGTGTTGGCGGGCCCCGAGCCGGTGACGATCACCGAGACACGGTTGGTCGGCAGTTACGCGGTGAACTTCATCTTCGGGCCCGATGGCCACAGCCCCGGGATCTTCACCTTCCCTGCTCTTCATGCCCTCAGCGAGCCCGACCCGCCTGCGCGATGAGGGGGTCGGTCTATGTCGCCACCAGCCCGTACGGCGGTCCCGCCGTCGAGCAAGCCGTGGCACCGTATAGTGAAACGGGAAGTCGCGTTCTCGCGCAGCTTCGCATCTTCGGCCATGGAGGGAGCTGACAATGTCAAGGATGGTGCGTGCCGCCATCGTCCAGACGGACTGGACCGGCGATAAAGAGTCGATGATCGACGCCCACGAGAAGTTCGCCAGGGAGGCAGCCGCCGCAGGCACCCAGGTGATGTGTTTTCAGGAGCTGTTCTACGGGCCGTACTTCTGTCAAGTGCAGGATGCCGAGTACTACGACTACGCCGAGGCCGTTCCCGATGGTCCCACGACGCAGCGTTTCATGGCGCTGGCCAAAGAGTTGAACATGGTGCTGGTTCTCCCCATGTACGAGCGCGAGCAGGCCGGCCTCCTCTACAACACGGCGGCGGTGATCGATGCCGACGGCAGCTACCTCGGCAAGTACCGCAAGAGCCACATCCCCCACGTCAAGGGATTCTGGGAGAAGTTCTACTTCCGTCCTGGGAACCTCGGTTATCCGGTGTTCGATACTGCGGTGGGCAAGGTCGGCGTTTACATCTGCTACGACCGGCACTTTCCCGAGGGCTGGCGCGCCCTGGGGCTCAACGGGGCCGAGATCGTGTTCAACCCTTCGGCGACCTCCCGCGGCCTTTCCATGTACCTGTGGGACCTGGAGCAGACCTCGGCGGCGGTGGCGAACATGTATTACGTGGGTGCGATCAACCGGGTCGGCGTTGAACCGCTCGGTGACGACGACTTCTACGGATCGTCCTACTTTGCCGACCCGCGCGGGCAATTCGTCGAAGGCCGAGCGTCGGATCAGAAGGCCGAGTTGGTGATCCGGGACCTCGACCTGGACCTCATCGAAGAGGTCAGGAACGGCTGGGCCTTTTATCGGGATCGGCGGCCCGACACCTACGGGCCATTGACGGAGGCATAGCCGTGAGTATCCACGAGGAGCTTTTCGCACGGACCAGGGCGGTGCTGCCGGCCTGGCTTGCGATCTACTACGACGAGCCAATCGCCGTCGACCGGGGCGAGGGCAGGCACGTATGGGACCTCGAGGGCAACAAGTATCTCGATTTCTTCGGCGGCATCCTGACCACGATGACCGGCCACAACGTGCCCGAGGTGACCGCCGCCATCCAGGAGCAGGCGGGCAAGGTGCTGCACACCTCGACGCTCTATCTGAGTCAACCGATGGTGGAGTTGGCGGAGCAGATCGCAGACCTCTCCGGGATCGCAGACGCCAAAGTGTTCTTCACCCCCTCGGGCACGGCGGCCAACGACGCCGCCATCATGCTGGCGACGGCTCACCGGGGCTCCAACCAGGTGCTGGCACTGCGCAATAGCTACCACGGCCGCTCCTTCACCGCCGTTGCGGTGACGGCCAATCGATCGTGGTCACCGACGAGTTACACCGGGCTCAACGTCAGTTTCGTCCACGGCGGTTACCGGCTGCGCAGCCCCTTCGGTCATCTCGACGACTCGGCGTTCACCGCGGCATGTGTCGACGATCTCCGTCAGGTGATCGACATGATGACCTCGGGTGACGTTGCCTGTCTCATCGCCGAGCCGATCCAGGGCGTCGGCGGTTTTGCCACCCCGCCCGACGGGTTCTTCGGCGCCTTCAAAGAGGTCCTGGATGAGTACGGCATCCTGTTCATCAGCGACGAGGTACAGACCGGATGGGGACGGACCGGGGAGCACTTCTGGGGGTACCAGGCCCACGGGATCACCCCGGACATCCTGACGTTTGCCAAGGGCGTGGGGAACGGACTCGCCCTGGGTGGCGTCGTCGCCCGCGCCGAGATCGTGGACGCCTTCGAGGCAAACTCGATCTCGACGTTCGGTGGCAACCCGCTGGCCACTGCAGGGGCACTGGCCAACCTCAAGTATCTGCTCGACCATGACCTGCAGGGCAACGCCCTCAAGCAGGGTGCCCGGATCCGCGAGATCCTGGAACCGGTTGCGGAGAAGACTGAATGGATCGCCGAGCTCAGAGGGAAGGGCTTGATGCTGGCCATCGAGACCGTCGGGCCCGGCAACGAGCCAGACGCCGGCCGTGCCGGGGCGTTGATGGAGGAAACCAAGCAGCGCGGCCTGCTGGTCGGCAAGGGCGGCCTGTACGGCAACGTGTTGCGGATTGCCCCACCGCTGAGCCTCACCGAAGAGGAAGCCGAGCAGGGCGCATCCATCATCGCCGACGCAGTGCGCGATGTGAGCTGAGAAGGGAGAGCAACCGTGAGCACGCTGATCAAGGGCGGTACGGTCATCACCGCCATCGACACGACGGATGCCGATGTGCGCATCGACGGCGAGTTGGTCACCGGCATCGCCGCCCCCGGGACCCATGACTGGGAGGCCGCTGCCGACACCGTCATCGATGCCACCGGCAAATACGTGGTTCCCGGAAGCCTCGATGTGCACACCCACATGGAGCTGCCGTTCGGCGGCACGGTGGCTTCGGACAACTTCGAATCGGGCAGCCGCGCCGCGGCGTGGGGCGGCACGACCACCATGGTCGACTTCGCCGTCCAGGTGAAGGGCGAGTCGATGATGGAGGGCTTCGAGAACTGGATGGCCAAAGCCAGCGGGAACTGTGCGGTTGACTATGGCTTCCACATGATCGCCGGCGACATCAACCAGGACACTCTCGCCGAGATGGACAAGCTCATGGAGTCCGGTGTGACCAGCTTCAAGCTGTTCATGGCCTACCCGGGAGTGCTGTACTCCGACGACGGGGAGATCCTGCGGGCGATGCAGAAGGCTGCCGACATCGGGGCGCTGATCATGATGCATGCCGAGAACGGCATCGCCATCGACGTATTGCGCGAGCAGGCCATCGAGCGCGGCGAGACCGATCCTGTCAACCACGGGCTCACCCGACCTTCGATCACCGAGGGGGAGGCCACCCATCGCGCCATCGCTCTCGCCGAGTTGACCGGCGTCCCGCTCTACATCGTGCACCTGTCGGCCAAGGAGGCCCTCGACGAGGTGACCATGGCCCGCGATCGAGGCTTGCCCGTGTATGCCGAGACCTGCCCCCAGTACCTGTTCCTCAGCCTCGAGGAGCATCTCGCCGCACCCGGCTTCGAGGGCGCCAAGTATGTCTGTTCCACCCCGGTCCGCCAGCGTGGGGAGGGCCACCAGGACGCCCTGTGGAGGGGCCTGATCACCGACGACCTCCAGGTCGTCTCCACCGACCACTGCCCGTTCTGCATGGACGACCACCCGACCCTCGGGACCCAGAAGCGGCTCGGTGAGGGGGACTTCACCAAGATCCCCAACGGCCTGCCCGGAGTCGAGGACCGGTTCCAGCTCATGTATCAGGGCGGTGTCGCCGAAGGGCGGTTCAGCGTGAACCGGTGGATCGAGGTGTGTTGCACCGCGCCGGCCAAGCTGTTCGGCCTGTACCCGAAGAAGGGCACGATTGCCGTCGGCTCCGACGCCGACATTGTGATATTCGACCCTGATGTCAGGTGGACCAAGTCGGTTGATGAGCATCACATGGACGTGGACTACTCCTGCTACGAGGGCATGGAGGTCCAGGGCAAGGTCGAGACGGTCCTGCTGCGCGGCGAGGTCATCATCGATGGCGACGAGTACCTCGGGATGAAGGGCGACGGCCGGTACCTGCCGCGGGCGGCTGCGGGCTCGCGCCCCTAGAGAACACAGGAGACGACGATGAGACAGATCGGCCACTTGATCAACGGCGAGATGGTGTCGGGAACATCGGGACGAACCGCCCCCGTGTTCAACCCGGCCACCGGGGAACAGAGCGGAGAGGTCGCCCTGGCCTCGATCGAAGAGGTCGACGTTGCGGTCGCCGCCGCCGCGCACGCCTTCCCCGCGTGGAGCGCGTCATCCCTCGCCACCCGTACCAGGGTGATGTTCGCCTTCCGGGATCTGGTCGACAGCCATCGCGACGACATCGCCGCCGCCCTCACCGCGGAGCACGGCAAGGTGTTATCGGACTCGATGGGAGAGGTGAGCAGGGGCCTGGAGAACATCGAGTACGCCTGCGGCATCCCTCGCCATCTGATGGGCAGGTTCAGCCAGCAGGTGTCGACGGAGGTCGACGTCTACAGCGTGCGCCAGCCCCTCGGGGTCGTGGCCGGGATCACACCCTTCAACTTCCCCGCCATGGTGCCGCTGTGGATGTACCCCAACGCCATTGCTTGTGGCAACACCTTCGTGCTCAAGCCATCGGAGAAGGACCCCTCGGTGGCGCTGCTCATCGGTGAGTTGCTCGCCGACGCCGGCCTGCCCGACGGCGTCTTCAGCATCGTCCAGGGGGACAAGGTTGCGGTGGACCGCCTGCTCGAGCATCCCGAGGTTCGGGCGGTCAGTTTTGTCGGTTCCACCCCGGTGGCGCGATACGTCTATGAAACGGCGACCCAAAACGGAAAACGCGCCCAGGGCCTTGGCGGTGCCAAGAACCACATGGTGGTTCTCCCTGACGCCGACATCGACCTGGCGGCGGACGCTGCGGTATCGGCGGGGTACGGGTCGGCGGGGGAGCGCTGCATGGCGATCTCGGTCGTCGTTGCGGTTGGGTCGGCGGCAGATCGACTGGTTGCAGCGATCCAGGAGCGAATCCCTGCGGTCGAGGTCGGGGACGGGACGCTGCCAGGATCAGACATGGGCCCGCTCATCACCGCCGAGCACCGGGACCGGGTGGCCTCGTATGTCGAGGGTGCCCGCGACGAGGGAGCCTCGGTCGTCGTCGACGGGAGGGACCAGCTATTCAGCGGCGACGGCTTCTACCTCGCCCCGTCGCTGATCGATCATGTCAAGCCGGGGATGAAGGCCTACGACGACGAGATCTTCGGTCCGGTGCTGGGCATTACTCGCGTCGATAGTTACGACGATGCCATCAAGCTCATCTCGGAGAGCGAGTGGGGCAACGGGACGGCGATCTTTACCCGCGACGGGGGTGCCGCCAGGCGGTTCCAGGTCGAGGCCCAGGCCGGGATGGTCGGGATCAACGTGCCCATCCCGGTGCCGGTCGCCTACTACTCGTTCGGGGGCTGGGGGAACTCCTTGTTCGGCCAGTCCCACGCCTACGGGCCTGAAGGGATCGATTTCTATACCAAGGCCAAGGTGATCACGAGTCGGTGGCCCGATCCGGCGACGAGCAAGGTGGACCTCGGCTTCCCGGAGAACGTGTAGCTATCGGCGCCTCTTCAGACCGCGCCGACCGCCCGGCGCGAACCCAGGGTATGGGCGTGGCTCTGGATCAGGTACCGGGAACGGCGCGGATATCGGGAAGCTCGCGGTACTGCTCGGCGTAGTCGATGCCGTAACCGACGACGAAGCCTGGCGGTATCCACAGCCCCATGTAGTCGGAAGGGGTTGCCCCTTCGCGAACGAGCAGGGCGCAGGTCTCGATCGCGCTCGGATTGCCGGCCCTGATGCGGTCGCGCACAAAACGGAGCGTGAGACCGGTATCGAGGATGTCTTCAACCAGGATCACGGTCCTGCCGGTGATGTCGTGCTCGATGTCCTTGGTGATCTCAACGGCCCCAGACGACTCGGTTCCCTTGCCGTAGGAGCGGGCCCGAATGAAGTCGATCTCGACCGGGATGGTCATTTCGCGGACGAGATCGGCGAGGAACACAAACGACCCGGTGAGGATGCCGACCATCAGCGGCGTTTCGGTTTGGTGGTTGGCCGAAATCTCGGCGGCAACACGCGAAACCGCGTCGGCAATCTCTTCACTGGTAAACCGGGGCTCTAGATCCATGGACAGAATCCTAAGCGCAGACAGCGAAATCGGTGGTAACATATTTGTGGGGCATTCAGGGAAGGGTGAGGGATGGATACCTTTGAGCTGGTTGAGTTCGTTGAACCTGCTCTCGGGGAAGGCGCACACTTCGGTGGGACCGAATCGAACGTGCTCGGCACCTTCGAGACTGAGGTGGAGGCAGTCGCCGAGGGGCGTGCTCGCTGGCGGGCATTTCAAGCAGCAGGGAGTACCGACGTTGCGTGGTGGATCGTTCGCGTTCCCGGTGAAGATCTCGCCCGCTGGATCGCCGACGGCTCGAGCGCGACCGAGCGGGTACTCGATCTCTCCACCAACACGCTGGTCGAGGTGCACTGAGTTTCGAGCTTTGAGCGGTGCACCGGGACGCGCATCAAGCTCATTTTCGGTACCGTCCGGGTCGCCGGCATCCCCCGAGTAGGGGTATGTGCCCCGGTACCATCGGCGAGGCATGAGCGACTCACCGACGATCACGATCACCGACAACGCCCTTGGCAAGATTCTCGAGCTGCGAACGTTGGAGGATCTCGACGACCTTCATCTGGCGATTCGGATCAACGGTGCGGGCTCGTCCGGCTTTGTGTACGAGACGGCCTTCCTGCGCGGTAGCGACGTTTCAGCGACCGATCATGTCGAGTTCCACGGCGACCTCCCCGTGGCGATCCCGCTCGGCTCTGTGGACAACCTGCGCGGCTCGGTGCTCGACCTATCGGGCAACGGTGCCGGTGTCGGTCTCGTCATCAGGAACCCCAACACCCCCACCAGCCCCGGTTTGGATTTCGGGGATGAGATCGAGCTGACCGGTACTCCAGAAGAGAAGGTTCGCCAGCTCCTGGCGGAGCAGATCAATCCCGCCATTGCCTCCCACGGCGGCATCGCCAGTGTGGTGTCGGTGGTTGGGACCACTGCCAACCTCGAGCTCGGGGGCGGATGTCAGGGATGCGGACTGGCTGCGGTGACCCTGCGCCAGGGCATCGAGACCGCGATCCTCGGCAGCATCCCCGAGATCACCGAAGTGGTCGACGTCACCAATCACGATCTCGGCGAAAACCCCTACTTCTAAACCGAGGTAACCAGCCGACGGTTGATGCTCCGCAACAACAGCTGGGGCGTAGAGGTAGCCCGCCGCTCAGCGTCTGTTACGCACCTTTTCCATTCATGGTGGCTCGCAGTTCGGTGGCGGCTGCGATCGCACTGTGTCCGGCTTCCGCCCCGATATGGGGGAGCTGAGCCGAGCGGCGGGAGTAGAACGACGGGCGACCGCCATCGGGAGCCGGTGCCTGCACCGGTGAGTCGTCGACCTCGACGGTGAGGTCGTCGACCAACACGGCTGCGGCAGGCTCCGGCTCCGGAGGCGGCGGGGGAGGCGGCGGGGACTGTTTTCGCTGAGGAGGGAGCAGCGGTTCGCGCAAGGCGGCACCGCCGTTTTCGGTGGGGTCATTGAGCGGCGGTGGCTGCAACTCGATGTGGGTCGGTGTCGGCGCGTATTCGATCGTCGGGGGTGCCGAAGCTGGCGGCGGAGCTGCTCCGGCTGCGGCCTGCTGCTCTTCGACCAACCCGGCGAGGGAACGAATTCCTATCTCGAGCCCGGTGAGGGTCGCCTGCAGCTCGACGATACGGGCCTCCAGCCGGAGCTCTTCGGCTTGTAGCGCATCGGTAACGCCGGGGGCTGCGGGCTGTTCGGCTCGTTCCACTTCGCTGAGCGCTTCGGCGACGACCGCCCCGGCCTCTTTTCTGGCCTCGGTGATCAGGTTGAACGCTTCTTTCCTAGCGTCGGCGATGATCTCATCCGATGGGTGGCCGGCGTCGGGCCCGGTTCTGTTGTTGGCGAGGGCTAGGGCCTGCTCGAGGACAGCGATCTTGGTGGCGGCGTCATCAACGACCGTCTGATGGGCCCGTTGCAGGGCGGCAAAATCCGATTCGACGAGGGTGGGGTCGTAGCCCTGTCGCACGGTGGGGTAACGCTCGGCGGCTGGTCGGGTGCTCATGAATCCTCGGTACTCGTTTACCGACGACTTCCTTGACCCGTCTCGCCCACGCTGAGTGTAGCAGTAGCCACACTAGGTGGTCAACTAGTTATTTTGGGAGCGCCCTGAATAGTCACTTCGGTAGCTGTCCGGGTGCGAGGGCGTCGATGTCTGCCAGGGCGTCCTCGATGTCGGCGAGGAAGGCGAGCCGTTCCGAGGGATCCGTTTCCGCCGCCAGCAGCCCGCTGTTGTCGGCCAGGGCGATTCCGGCGTCAAAGAGGGCGAACGACAGCGACTCCGGTGTGGATATCTCCCCATGCGCTTCGTACTGGCGGCCCAACTCGAGGGCACGCTGCTGGATTTCGGACCGCGAAAGCTCCTCGCCCGGGGCGGCGCGCACGAGCACATCGGCGACGAGCCGGTATGCTTCGATGAACGGCCGCAACACCGCCGGGGTGGCATACGGCGCCAGCGAGGCGAGAACGATGTTGAGGTCGCCACCCTCGAGGCACGAGACAGCCTCGGGACACGCCAGGCGAAGCTCTTCCAGAATGACGTCGCGGAACTCGTCTCTGCTGTCGAAAAAGAAATCGAAGCGAAGCAGAGCCCGCCAGGCAAAGGCGCGGGACAGGAACTCGTCGACTCCGGTCGACCGGTCCCGATGCATGCCGGCGACGGCGACCTCCACGATCGAAGCGTTGACGAAAAAGTGGATAATCGTGTTGCGGTAGTAGGCGGCGGTGAGATGCTGGTCCGGCTCGATGACGTAGACATCGTCTGCCGGGCCCTGGATCCTCGACAGCACGTCGTTGTCGAGCAGTGCTCCGAGCGCGCTGCCTACCTCGTCGGGAGTCGTAAGCGACAGGGGGACGGTCGTGGGCAGGTTGCGTCGTTCGACATAGGCCAGGAAGGGCTCGAGCACCGTCATCGTCTCGTCGAGGGTCAGACCGGTAGCCGACTGGCTCAGCAAGGCGAGGGTGACCAGGCTCACCGGCGTGATCGGCGTGGCGTCGTTGATCCTCTTGCTGACCTCGAAAGCGATCTTTGGCACGACCAGCCTGCCCTCTTCCGAGGTGAGGTCGACACCTTGCGGCACGGTGTCCGAGAGTGACATCGGGCTGCCGAACCGCAAGTAGATCGACCCGTATTTGTGTCGCAGACCGCTGATCGTACGGACCAGCCAGGTGGCCCCCTCCTTTTCTTTGCCGAGACCTTGCTGTTCGGCGGCATAGGAGGCGATATCGGAAATCTGGTCGTAGGCGATCGATACCGGGATGAGAACGACATCGTCGACGAGACCCCGACGGTAGGCATCGACGACGTAGGCGAGCAGGCCGTAGCGCGGCTCGCGCAACTTGCCGGTTCGGGACCGCCCCCCCTCGAGATACCACTCGAGGGGGAACCGCTTTTCCAGCAGGTGATCGAGGTATTGGCGGAGCACGAACTTGTACGGCTCGTTGTCCTTGAACTCGCGCCGGATGAAGAAGATCCCGGATCGACGAATCATCGGGCCCACCGGTAGAAAGTCCAGGTTCTCGCCACCGGCCGTGTGATTCGGCGGGAAGTCGTTTTCGTACAACGCATACTGGAGGACCAGGTGATCGGCGTTGGATTTGTGCGAGGGGAGGAATACGAGCGAGTGATCCTGGCCCAGCTTGTACAGCTCCTGAAGCTTCTCGCTCGAGTAGTCAAGCTCGTTGTACCCGAGACTGATGATCCAGCCCATGAGTCCGGTGACGGCGTCGATCACAAACGGAGAGTGCGTCGCCGCCATCTCCCTGAGGTAGCGCCCGGTCCGTTGTCGCATCGTCTCCACCGGCACGCCCTCGGTCTCGGCGAGGGCGGCGACGCCCTGCTGGAAGCCCCTGGTTCGAACCAGCACCTCAGCGATGAACTTGGGGACCTTGTATCGCGTCCCGCGCAGGGCACGCTCGGCGCGCTCCATTGCCAGTAAGGCCTTGAGGGAGACGAAATCGGCCAAAGACGTTCCCTCTGCGGGCCCGCGTCCGCCGGGATCTTCCCACTGTGTTTGCAGGTGCGATTTCGGTGCCGGCTCACCCTGGACGATCTGAATTCGGTCGGGGGCGAAGGTGCGAATCCAGCGCTGGCGGGCGAGGTTGGGGTCTCTGGGGTCGCCAAGAGCGAGGATGTCCCTGGGGGTGACCCGGCGGCGGCCGTCGCGCTCTTGGGCCAGCCATGCCACCCGCAGCGGGACGAGCAGGGGGTCGTCGTGCTCGGCAAGCCGGGCCTCGAGGCCGGGATCCGTCTTGGTGTGCTTGCCATGGCGACTGGTCGGGATGTACAAGGTGTCCGTCCGGACGCCGACGGGTTGGTGACGGCTGATCCAGCCCTCGAGCAGCTCTCGCTCGACCCGTGAGTGTGCATCGACCAAGAAGACCACGGGAACTCCGCCGTCGATGGGCCACACCGGCGTATCGACGATCGGGCGATCCCACGGAGCCTTCATGGCTCCACGCTACTGGTCGGTGCTGTCGCTCTGGCCAGGTACCACGCCCTTGGCTTTATCCAGCATGTCCGAGGCGACGTCGCCGGTGGCCTTGGCTGCGTCCTTGCCGGCGTCCACAGCAGTCGAGGCCAGGTTGCTCGCCGAGTCGAAGAACTCGCCGAAGGCTGCGGAGACCTCGTCGGGCACCATGCCTTTGAGCCAGTTGGCCGCTTCGATCGCGGCTTCTTTGCCCTGTTCGAAGGTGAGGCTGGTTTTCTCGGACAGATCCCTTGCCAACTCTTCTGCGTTCATAGATGCTCCGTTCTCGGGCCGACCAGGAAGTGTAGACCCGCGGGTCACGGGCGTTCGGAGTCCTGTTTCTGTCTGCGATACATCGCCGGAATCGGCTACTGGCAAGAGACTTGCTCAGGTGGTGCTGGGGGCGGCAACGAGTCCCTGTGTGAACAGGCTGCGCAGGTTGGGGGTGGTGAGCAGGGGGTGGCTGTCCGGATACGGGCCTTCTTCACCAAGCAGCTCGGATACGAGCACGCCCCGCGCCAGGTCGTGGGTGCATGAGCCCTCGCAGCCACCGTATGGGTCGTGTACGGGTGAGATTTGCGCTGCCGCCATACTCGTGTATCGGCAGTCGGCAGCTCGAAAATGAGCGATTGGTGACTAGTCCCAGCCCAGCTCGTGGAGGCGTTCGTCGCCGATTCCGATGTGGTGAGCCACCTCGTGGAGCACCGTACGGCGGATCTCGCCGCGGAGTTCTGCATCGTCGAGACCGAGATCGAGGTGCGGTCGGTAGAAGATCACGATGCGATCGGGCAGCGCGCCGAAGTAGTCGATTCCCCGGTCGGCGAGGGAGACTCCTTCGTAGATACCGAGCAGGCCTCCGCCTTCCGGATCCTGGTCTTCGGTCGGCTGGTCCTCGACCACGACGACGAGGTTGTCGATGCGATCCTGCACCCACGAGGGCAGCTCGGCGAGGCTGTCGTCGACGGTGTGGGCGAAAGTGCGGCGGTCCATGGGCACCATCGAGCCTAGGAGGGTGTATCGCTACACTCCGGCGGCCGGGCGCTTAGCTCAGCGGGAGAGCGCTGCCTTCACACGGCAGAGGCCACTGGTTCGATCCCAGTAGCGCCCACGACCGGAAGCCCTTGTGGGGTAAGGGTGTCGAACGGTTAGCCAGGGCAGTGGTTCGGGTCGCAAATGCACTCAGGACGCGCATAGGACGCGATCTGACGACTTGACAGACGACTTGACAGGCGACTCGGCAGGCGCGCTTGGGCGACTGACGGACGGAGGCCGCGGCGCGGCGCTGATGAGAGCGACAGAGGCGCGGCCGAACCTAGGATGGGCGCGTCCAGCCCAGCCCAGGTTTCCAGACAGCGTCCTCAACCAGCCCGTTGAGGGCCGGGTCAGAGAACAGGAACACGCTCTCGAGTACCTCAGCGAAATCCGGGGAGACCCTGTTCTCCAGTCCTTGCCGCTCCAACCACGTCCTCCACCGATCCTGCGCCAGCGTGGCGTACCCGTCCAGCACCTCGCGGAGTGATACGAGTTGCACCTGCCGGTAGGTCGCAACCGTGTCGAGTGCACCTTGGAGTTCATCACCTTCCACCTCGTTTGAGGAAGACAGCAGCACCATGTCGGCGAAATCCCGCCATCGTGTCGACGCCACGCCCCGAGCGACCGCGGTGACGAGCTTCTCGGCAAACACCATGGATAGCGGATACCCGAAGACACGGATGGACGGCACATCGTCCAGAATCGATGGCACTTCAATCTCGATCGGGTCCGGCCACACCGGATCTCCAACGTTCACGTCCAGTTTCAGCCTGAGGCGGGCCCTGTACAGCTGGGCGTCCATCGATACGCGGACCCCCGAGTAATCATCATCCTCTCTGATTATCTCCGCCGACGACGTCGACGAGTCGTACTCCACCCCATCCGAATGATCGAGCGACGCAACCTCTACCGCTATCGACCTGATTGTGTCGGCGTTGTTCGCCAGCTCGACTGCCTGCAAGTCGATGTCGCGAGTGGGACGTCGTTCGGTGAACACCGCGAGCAGCATCCCGCCCTTCAGCACGAGTTTCGATGCGTACGTCGATTTCCCCAGTCGTGCCAAGAACCCCTCAAGCGCGTAGATCGACATGAGTTCGTCGGAGGGACGTCCTGTGCTGCGAGCGGTGCGCTGCAGGGCCAAGTATCGCTCTTTCGCCAAGTCAGGATCGGCCATCAGCCGTCACAGTAGAATCTCGAGGTCCTGGCGCAGAGCCGTTCGGGCCCTTGGGAACGACTCGGCCATCCGGAGCAGCGTCGATGGCTGCGAACCACGGAGTCGCAACCACGCCCGCAGTGCCTCCCTGCCGAGTTCTTCGCCTTCGAGATGGCGCATCCGGTAGGCGTCGATGATTGAGCGCTCAGGCGAATAGATTCCGAGGGAGAGCCTGTCGCCCACGTCGAGCATGCTCCGCCCCAACTCGAAGGTGTCCGGTGAGAATGCGTGCCAGCGCACTGGGGACTCGACGCTCGGTCTTCGAACACCGCGCGGGAGCGCTAGGTCGATCGCCGGTGGGATGAGGTCAACGAGCCCGTGTCGGGCCAACGCCGAGCCCAGGCACAGTGTGGCACGCGTCGTTGCCGCGGCGACCTCGACGAGGTCCAGGTCTGCCGGCTGCGCGTCGGCCCGTCGATAGACACCGTGTCCTATGCGCTCAACGAGTCCGTCTGCAACCAGTCGCTGCAGGCGCCGATCGGATATCCCCAGTCGCGCTGCCT
>BTQG01000028.1:0-24737 GCA_036985755.1 Acidimicrobiia bacterium | reverse complement strand
CTTGGGAAGGCCGAGCGGGACTCCGGAGCGCTCCTCGCTGTAGCGGTCGTCGCGGTTCGTCCACACCGCGGTGATCAACCCGGTGATCTCGTCATCGGAGGCACCGGAGCGCAGCGGGCTGCGCAAGTCGGTGCCGCCGGTAGCAAACAGACAGGTGAACATGCGGCCCTCTGAGGACAGGCGGAGGCGGCTACAGCCCCCGCAGAACGGCTCCGACACCGATGCGATCACGCCGATCTCACCGGCGCCGTCGAGATACCTCCACCGGCTGGCGACCTCACCGCCATAGTTCCCCGGCACCGGCTCGATCGGCCACCGTTGGTTGATGGCGGCGACGATCTCGCCGGCGGGAACGACGTCGTCCATCCGCCAGCCGTTGGAGGTGCCAACATCCATGTACTCGATGAAACGCACGATATGGCCGGTCCCGCGAAAGGCATTGGCCATGTCGATGACCTGGTCGCCGTTGACGTCGCGCTGAACAACGACGTTCACCTTTACCGGCGTCAAACCGGCCGCGGCGGCAACATCGATCGCCTCGAGCACGCGGGCGACGGGAAAGTCGACGTCGGACATGATCCGGAACACGGCGTCGTCGAGCGAATCAATGCTCACCGTCACCCGGTCCAGGCCCGCCGCAGCCAACGCGGGCGCCTTCCTCGCCAGTAGCGATCCATTGGTGGTGAGGGCGAGGTCGTCGATTCCGTCGATGGCGGCGAGCTTGCCAACGAGATCCTCGATGCCGTGTCGCAACAGCGGCTCTCCGCCGGTCAGGCGCACCTTCTGCGTGCCCAGCGAGGCAAGAATGCGAACAAACCTCTCGATCTCCTCGAAGGTGAGCAGTTGCTCGCGGGGAAGGAACGCGTAGTCCTTGCCGAACACCTCCCGGGGCATGCAGTACGTGCAGCGGAAGTTGCATCGATCCGTGACCGAGATCCGGACGTCCCGCAACGGCCGATCCAGGGTGTCCAAGAGCATGGCCGCAGCGTAACCAGTCGCCGGCTCTCAGCTGCCAGATTCCTGCCCAAACTGCCACCACTGGCCATTGCGGCTCTGGATCGGGCACAATCTCACCCTATGCAGAACCTTCCTGAGCTTCGCGTTGTGCCGCTGACCGAGATCATGCCTCACGAGAATGTAGACCCGTTGCGGGTCGAGCGCTTGGCGGCACGAATCAGCGCCGAGGGAACTCAGCTCAATCCGATGGTATGTATCGAGGACATCAGCGGACGATTCGTATTGCTCGATGGGGCGACACGAACCGCGGCCCTCGGGAACATCGGTCTCGCCTATGGAGTGGTCCAGGTCGTCGCTGCGCAATCCATCACGCTGGGGACATGGCACCACGTGGTTCGCAACGCAGCGCCGGAAGCCGTCATGTCCCACATCGAGGACAGCCCCAACCTCACCCTGACAGGAGACGAGGGACCGCCTCGCATCTCGACCATCGACGGCGGCCGGTCCACCGCACGCAGCGATCGGCTGACCGAAAACGGTGTGCTTTCCACTCTGGTGGACTGTTACATCGGTCGGTGGACGGTGAATCGCGTGGTCGACGCCGATCTCGACAGCGTCGCCTCGCTCTACCCCGACTGGGCCACCGTCTTCGAGTTCCCCACACTCACCGTCGATGACGTGATGAAGGCAGCGCTTGGCGACGACCGCCTGCCGGCCGGGATCACCAGATTCATGGTTCCCGACCGGGCGCTTCGAGTCCGCGCCGAGTTGGCGGTGCTGGCACCTGGGCCCCAGGAGGAGAGACAGGCGCTGCTCGACCGGCTGCTCGAGGAGCGGTCCAACGCGGGGCGCATCCGGCGCTACCCGCAATCGGTGGTCATCTACGACGAGTAGCCAGCCTCGCCGAGAGGATGAGGCCGTTCTTCCCGCTCTTGCCGCTTCGCGGCGGGCCCCACCGCTCCACCAATGGCCTCGTTGATCACGAGATCAGGTCGAGGAACTCCGAGCGCGTCCTCGCATTGTCCTTGAACGTGCCACGCATGGCGCTGGTGATCATGGCGCTCTCCTGCTTCTGGACGCCGCGCATCATCATGCACAGATGCCTGCCCTCGAGCACGACGGCGACACCGTGTGGATCGAGAATGTCCTCGAGAGCGAGGGCCACCTGGTTGGTCAGCCGCTCCTGCACCTGGAGACGCCTGGCGAACACATCGAGCACGCGAGCGATCTTGGAAAGCCCGATGATCTTTCCCTTTGGCAGGTAGGCGACGGCAGCAGTTCCGAAGAAGGGGAGCATGTGGTGCTCACACATCGAGTAGAACTCTATGTCGCGTACCAGGACCATCTCCTCGGCACCCTCGGCGTCGAAGATGGCATCGTTGACGACCTCCTCGATCGAGGTCGAGTACCCGCTTGTGAGATAGTCCAACGCCTTGGCAACGCGCAACGGAGTCCGGTCGAGGCCTTCACGATCCGGGTCCTCACCAAGCTCTATCAGCTGCTGACGGATGAGTGCCTCCAGACGCGGGGCATAAACATCGGAGACGTCGTCGAAATCCTCCGGGCCGCGAGGGCTGTACGGCGTGCTCAAGTGGATAGCCATTACTGGACGAACGCCGCCATCGTCGATTTGTTCCGCGATCTCCAACGTGGTTCGCCCGTCGACCGGATGGACCCAATCCGGGACGGCGTCGGCGATCGGCAGCACCACATGAGCAGCCTCGAGGGCATCCGGATCGGGGATGGGCTTGCCTTCGCGCTCCTCGACCATCTCTCCAAAGTAGACGACATCTACATCCGCCGTTCGCGGCGCGTTCGCATCGGCGGTGCGCACCCGACCCAGCTCGTCCTCGACGGCGTGAGCCACGGCGCGCAGCTCGTCGATGTCGAGGTCGGTGTGCACCAGCACCGCGAGGTTGAAGAAGTCGGGAGCATCGGGAGGACCGCCGGCTGAGGGGCTCTCGAAGATCCTGCTCACCCGGTCGACGATGACCCCGGGAGCCCGCCGTAACAGACGGACCGCCTCGGGGATGTTGCGCTCCTTCTCGATGTTCGAGCCGATGACCATGATGGCGCTGGTCGGTTCACTCATCCGAATCCCCCCGAGCCCTTGTTATGGAGACGCCTACCGACCGGGCATGCCGTAGCGCCCCCGGCTTCTCCACGGTGAGCTTCACCCGGTGGATGCGCTCGTCGGTGTCAAAACACAGCGCGGCAAGCTCGGCGACCAGGCGCTCGACCAGCATCGGGTCTCCGGATTCGACGTGGGCAATCATCGCCTTGGTCACCGTTCGGTAGTTGACCGCATCTGCGATGTCGTCACTCGCCGCAGCCGGCCGGGTATCCACCCACAGGGTTGCGTTGATCAGCACCTCTTGCGGATTGACTCGCTCGTCCGGATTGATGCCGACGATCCCGGAAACCACCAGGTCCTTGATATGAATCTGGTCCAAATCCTCAGGCGACCGGCGACTCATGTCAGATGCCCTCCGCCGTCCACCCTGACGATCTCTCCTGTGACAAAATCGTTCGACAACAAGAACAGCACCGTATCGACCACGGTCCCGGTACCGCCAACCCCCGCCAGCGGGAGTGTGGTCGCCAGCCGCTGTGCATAGCGGTCATCCTGTTGGGGGAGGACCAACCCGAGGGCAACGGCGTTGACCCGGATCCTGGGGGCGAGCCCAACGGCAGCCGCTCTGGTGAATGCGTCGATCCCACCCTTGGCGACGATGTAGCTGAAGTGCTTCAGATTCGGCGTAGTCGTCCGTACGTCGGTCACGTTGACGACGGCGCCTGACATGAGCGAAGGCAACCGGTCGGCAAAGGCCTTGGTCAGAAACACCGGCGCCGACAGGGTCAGGTCGAGGGTCTGCTGCCACGTTTCGAATCCGACGTCCTCGATCGTGTCCTCCGAAAACCCCGACGCGCTGTTGACCAGCAGCGATACGGGCCCGAGCGCTTCTTCGGCAAGGTCGATGACCCGTGCTGCGTCCTGCGGAACGGATAAGTCCACCGATCCGACGGCGGCGCGAACCCCGAGAGCCTCGGCATCGGAGGCCGTGTCCGCGGCCGGTCCAGCCGATCGGCCGTAGTGGATGAACACATCCGCCCCTGCCGCCGCCAGGCCCAGCGCCAGCGCCTTGCCGACCCTCACCCCTCCGCCGGTCACGACGGCCACCCTGCCCTTCACATCCATGGAACCGAGGCTACAGGAGGGTCGGCGGGAATCCTCCAGCGGGGGAGGCGCCGCTTCGAGACCGCTCACTGCGGGCAGCGGCTCATCGGACTCGGCGTGGCTCAACAGCAACCGGGCCGTATCACCGCGACGTCCTAAGCTGGCGCCCCGTGAGCAAGCAAGACCCGAAACACGGCCGATGGATCCTGCCGCTCGTCATCGCTGGGCTGGTCGGGCTGACCTACTCCTTCGTGAACGCGCTTCCCCCCGCCGAGGTACCGCTGGGAACCACCACCGTCACCACACCGTCGACGACGTTGCCCCCTGAGACAACAACGACGACGTTGCCCCCGGAGATCGAAGCCTTTCTGATCCTCCTCGACGGCTACCAGACCACCGCCACCGAGATTCAAATGAACATCGACGAGACCAACGATGCATGGGAGAAGAAGGACATCGTGTTCTCGGAAACGCTCACCCGGTTCACGCAGTCACAAGTCGACGCACAGACGTTGAGCGACTCGGTCACGGCCACCAATCCGCCGGCCGCCTACGCGACCGAGTGGCCAATGGCGGTCACCGCGGCCGAGGCACTTCCTCTCGGCGTAGATGCCGTCATCGACGGGCTGCGAGCACCCGACGACGGCAGCCTCAGACGCGCCGCGGTCGGGGACTATGCGCAACTGACCGCCGACTTCGTCAGTTCGCTAGACGGCGTGAGAGCTGCAACACCGAACTAGGAGGGTGCTGAGCAATCCTCCAGCGGGCCGTCGCAGTCGAGAGAATTCAGGTCACCACAACCCTCGAGCGACCGGTGGCCCATGGCACTCGTCATTGTTCAGCACCGTCCTAGGAGGGATCAGTCTTCTGCCATCAGCCGGGACTGAGGACTCAAGACTGAGGACTCAAGACTGAGGACTCAAGACTGAGGACTCAAGACTGAGGACTCTCCTCAGCTCTCCCCCTCCAGATATGAGCACACCGTGTCGGTGATCAACCGGGTAACGACGTACGGATCGGCGTTGGCGTTGGGGCGTCGATCCTCGATGTAGCCACCCTGGTCTCTATGGACCTGCCACGGGATCCGCACCGACGCTCCGCGGTGGGAGACGCCGTAGAAATACTCGGTCCACGGTGCAGTCTCGTGGAGGCCGGTGAGCCGCCGCTCGATGCCTGCGCCGTAGTTCTTGATGTGCTCGTCAGCCCTCTTCCCGAGCGCCTCGCAGGCAGCGATGATCGCGCCGTAGTCCTCGCGCATCGCCGCCGTCGAGAAGTTGGTGTGCATGCCGGCACCGTTCCAATCGCCTTCGACCGGCTTCGGGTTGAGGTGGGCCGATATGTCGTAATCCTCGGCCGTGCGATACAGCAGCCAGCGCGCCAGCCATAACTGATCCCCGACGTCAACCGGGGCGAGCGGGCCGATCTGGAACTCCCACTGGCCGATCATGACCTCGGCGTTGGTGCCGGAAATGGCGATCCCGGCATCTATGCACGCCTTGGTATGGGCCTCGACGATGTCTCTGCCCCAGATCTCGTCGGCACCGACACCGCAGTAGTAGCCACCCTGTGGGGCCGGGAACCCACCGGCCGGCCAGCCATGGGGACGGCCGTCCTTGTAGAAGGTGTATTCCTGCTCCAGGCCGAACCACGGCACATGGTCCTTGTACTTCTCTGCAACCTCCACCAGTTCGGCGCGGGTGTTGGAGGGATGGGGCTCCATATCGATGGTCAGCACCTCGCACAGGACGAGCACGTCGTCGTCGCCGCGGATCGGATCCGGCTTGACCAGCACAGGACGCAGCACGCAGTCGGACTCATTGCCGGGGGCCTGCTCGGTGCTCGAACCGTCGAATCCCCAGATCGGCGGCTCTTCGGCGTCGGGGACGACTTTCGTCTTGGACCGTAGTTTGGCCGTCGGCTCCTGGCCGTCGATCCATATGTACTCAGCGCGGTATGGCATGGGACCCCTTCTCATAGGCGACGCCGGCACGCCGCCACTCGGTTGCATGGAGGATAACGCCAACGGCTGCATGGGCGGAAGATGTTTGCATGGCGTTCATCCTCACCCTGGCGCAAGCCAGCCTCAGCGCCCCCACAGATCGGCGACCGATCGTGGCCAAGGAAGTTGAGCCATTTCCCGCTCTTGCCGCCTCGGACCCTCGGGCCAAGGCGACAGAGATCGGATCGCGTCTTATCGGCGGAGCCTCTCAGAACGCAGGATCGACGATCGGTCGTGCTGCGTCGCTCAGCGCCCCTTGCAGCCGCTCGGTCACCACGGTGTACTGCTCGTACAGCTCGAGGACCCTGGTGTCGTCACCGGCAGCGTTTGCCGCGGTGATGGCGACGGCGGTTGCGTGCTGATCATCGAAGTAGGCGAGGAGGACGTCGTGGTCGTCGGCGAACTCGGTGGGCGGGTCCAGCGCACGCAACCGGTTCCCGGCGCTCAGTAGGAGCTGCTCGATCTTCGGCTGCACCACATCCAGGTAGGCGGCGCGTTGTGTCGGATTCAGCTCCACACCGGTGAAGAACAACGGACCGCTCCTGATTGCGTACTCACGCAGCGCACCGAACACTGCCTGCCCGTACTCCCCACCCGCGAGGTTCTGGTCGGCGGGGCAATCCTCGGTGGCATCGACCGCTTGGAGGTGGACACAGAACTGTCTGCCGATCGATAGGAGAAAGTCGCCCTCGACCTCGCCGAACGCCTGCCTGGCAGCAATCACCCCGAGGGTATCGCCCGCTTGTATGGCGGCGATCAGCCCCGGTTCCAGGTCGACGATGGCGCGTCTGAACACCAGCCAGTATTCGTGATCGACGGCGAGGCTCTCTGGTGCGGTCAGCGCCTCGGCGGCGTCGAGCGATTCCCTTGCCCCTTCGGCGAGCCCGGCATCGTCGATCGCCCTGAGGAATACGCCGCGGGTGCCGTACGACGCGCTGAGAGCTCGATCGAAGCGGTCGCTCGCCTCCAACCAAGACGACTCAGCCTGAGCGACCCGAAGCAGGTAGGCATCCTCTTCTTCCTCCGGGCTCAGCTCGAGCAACGAACATCCGGTCACCACGAGTGCGACGGCGATCCCGGCAACAACCGCTCTCGATCCCATGAGGGCGAGCCTATCGCTGCCCGACACTACGGCACGGCCGGTGCGCCCGCCTTGAGTCGGGCGCCCAGCGCCAACGGGACGACCTGGAGTGCGGCGAGTACAAAAGCGGCAAGCACCACCAGCACGATCATCAGCCATCGCTGCCAGCCGAGGTCGGCCTGAACGTCGGCCACCACCAGCGAAGCGTCCGTCGTCGTGGCCGCGTACTCGCTCAGCAAGCGCGACGCCGTGTCGAGCTGTGTCTGCAACGCCTCGAGGTCGACCGCGATCACGGCGCTGGCGGCGCCGAACTCGTCGAAGTCGGAGGCCAATTGCTCCAGCGGTTCAGCCTGGGCCCGCAGTAGCTCAGGCAACGGTTCGATTCCCGCAGCAATCTCGGCCACCGCCTCATCGAAAGGAACGTCCGGGTCATAGTCGACGCCGAAGAAACTGAGAGCGCCCAGCGTGGTATCGATGATGCCGGCGACGCTTTCGACCGCCGGCATGGCGTCGAGCACCGCTTCCAATGCGTTGGGCACGTCGATTGTAACGACGGTGGAGGTGTCGGCGATGACGCTTGCTGCGTCCTCGAATGAGCCGGCAGCCAGGGTTGCCGCCGGGACCAGAGTGTCGAACGAGTCGGAGACGATGGCCACGGTCTGCGCCGCCAGCGTCACGGTATCGTCGGCGGCTGCGATCGCGGTAGCGGTGACGGTCAACGAACGGTCCATCGACCCCGCCAGCGACCACACCAGGATGACCCCGAGTACAGCGCCGACTGCGGCTGCGATCAGGCCGCCAATGCCGATGGCAGTGAACAGCCGACCGAGGCTCGAATCGTCGGTCGCCAGCTTTGCGTTCAACCTCACCCGAATTCGATGCCCTGGGCGAGCGGCAGTTCTCCCGACCAGTTGATGGTGACCGTCTGCCTGCGCATATAGGCCTTCCAGGCGTCCGAGCCCGATTCCCTCCCCCCGCCGGTCTCCTTCTCCCCGCCAAAGGCTCCGCCGATCTCGGCACCCGAGGTGCCGATGTTGACGTTGGCGATGCCGCAGTCTGATCCGGCAGCGGAAAGGAAGGTTTCCGCCGAGCGCACCGAGTCGGTGAAGATCGCAGACGACAAGCCCTGGGTGACGCCGTTGTTCATCGTGATGGCTTCTTGCACCGTGTCCACATCGACCAGATAGAGGATCGGGGCGAAGGTCTCTATGTGCAGCAGCGGCGCATCGGCAGGCATCTTGATCAGCGTCGGTTCGACGAAATACCCGGGACCCTCCAGCACGCTGCCTCCGTAGAGCAGTTCGCCGCCCTGTTCCTTGGCAATTCCAACGGCGGCAGAAAAGTCGTTGACGGCGCGCTCATCGATGAGCGGGCCCATCAACACGTCGTCGTCGAGCGGATCGCCGATCTTGACCTGCCCGTAGGCGTCGACGAGGCGCTTGGCGATCAGGTCGGAGATGCCGCGTTGCACGAGCAGCCTTCGCAGCGAAGTGCACCTCTGGCCGGCGGTACCGACGGCGGCGAACAGCGCCGCTCTGGTTGCCAGGTCGGGATCGGAGTCCTCCATGACGATCAGCGCGTTGTTGCCACCGAGTTCGAGCAGCGACCGCCCGAGTCGGTGTGCGACCGCGGTGCCGACCTTCTCGCCCATGTTGCACGAGCCGGTCGCCGAGATGAGAGGAACCCTGCGGTCGTTGATCAGCGTGTCGCCGATCTCGGACCCGGAACCGATTACCAGGTTGAACACGCCCTCGAAGCCGGACCCTTCCATGACCCTTGCGGCCAAAGCCGTCGTCGCGATCGATGCCAGGGGAACCTTCGAAGACGGCTTCCAGATGACGGTGTCGCCACACACGGCGGCAAGGGCCGAGTTCCACGCCCACACCGCGACCGGAAAGTTGAACGCCGAGATGACGCCGACCGGTCCAAGCGGGTGCCATTGCTCGTACATGCGGTGCCCCGGCCGCTCCGAGGCGATGGTGAGGCCGTAGAGCTGACGGGACAGGCCGACGGCGAAATCGCAGATGTCGATCATCTCCTGGACTTCGCCTTCACCTTCCGCCTTGATCTTGCCCATCTCGAGTGCCACCAGCGCGCCGAGCGGCTCCTTGTATTCGCGCAACAGGTTGCCGAAATTGCGGACGTAGTTCCCGCGTTCCGGGGCGGGAAGCATCCGCCACCGTCCGAAGGTGTCGACCGAGGAGTCGAGCACGCGTTCGTAGTCCTCGCTGTTGGCGCGGGTGACGGCGCCGATCTGCTCTCCGGTCGAGGGGTTCTCAACAGCCAGCTCGGAGCCGCCGGCGTCCAGCCAGGTCCCGGCGAAGGCACCCGGATTGATGTCCTCGAGCCCGAGTGCGGAGAAGATGGCGTCACGGTTCACGGGTGGGACCTCCTGAGATCACTAGGGACGGTAGTTCAGCCAGAAGTCACAAGTCGCAAGACGAAAGACGCACGTTGCTTCGGCTCTTGGCTTGAGACCTGCGACTTGTGACTTGGGACTATCTAGCCGCGATGACCTCGATCTCGACGAGGAAGCCGCCGGGCAGCGCAGCCGCCTCCACCGTCGAGCGGGCCGGACGCGACTCGCTCAGGTAGACCTCGTATACGCCATTGACCGATGGGAAGTCGCCGATGTCGTCGAGATAGATCGTCGTCTTGACAATGTCGTCGTACCCGAGGCCGAGGTCGCCCAGTGCCCGGCCGATGTTGCGCATCACCTGGTGGGTCTGCTCTTCAACGTCGCCGTGAATTGGCTCGTTGCTCTCCGGATCGAGCGCGACCTGGCCGGAGAGAAACACGAAACCGTTGGCTTCGGTGGCAACACTGTATGGGCCGATAGGGCGCGGGGCGCTCGGAACTTCGTGAACCTGCTTTGGCATCTCCGTGGGGTGGGACGTCAGCCTATGCGATGCCCGCTCACCGTTTCCCGCAGGTGCACTGGTGCCCGGTCTCGTTTGGGTTCTCGATGGCGAATCCAGCGCCCTTGATGCCCTCGTCTTTGAAGTCGATCGTCGCTCCGATGAGGCGGGGCACGCTTTCGGCGTCGATGACCAGCCTGACTCCTCCGGTCTCGGCAACCGTGTCGTTGGAGTCGATGCCGGTATCGAAATGCAGGTCGTAACGGAAGCCGGAGCAGCCGCCGGGTGTGGCCACCAAGCGGAGGAACAGGTCATGATCCTCCTCCTGGGCGATCAGCTCGCTCACCTTGGCGGCGGCGTCTGCGGTCAACATGACCGGTGTTTCTGTTCGCTCATCGAGTGTCATCTGGCCTCCTCGGCAATCCCTGAATACACAGTATATCCACTATCGGCGTGTGGGGAATACTGGTTGACCGCCGATAGAGTCAAACCGATGGTGAATCGAGACGATGTCGAGGCTGCCCTGCGAGGTGTGATCGATCCTGAGCTCGGCGCAGACGTGGTCGAGCTTGGCATGGTCGGCGACGTCCTCATCGACGGTGGCAACGTGATCGTCGAGATCGCGCTCACCATCGCCTCCTGCCCGATGAGGGACCAGATCGAGCTCGACGTGGTCAGGAAAGTGGCCGCCCTCGCCGAGGTGGAGTCGGTTTCCGTCCACGTTGGCGTGATGAACGACGAGCAGCGCACCAAGCTGATGGAACGAGCCCGACTGCGGGCTCGCGAGCATGCCGATCCGACGATGGTGAGCCCGAGAACCAGGGTGCTGGCGGTGTCCAGCGGCAAGGGCGGCGTCGGAAAATCGTCGGTGAGTGTCAACCTGGCGCTTGCGATCTCCGAACTCGGGTACCCGACCGGCCTGCTCGACGCCGATATCTGGGGATTCTCGGTTCCGCGCATGCTCGGGGCGACCGGACGGCGGCTTGTCGCCGACGAGGACCGCAAGATCGTTCCCCTGCGCGTGGCAGGCCTCGACGTGGTCAGCACCGGCCTGCTGCTCGACGACGAGGACACCGCGCTCATGTGGCGGGGACTGATGTTGTCAAAGGCGCTGCAGCAGTTCCTCACCGACGTGGCGTGGAGCGACCAGCTCCAGTACCTCATCATCGACATGCCGCCGGGCACCGGAGACGTGCAGATGGCTCTGTCGAGAATGCTGCCACAGGCCGAGATGGTGGTCGTGACCACCCCGCAGCGGGCCGCGCAGAAGGTGGCAGCACGCGTTGCAGACATGGCACGTCGCTCCCATATGCCGATCGTGGGTGTCGTCGAGAACATGTCGGGGTTCACCACCGACGGCGGCGAGCACTACGAGCTGTTCGGTTCCGGGGGTGGTGACGAGCTCGCCATCGACCTCGCCGTGCCGCTACTCGGTCAGGTGCCGCTTGATCCCAGCGTGGTAACCGGCGGCGATGAGGGGCGCCCCGTGGTAGCGGGGGACCAGATCGGTCCGGCGGCACAGGCGTTTCGCGAAATCGCCGGGCGCGTCATCGAACTGGTCCCTCCGGCCGATCAGGACACGTGCACCGCCCGCATCGGCGTACTCGCCGAGCAGCTCGAGGCTCAACTGGGGGCAGAAACCCGCTCCTAGCTCGGCAGTGTCAGCCCCCCATCAACGATCGCCACCAAACCGTCGCCGACCAGCTTGTCCACCTGCACCCGGACCTGGTGGGCCGCGGCAGGGCGCAGCATCTCCGGTATCGCCGCGTACACGGCGTCGACCACGTCGTCGATGGTTGCCGCACCCGCAGCAACCGCATCGACGATTTGCCTTTCCCGCAGCAGACGGTGCTCGATGTAGGTCTCGATGACGGTGCCTGCATCGTCGAGAGGGGCCCCGTGGCCGGGCTCGATCCGCTCCACTCCCAGCTCTCGCACCGCGTACAGCGAGTCGAGATAGGCCGCCGCATCCTCCATGATCACGGTCGAACCCTCCATGATGTGGTCGCCGGTGAACAGCAGGTCGTCGACGGTGAAACACAGATGGTCGGCGGTATGCCCGGGGGTGTGCACGGCGACGATCCCTGAATCCCCGACAGGGACGGTGTCCGCGTCGGCAAGGAACACATCGGGCCGGAACTCGGGACCGGTGGCGAATCCAAACACCGGGACATCGAGCTCTACAGCGAGCGGGTTGGAAAGCGGAGCGTGGTCGGGATGGGTGTGGGTGGCCACGACCCCCACCGGTGTGTGACCGCTGAGGGCCAGGTGGATCGCCTGCCGATGGGATTCAATCACCGGCCCTGGATCGAGGATGAGTGCTTCGCCGGCATGTTCGATCAGGTAGGTGTTGGTGCCGGGGCCGGTGTAGATACTCGGGTTCGGTGCGAGGATCCTCTCGATCCTCATGCGCCGTGCATCTCGGCGGGAACGTCGCCTCCGGCGGCTGCGATCGCCAGCGCCCTGGTGAGCAAGTCCGGATCGTGCTCGCCGTCGCCGGCTTCGTCGAAACCCTCTTCGCCGGGGAGCAGGATTCGCACCCAGTCCTCACCGACCGCCAGCCGGGGCTGGACCGAGGCGACTTCCACGACGGTGAGCTCAGCGATGAGCTTCGCCGCCGTTTCGTGCCCGCTGAGCGTCCACAGCGTCTTGCGGGTCGGGAACGCCACCAACCAGCCTCCGGACTCCGCACGCTCGATCGCCTCGGCGGGAGCGATCCAGGCAGCTTCGACCAGCTCCTTGCCGTCGACGAGGGCCTCGACTCTCGGGGGCACCTCGGTGACAAAGAACCGGGTGTCGAAGCGGATCGGGAGCGGCGCCGGAGTGATCCAGTTGGCAAAGTAGCGGAGCGCGTCGCCGTCGAACGGGGCGGGGGCGGCGCCGAAAACCTCCAGCCCATACGGCCGTTTGGCGGTGACCGTCACGCCGTTCACGGTGAGCCAGATGCCGGTCTCTTCGACCAGCTCACGCAGCGCTGCCGCCAGCCATCGAAAGAGATCGTCATCTGACGACCGGACCGCGGCCAGGGCATCGGGGCCGGCATCGCCGTCGTCGACGGCTCCACCCGGGAACACCCAGGCACCCCCCATGAAGCTGGCACGGTCGGAGCGCCGAACCATGAGCACCTCGGGACCGAGGCGGGCATCCCTGACCAGGCAGGCGGTTGCCGCTTCCCGCAGGGTCACGGAACGATGATCCACCGGTCGGCGTATCGAGCGACCAGCCGGCGCCGGATCGCCTCTCGCACCGCAGGGATCAGCAGCAGGAATCCGGCAGCGTCGGTCATCAGACCGGGGGTGAGCAGGAAAGCACCGGCGATCAAGATCATGGCTCCATGGGCAATGCTGGCGGCGGGAAACCTCCCTGCGCCGAACTCGGACCGCACCTGGGCGATGGTGGCGCGGCCCTGCAGGCTGACCAGCCATGAACCGAGCAAGGCAGTGGCCACCACCAGGCCGAACGTCCACCAGAAGCCGAAGGTGCTGCCAAAGGCAATCAGGATCGCGATTTCGGCGAGCGGAACCACCACGAATGCGATGAAGAGCACGAGGCGGGTGCGCATGTCCTCGAGGATACCCCCGCCGGTAACCTGTACGGATGGAGCTTGCCGATCTCCCCGCCGTCGACACCCTGGCCAACGAGCTCGCCACGCTCTATGAGGTCGACCACCCGCTGGCCGTCGCCATCGCCCGAGACGTGCTCGACGATGCCCGCGCCGCCATCGAGTCGGGGACCCCGGCGCATCCGGTCGACGAAGCCAGACGTCGTGCCTCCCACATCGCCAACTCGCGGCTGCGGAGAGTGATCAACGCCACGGGGGTGTTGCTGCACACCAACTTGGGGCGTGCCCCGTACGGCGTAGATCACGTGCCGCCCGGCTACACCAACGTGGAGTTCGACGTGGACGCGGGAGGCAGGGGACGCAGGGGGGACCATCTCCACGGATTGATCGCCGCCACCTCCGGCGGTCGCGCCGCGCTGGCGGTGAACAACAATGCCGGCGCTCTGCTGCTGGCGCTTGCGGCACTCGGCGGGAAACGGGTTGCGGTGTCGCGCGGTGAGCTGATCGAGATCGGCGGGTCGTTCCGTCTCCCCGATCTGATGATCGCCTCAGGGGTGGAGCTGGTGGAGGTGGGCACGACCAACCGCACACGGCCGGCCGATATCAGCGAGGTCGCCGCAGCTGTGGATGCCTTGCTGAAGGTGCATCCCTCGAACTATCGGGTCGAGGGATTCACCGAGGAGGTGAGCTTCGCAACAATGGCCTCCCTCGCCACCGAAGCGGGCAAGCCGTTCATCGCCGACCTTGGTAGCGGCCTGCTCGACATCAGGGCCCCGTGGCTCGTTGGAGGACCACCGCAGTGGCTCCAGGGCGAGCCGGGGGCGCGGCAAACCCTCGCCGATGGAGCCGACGTTGTTCTGTTCTCCGGGGACAAGCTTCTCGGCGGGCCGCAAGCGGGAATTGCCGTCGGCACCACCGCCGCAATCGACACCATGGCAAAACACCCGATCGCCAGGGCGTTGCGCATCGACGATCGCACGATCGCATCGCTGACCGCCCTATTCGAGACGTACGCCGCAGGGCGCGGCGCCGACATCCCCTTCTGGGCAATGGCTACCGCACCGGCCGACGTCATCGAATCCCGCTCCAAGCAGGTCATCGCCGGGGTCGACGCCACGATTGTCGACAGCGAGGCCCTCCCCGGCGCCGGTTCGGTTCCCGGCCGATCCATCCCGACGCCCGCAATCCGCCTTGGCGGAAACCCCGAGGCAGTGTGGCGATCCCTCGCCGACCACCAGCCGCCGGTCATCGCCTCGCGGCGCGACGGTGCCGTCCTGGTGAACCTGCGCAGCGTCACCCCCTCCGAAGACCCCATCGTGGCCGCCGCTCTGGCCACCCTCTGATGCCAGTCGTCGGTACGGCCGGTCACGTAGACCACGGCAAGTCGACATTGGTCGAGGCCCTCACCGGTCGGGACCCTGACCGGTGGGCTGTTGAGAAGGAGCGCGGGCTGACCATCGATCTCGGCTTCGCCTGGGCCGACCTCGGCAACGGCACCATCGTCGGCTTTGTCGACGTGCCCGGCCACGAGCGGTTCGTCAGGAACATGCTCGCCGGTGTCGGAGGTTTCAACATAGCCCTGTTTGTGGTGGCGGCCGACGAGGGCTGGATGCCGCAATCCGAGGAGCACCTCGCCGTGCTCGACCTCCTCGACGTGCGTCACGGTGTCGTCGCTCTCACCCGCGTCGACCTCGCCGAAGCCGACTTCATCGATCTGGCCAGAGCCGACGTCGAATCCCACGTCGCGGGGACCGTCGCTGAGTCGTGGCCGATCGTCGAGGTGTCGGGGGTGACGGGGGACGGGCTCGAGGATCTCCGCTCCAAGCTCATCGCGGCGCTGGCAGCGGCGGGCCCGACGCCCGACGTTGGCCGACCAAAGCTATGGATCGACCGCAGTTTCGTCGTCGCCGGAACGGGAGTCGTAGTCACCGGCACCCTGGTCGGAGGCTCGATCGCCGCCGAAGACCGGCTCACTGCGTACCCGGGCGGGCAGGTGAGGATCAGGAGCCTGCAATCCCATGAAGAGAAGCGCACCGAGGTCGGCCCTGGCATGCGGGTCGCCGCCAATCTGGCGGGCATCGAGAGAGGTGACGTCTCCAGGGGGGCCGTGTTGGCCAGGCCGAACGATGCTGTGCTCACCGACCGGGTCTTGATCCGGGTGCTGCGGCCACCGCGGCCCTCAGCAGAGGTGAGCGATCGCAGCTCGTATCACGTGCACCTGGGCACGGCGAGCGTGCCCGCGGGGCTCCGCTTCGTCGAGACCGAGGACTACGCCATCGTCACCCTCGCTCGGCCGCTTCCGATGACGATGGGCGATCGTTTCATCCTTCGCGATACGGGCCGGCGCAGCGTGGTGGCGGGTGGTGTCGTGCTCGACCCAACTCCGACGACCCAGCCCACTTTCGCTGACGCCGAGGCCCTGGATCGAGTGGTCGAGGGCGGCGCCGACGAGCGGGCGACGGCGCTGGTCACAATGCACGGATCGATGGACGCTGCTGTGGTGAGCGCCTCGACCGGAGGGGGAAAGCCACGAAACACCATCACCACCGCTGATCGTTTCATCTCAACCGAGGCTGCGGCCGGAAAGGTCGATCGCGCCATCGAGCTGGTCGATGAATTCCACGCTGCTCATTCGCTGCGTCCCGGGATGCCGAGGTCGTCGCTGGCCTCGCAGCTCGGCGTCGACCGGGCCGAGCTTTCGGCCCTGGTCGCCGAGGCAGGCGGCGAGCTCACCGACGATGGAGTGTCGGTGCGCCGTACCGGGTTCGTGCAGCGGCTCACCAGCGAAGACCAGGAGGCGTGGGCGGTGGCGCGAGGCACAATGGCCGACTCGCTGGCGGTGCCGAGAGCCGGTCAGCTCGGGCTGTCCGACGAGCTACTTCACGCCATCGTGCGTCGCGGAGATCTCATCCAGGTCGATACCGACCTGGTGTTTCTCCCGGAACAGGTCAACGAGATCGTCGCCGCCCTGGAGGACATCGAGGAGCCGTTCACGGTGTCTGCGTTCCGTGACGCACTCGGGTTGTCGCGGCGACACGCGGTTCCGCTGCTCGAGTGGCTGGATCGTTCCGGCCGAACGACTCGCGACGGAGACCTGCGGACGGTCAGACGCCGGTGAGGGTTGCGCGGCTGCGGCGCTCGGTCTCGGTGAGACCGCCCCAGATACCGTACGGCTCCCGGATGGTGAGGGCGTAGTCGAGACACTCAGCGTTGACGGGACACACCCTGCAGATCGACTTGGCTCGAATCTCACGGCGTTCTCGCTCGTCTTTGCGCTCCGAGGTATTGGGCGGGAAGAACAGGTGGGAGTGGCTGCCCTTGCAAAGCGCAACAGGCTGCCAAGATCGATCGATGGCTAACACGACGAAATGCCTCCCCGGATTCGTTCCCACGACAGCACAGCAACCTAGCCGCCTCACCCCTGGGTGCGCCAGGGAAATCATGCCAAAACAGCGTGATTTGTCGCGGTCTTTGCAACGGGATCGTTTCAGATCATCATAGAGGTGCGTCAGATCGGCGGCTGCCCGCAGGCAGCAGGTGCCGGCACCGTGGTTCAGGGCCTCAGTCTTCGTCGCTGAGTTCGTCCTGCGGAGCCGCAGGGTCGACGAGCAGCACGATCCCGTCTATGCCGTGCACCTGGATCGGGTCGCCGGCGGCGATGCCGGCCTCGCGGTGCGATCGCCCCCTCCACCGTGCCCCGTCGACAACAACCACACCCTCCGGCGACAACTCGTCGGCTGCCGTTCCCGAACGTCCGATGAGATGGTCGCGCCCGATCGTGGTCGTCGAGAAGCGAGATCTGACGATGGTGGTGAGGGCTGCGCCGTAGAACAGCGCGGTGCCGGTAACGACGACCAGCACGATCCACCACGTGGCAGCAAACTGCGGTCGGGCGTCGACGTAGGTGAGGCCACCGGCGATCAGCAGGACCGTTCCCGCTGCGCTCCACCACCCGATCCGGTCGCGCTGGAAATCCCGCGTGTAGAGCAGCAGGCCGATCACGGTGGCAGCGACCGACGGCCAGAACGTGGGAAGCGTCGCCAAACCGTAACCCGCAAGAACGAACGCAACAACGGCGACGGCTGCGGTGATGCCCGGCCCCGCGGCGTAGAACTCGAACGTCGCGGCGGCGATAGCGGCGACGAGGAAGAAGAACGCCACCTCAGGGCGAGAAGCGAGCCGGAGAAAACGATCCCACACGCCGGGTTTGACGAACTGGACCTGACGGTTCGGGGTCAATACTTCGGAACCGTCTTCGAGGGTTGTGACCGTTGCCGTCGACAACTCGAAAGTGACCGCGTCTTCCGCGTCGCCCCTGGTGACCGTCGTCCCGTCGAGCCCGACGATGAGCTGGCCGATCGTTGGAACGATGTGGTCGACATAGCCCGGGATCGCATCGTCGACGACGACCGATTTCTCCAGGAGCTCATCGCGGCTCGTTTCGCCACCGGGGTCGTGGGACGGACGGTACGGCACCGTGTCGGTGCCGATCGTGACGACGGTCGGCCGCAGATACCCGATTTTCGTGCCTGGTGCGGCGGCTCCGATGTCGGCGATGTTGAGCAGGCTGGCGGCGCCCCCGTAGGCAACCGCAGGGCGGTCACCAACCCAGACCACGACCGGAGCCGACGCATCCATGACCGCGGCGTACATCGAGCCGGTATCGCCTGAGGAGATACCAGGTGAATCCACCCTGAGCACGAACAGATGCACCTCCGTTTTCGACAGGGTGTCGGCGATGAAGTCCATCAGCCGCTGATCCATCGGGTTTCTCACGTCGATGACGATGATGGGGAGGTCGTCGGGCTGAGCGGATGCAGAAGCCAGGACGGCGAAAAGGGTGACGGCCAAGACCATCGCGGTGAGGATGTATCGAAACACGGGGGAATGGTACGAGGGAGTCGCAAGTCGCAAGTCGGCAACTCCCGACTCGCGACTCGTAGCTATTCTGTCCTCATGTCCCGGGTCCTGATCGTCATCGACGACACACGCGACCGTGACCGGGTCCACGCTGCGCTGAGTATCGAAGGCAACGAGCTGATCGACCACCAAGACTCGGGCTCCGCCGCCGAGAGAGCAGCCACGGAGTTGGTCGACGTTGCCGTCGTCGACCTCCGAGTGGGGTCGATGGGCGGCATGGCGGTTGCCAGGGAGTTCCGAGCTCACGACGAGCGGATCCCGGTCGTGCTGCTGCTGGATCGGCAGGCCGATACCTTTCTCGCCGGCCGGTCCGGTGCGAGTGCCTGGGTCACCAAGCCGTTTACCGCGGCGGCGCTTCGGGCGGCGGTCACGACCGCGACTCGTTCCGGGGTGGCAGACCCTCCGGGTAGCAACCCTGATTCAGAGAACCAATGAGCGCCGTTCAGATCTTCTACTTGTCGGTGTTCGGCATCTGCATCGTGTCATCGGGCTTCGTCTCGGGCTCCGAGACGGCGCTCATCGGGATCGGCAAGGAGCGCGTCCATCAACTCGACGCGGAGCGCAAGGCGGGTCGGCGTGTCCGGCAGCTCGTCGCCGACCCGGAGCGAACATTGGCAACCCTCCTGGTCGCCAACAACCTGGTCAACGTGCTGGCGGCCGCCGTGGCCACAACGTTGTTCATCGGGCTCATCGGTGCCCAGTGGGGTCCCTGGTTGGCCACCGGCATCGTCACCGCAGTGCTGCTGGTGTTTGGCGAGATCACACCGAAAACGCTGGCCAACCGCTACCCGGAGCATTTCGCCCTCGCCGTAGCCCCGGTCATCTGGCAGCTGTCGCGAGTGCTTGCCCCGATTGCCTCGTTTTTCGGAGCGATCACAGAGTTCCTGCTCCGGATGCTCCGCATTCCGGTGGGCTCCGATCAGGATGGTGTCACCGAGGACGACATCAAGGCCCTCGCCGAACTCGGCTTCCAGGGCGGCGAGATCGAAGATGTCGAGCGCGAGATCATCGACGCTCTGTTCGGCCTGGCCGACCGCCCGGTGCGCGAAGCGATGACGCCTCGGCCCGACCTCGTCACCCTCCAGGAACCGGTGACGATGGATGATGTGCGCAAGGCAGTCGCCGCCACCGGCCACTCTCGTTACCCGGTGATCTACGGGGACGTGGACAACCTGAGCGGTCTGCTTTACGTCAAAGATCTCCTGCCCCGACTCGACGAGCCGGATTCCGGGGAGATCCACCGGATGTTGCGACGCCCCAACTTCATCCCGGAGACCACCTCGATCCTCGCCACGCTCACCGACATGCGGCAGCGACGCTATGCGATTGCCTGTGTTGTCGACGAGCACGGTGGCGTCGAGGGCATCGTGACGGCAAAGGACCTGCTTGCCGAGCTGGTCGGGGAGCTCCAGGACGAGTACGACCCCGGTGTTCCCTCCGTGGTTCGGGTCGGGAACCGCAACTGGATCGCCGACGGCCGCGTCGCCGTCGAGGACCTGTCTCAGGAGATCGAGCGACCGATCCCCGAGGGTCCCTACACCACCGTGGCCGGGCTGTTCATGGCGCTGGCGGGCCGGGTGCCGGAGGAGGGGGACACCGTGGTGGTCGACGGTGTCGAGCTCACCATCCTGGAAATGGACCGCAACCGCGTCGACCGGCTGGACGTATCCACTTGGTGAGCAGCACTTCGTGCTGCGTATCCGAGCAGCACTTCGTGCTGTGTATTACGTATTACGTACAACGTATGAGGACTTCCGAGGCTGGATTCGTGACACGTGATGCGCAATACCGCCTGCCCAAGACGGCAGCTCCGCCTAAAGCGGTACACTGCACCCCCTCGGGACGTGGCGCAGCTTGGTAGCGCGCATCGTTCGGGACGATGAGGTCGCCGGTTCAAATCCGGCCGTCCCGACGGAAGCCCCGCCTTCTTCGGCGGGGCTTCGTCGCGCCTAGGCTCGCCGCCAGTCCACAGGGAGGCGACCATGCCAGGAGCACGAGGAATCGCCGGAGTATTCCTCGATAGTCTCGATCCGGCGGCTCTGGCTGCCTGGTACGACGAGCACCTGGGGGTCGGGTTCGTCGAACATCCCGAGGGTGGATCCTTCTACCGGGTATTCCACACCCGCGACGTCGAAACCAGCGAGGTGCGAGAGAACCCGGTGTTCGCCATCAACGCCGCGCCTGGGTCGCTGGCACCTGCCGAGCAGCGTGGCCACGTGCTCGGCCTCCGAGTGGACGACCTCGATGGGGTTCTCGACCACATGGCCACGATCGGGATCACGTCCGAAGGGGATCTGCTGGAGTGGGAAGGGGGGAGACACGCTCGCATCCGCGACCCGGAGGGCAACAGGGTCGAATTGTATGAGGAGCTGCCGCTGGCCCCGGATTCGCCGTATCGGACCCATGACGAGTAGTCGTCAGTCGTTATACGTTGTACGTGATACGTAATACGAGCAAGTCACAAGTCTCAAGTCTCAAGAAAGCGATTGAATGGCTCACCATCCTGCTTGCGTCTTGCGACTCTCAGTTCTCGATCACCTCTACGGGCGCTTCGATGACCACGTTCTCGGCTCCGGCGGCGACGACCCATGCCCGTAACGTGTAGGTGCCGGGATCGAGGACGAACGTGCCGACGAGCGTCGCCCCCGACGTCCTTCCCGCCTCGAAGTCGAGTTCGTTGACTTCCTGGGTAAAGACCTTGCCGTCGCTCCACCGGTACACCTCGGTGTCGCCGTCGCTCAGCGTCACCTCTGCAACCTGCCAAGTGCTGCTACGCCAGCAGCAACTCTGCGATCTGCACGGCGTTCAGTGCGGCGCCCTTGCGTAGGTTGTCCCCGACAACCCACAGGCTGATGCCACCCGGCTCGCCGATGGTCTGTCGCACCCGTCCCACCAGGACGTCGTCGATGCCCGCCGAGTCCAGCGGGGTCGGAACCTTGTCGTCGCTCCACACCTGTACTCCCTGGGCCGTCGACAGCAGCCCGCTCGCCTCTTCCAGGGGCATCGGGCGCTCGAAGAACATGGTGGTCGCGATTCCGTGGCCGACCATGGTCGGCACGCGTACGCATGTCGGTTCTACCCGGATCCCCGGGGCGTCGAGGATCTTGTGCGTCTCGTTGACCAGCTTCCACTCCTCGTCGGTATACCCGTCTTCGCTGATCGACCCGGCCAGCGGCACCACGTTGAACCCGATCGGCCTGGCGTACAGATCGTTGCCAGGGTCGCTCCAGCCGCCGCCGACAAGGGCATCTACGTCGGATCCGAGGGCGGTGACCTCTTCGGCGAGCACATCGATGCCTCGCCTACCCGAACCTCCCGTCGCCTGGTAGGAGGCAGCGGTGAGCCGATCGATCGGTGCCGCCGCGTGGAGGGGGCCGGCGGCCATCATCAGCGTCATCGTCGTGCAGTTCGGGTTGGCGATGATGCCCTGGTGCTCGGCGATGGCGGCGTCGTTGATCTGAGCCACCACCAGCGGCACCTCGGGATCCATGCGAAATGCAGATGAGTTGTCGATGACGGTCGCCCCGGCGGAGACGAATCGGGGCACATGCTGCTTCGACCGCTCTCCTCCGGCCGAGAACAGGGCGATGTCGATGCCTGCGGGGTCGGCGACAGCGAGATCCTCCACCACGATGTCGCCCCATGGGGTCTCGACGACGGTGCCGGCGGAGCCGGCAGAGGCGATGAGCCGGAGAGTCGAAGCCGGGAACTCGCGCTCGATCAGGATCGACCGCATGGTGCGGCCGACGGCTCCGGTGGCGCCGACCAGTGCGACCGATGGGCCGTCGAGCTGATTCACGACACCACGTCCACGAAACCCTCGTGCAGAGCGCGCACCGCCTTCTCGGCGTCTGCCCTGCGGACCAGACATGAGACGCGGATCTCGGAGGTCGAGATCATCTCGATGTTGATACCGGCGTCGGACAGGATACGAAACATCCTCGCCGCTACACCGATCTCTGTCTTCATCCCGGCTCCGACCACGGAGATCTTGGCGAGATCGTCATCAATACCGACTCCGGTGGCGCCGACCGACTGTGCCGCCCCTTCCGCCGCCTTGTGGGCCGCATCTGCGGCTTCGGTTGGCACCGTGAACGAGATGTCAGCAAAGCCTTCGTCGGCGACGTTCTGGATGATCATGTCGACGGTGACACCGGCCTCGGCGATCTGCTCGAAGAGAGCGGCGGCAACTCCGGGCCGGTCGGGCACACCATGGACGGTGAGCATCGTCGCCGCCTCGTCGTGAGCGACACCCCGGATCACCGGCACATCCATCGTCTCCTCCTTGACCCATGTTCCCACGCCATCGTGAAACGATGACCGGACATGGATCGGAACCTCGTGTCGCAGCGCGTATTCGACGCTTCGCGGCATCAGCACCCCTGCCCCGGCGCCGGCATACTCCAACATCTCCTCGTACGAGATCTCGTCGAGCTTTCGAGCAGTGGCGACCACTCTCGGGTCGGCGGTGAAGATGCCGTCGACATCGGTGTAGATCTCACACACATCTGCGCCGAGGGCGGCGGCGAGAGCCACCGCCGTGGCGTCGGATCCGCCCCGTCCCAGGGTGGTGACGTCCTTCGAGTCGGGGCTCACGCCCTGGAAGCCGGCGACGATGACGACCTTGCCCTCGTTGAGGGCGTCGCTCACCCGGAACGGGGTGATGTCGACGATCTCGGCTTTGCCGTGCACCGATGTGGTGAGGATGCCGGCCTGCGACCCGGTGAAACTCACCGCGGGAACTCCATAGTCCTCGATGGCCATGGCCACCAGCGCCATCGAAATCCGCTCCCCTGCGGTGAGCAGCATGTCCATCTCACGCGGGTGAGCCTTCTCCGACACCTTTGCGGCCAGATCGATCAGCTCGTCGGTGGTCTTTCCCATCGCCGAGACCACAACGACGACCCGATTACCGGCCGCGTGGTTCTCGGTGACCCGTTCGGCGACATGTCTGATGTGATCCGCATCCGTAAGGGAGGTGCCGCCGAACTTCTGGACGACGAGAGCCATGGCGCGAAAGTGTAGGACAGAGGCCGGATTCAACCGTTCTCGCTTCACCTCCTGAGTGCCTCGCGTCCGTGTTCGCGCGGAAAGGGCCTGAACGGCTGCGATGTTGTGCATTGCCTCGCCCCGCCAAACACCGCCACCACCGACCGATTACGCTCGTGATGATGGCAACCGACAAGCGTGATCGCCAACGAGCGAACCGCGAGGAGAAGAAGGCCGAGCAGGCCAAAGTCAAGCGGCGCCAGGAGGCCTATGTCCGCATCAGGAAGTGGGCGATCTACGCCGTCCTGATCGCCGCCTCGCTCGTCCTCTTCACCCTTGTCTTCCGCTGAGTGGCCGTCGACCTCCACACCCATTCGGAGGAATCGGACGGCACAGACAGCCCGGCCGAGTTGATTCGCCTGGCCGATGAAGCCGGGTTGAGCGCGATCGCCCTCACCGATCACGACACGCTGTCCGGGATCGAGCAGGCCAGGGCCGCAGCCGGCAGCGCAGGACCGCGGGTGGTGGCCGGTGTCGAGCTGTCTGTTGAACACGACGGCGTCAAGATTCACCTGCTGGTGTACTTCCTCGAACCCGGCACCGGGCCACTCCAGGACCGACTCGCCGAACTGCGGGAAGGTCGACATCGCCGCAACGTCGAGATTCTTGCCCGCCTACGCGACCTGGGATACGACATCGAGCAGGGCGACGTGGCCGCACAGGCCGCAGGCGAGGCGGTGGGTCGGCCCCACATCGCAGACGCCCTGGTGGCCAAGGGTGTGATCGCATCGAGGGCGGAGGCATTCGACGGCTTGCTGAGCGACGGCGGGATGGCGTACGTGCCACGGCCGAGGCTCAGCGCAGCGAAAGCGATTCACCTGGCAACCGCCTCGGGGGCGGTGACTTCGGTGGCGCATCCATACACCATCGACATGAACGCGAGCACGTACCCCACGCTGTTCGAGGAGCTGGGCGACGCCGGGCTCACCGGGCTGGAGGCTTTCTACCCGGAGCACACACCGGATCTCCGCGAGCATCTGGCCGCGCTCGCCACCGACCTCGGGCTGGTGGCAACGGGGGGATCCGACTACCACGGCGCCGGCAAACCCGGACTGAGGGTAGGCACGGGAAGAGGGGACCTCGTGGTGCCGGACACGGCGCTGAGCGACCTGGAACAGCGAAGGGTCTGAGTC
>BTQG01000027.1:0-25591 GCA_036985755.1 Acidimicrobiia bacterium | reverse complement strand
CGACTCGCGGCGTAGGCTCCGCTGTATGGCGTGGCCAGAAGATGCACTCACCGACGATGAGGAGATCGTCGTCGCGTTCCGCCAGCACTGGAAACTGCTGGCCATTCCGTTCGCCTGGTTCATCGCTGCCCTGGTCGTGCTCGTCGTGATCTCCGTGTGGCTCCCCGTAGGTGGACCATTCGAACTGATCCTCGACCTGCTCGTGCTCGCCGCCTTCGGCTGGTTCGTGGTGCGGCCGGTGATCGACTGGTGGATGACACGGTATGTATTGACGAGCGAGCGGCTCATCACCCGAAAGGGCCTCATCGCCCAGTCCGGGATCGAGATTCCGCTGGAGCGCATCACGAACGTGAACTTCAGCCAGAGTGTGTGGGAGCGCTTCCTCGGTGCCGGAGACCTGCTCGTCGAATCGGCAGGCACCACCGGGCAGAGTCGCTTCACCAACATCCCGCGCCCCGATCAATTCGCCTCGGTGCTGTACAACGCCAGGGAGAGACGAACGCTGGCGTTGCAGAGCGGCGGCCGCCCCACCGTAGAGGCGAGCCCCGACGATGCGATCGACAAACTGTCACGGCTCAAGCGGCTCCACCAAGAGGGTGTCATCTCCGACGCCGAATACGAAGAGAAGCGAAAGAAGCTGCTCGGGGAGATCTGAGAGCGAGTCATCCGTCGTCAGTCATCAGCCCGAAGCGCCTGGAATGGAACCGAATACGTCGCGTCCGGCGTCGAATCCTCATGAGGGTGATCGCAACCATGGCGGCGTTGGCAATGCTGGGCACGGCCTGCAGCAGCACGGAGCCGGCGACGACCATCCCCTCTGGCGACGCGTCGGCGAACACGGCTGAGATCTACGCCGTCGCCCTCCACGAGCTGGTCGTCGCTGACAACACCTTCGGCGGAGGTGGCAACCCGTTTTCCGAGCTGCTCGTCCTCACCACCCTCGATGCTGCTGCGGGAGCCGGATACATCCAGGAAGGCTCCACCGACGGAATCCGCCCCTTGAGCGACGACGAGCGAAAGGCTATCGAGGACGCCCTCAGCCCGCTCGCCGGTATCCGCTGGATCGACGACGCAGCCGAGTGGCGCACCGACGACCTGATGCCGGTCATCGAGCGTTCCGCAATCCTGGGCGTGGGGTCGATCACCTTCGATGGGGACGGCGCCCTGGTGCCGATCTCGATGTGGTGTGGAGGATTGTGCGGTACCTGGTTCACCTACCGGGTGATCCAGTCCGACCAAGGATGGATCGTGGCAGGCATCGAAGGCCCGATCGCGGTCAGTTGAGCGCGAGCCAGCTCGCCGCTCGCAGCTCACTACGCTGCCCCGCCATGGAGATTCCAGCCCTCGAAGGCGTTCCCTACCGCCTTGTCGAATATGAACCGGCGCCCGACATCGCCGGCGCCGCCGACCGGCGCGGCACCACCGTCGATCGCATCCTCAAAACCATGGTGGTCCGCGTCGAGCAGGGCCGATATGCGCTGGTACTGGTCCCCGGCGATCGGGTCATCGACTGGAAGGCGCTGCGCACCCACCTGGGCGTCCGCCGGATCTCGTTGGCCGACGCAGAGGAGGCCTATACCGCTACCGGCTACCGGCGTGGCACGATCACGCCGTTCGGGGCGTCCGGCGGGTGGCCGGTGATCGTCGATGCCTCGGTACCGGGCATCGGTGAGGTCTCCGTCGGTTCCGGGAGACCGGGCGTGGCGATCCATCTGGACGCCGACGACCTGATCAGAGCTTCCGGCGCAGAAACCGTTGCGGTATCAAAGGCTGCTACCGGGTAGCATCTCGCCGCGGCCAATCTCGAGGAGGGCGACGTGGATGCAGTCCTGTGGTTCCACCAGAACTGGTTCTTCGTCGCCGTCGTCACCACCGGTGTCGTTGGCCTGTGGGGTGTCGGGCTCGCCGTATTTCGTCGGCCCCCGAACACAGCATTCGGCATCTCGGTGGGCATTGCCATCTCCGTGATGCTCATCCAGGTGGTCGCCGGCGTCACCCTCTACGTCATGGACCTGCGCCCCGCCGCCTTCCACGTGTTCTACGGTGTGGTGATCGCGGTGACCTTTGCGATTGCCTACGTGTACCGGGCGCAGCTCGCTCGTAAACCCGCTCTCAGCTACGGGCTCCTGCTGTTGTTCGTGATGGGGCTCGGTATACGAGCGTGGCTCAGCGTCTGACTCTATTATGGACCCGAATCGAAGGAGCAGCGCTTGCTGAAGGGCAAAAGGATCGTCGTAACCGGCGTGCTGACAGATGGATCGATCGCTTGGCATGTGGCGCGTCTCGCCCAGGAACAGGGAGCGAGCATCGTCATCACCGGCTTCGGGCGGGCGATGCGTCTCACCGAGCGCTCGGCGCAACGGCTCCCGGACCCGCCACCGGTCCTGGAGCTCGACATCACCGAGCCGGCCCACATGGAGGCGCTGGTCGCCGACCTCGACGAGCGCTGGGGAACCGTCGACGGCGCTCTGCACGCCATTGCCTATGCCCCAGAAGATGCGCTCGGTGGATCGTTTCTCTCCACCCCCGCCGAATCGGCGGCAACCGCCTTCATCACCTCGGCCTTTTCGTACAAGACGCTGGCCGCCGGTCTACGCCCGCTGATGCAAAGGGCGGGCGGCGGATCCCTTGTCGCACTCGACTTCGACAACACGTGGGCATGGCCAGGTTATGACTGGATGGGGGTCTCCAAGGCTGCGTTGCAGTCGGTGACCCGTTATCTGGCGCGCTACCTCGGAGCCGACAACATCCGGGCCAACGCCGTGGCCGCGGGCCCGATATCCACCGTGGCGGCGCGATCGATCCCCGGCATCGAGGAATTCGTCGCCGCCTGGGGCGAGCGTGCTCCGCTGCAATGGGACATCGAGGATCCGGAGCCGATCGCGCAGATGGTCTGTGTCCTGCTGTCGGACTGGACACCGGCAACCACCGGCGAGGTGGTTCACGTCGACGGCGGTTTCCATGCCGTGGCCCTGCCCCGCCACCAGGAGTAGTGCCCAGATACTCGGTACTACCGGTAGAGATGCTTTTCCCGGCCCGCCGTTTCGGTAACCTTTCGTCATGAGCCGGGTGCTCCTGTTATTCGGAGGCCGTTCCGCCGAACACGACGTGTCGTGCGTTTCAGCCGTCGCCATCTATGAGGCCCTCGTCGAGGGCGGTCACCGTGTCATCCCGGTCGGGATCGACCGTGACGGTCGGTGGAGCGTCGCGGACCCGGCGTCGCGCCCATTTCATGCCAAAGGCCGCCCGGCGTCCTTCCGGGTGCCCGGCGGAGCCCTGGTGGTCGCAGAAGACGATGTCGAATTCGACGTGGTGTTTCCCGTGCTCCACGGGCCGTTCGGCGAAGACGGCACCATTCAGGGCATGTTCGAGATGGCAGGCAAACCGTACATAGGGTGCGGGGTCCTCGCCTCGGCGATCGCCATGGACAAGGACGTGGCGAAACGGCTGCTGGAGGGGGCTGGTCTGAACACGCCGCGCTGGCAGGTGGTGCGCCGCGGCGATTTCGCCGATGATCCCGCGGGGACCGTGGAGCGGATCGGGAAGGCTCTCGGCACGACGGTGTTCGTCAAGCCAAACGCACTCGGTTCCTCGGTTGGTGTGGCCAAGGCGCGGACTCCCGCCGAGATCAAGGATGCCATCGGTGAGGCGCTGCGCCACGGGGACAAGGTGATCGTCGACGAGTTCATCGACGGACGAGAGATCGAGGTGGCCATCCTCGAAGGCCCGCGGGCTGCGCTGCCCGGCGAGGTGCTCTCGGCGAACGAGTGGTACGACTACGACGCCAAATACAACGACGAGGACAGTGTCTTCGAGGTACCGGCCCGGCTTTCACAGCAACGAACCGCCGAGGTGCAGGCCCTCGCCGCCCGCGCCTTCACCGCCGTCGAAGGCAAGGGCCTGGCACGGGTCGACTTCTTCCTCGAGGAAGCGGGGCGCGGCTTCCTGGTCAACGAGGTCAATACCATGCCCGGATTCACCCCGATCTCGGGATTCCCCAAGATGTGGATGGCCTCGGGGATGAGTTACGCCGAGTTGTGCAACGAGTTGGTCGAGTTGGCGCTCGGCGATTGACCGCCGATCGGCAGCATGCGGTCGAGGTCGGTGCCGAACAGAGCGCTGATGACCACGCCGACAACGAATGCACTAAGCGGAGCGCGGCGCCCGGTGAGGGCTCCGGCGACGAACGCCACCGCGGCGTTGGTGAGCGGCGCCGCCAGCATGATCTCGGGTGTTGCGGGCTGCTCATCGGCGGCGACGTCGGACGGGCCGATCGCCTGATGCACGGCGTACCCGACCGCCGAGCCGATGACGGCGGCCAGAGCCGTTGCGAGCGCACGTTTGACCATGGTTAGAGTCTGATCACCGGGCAGGTGAGGGTGCGGACGATACCCTCGACCGGTTGGATCGCGGTCACCACGAGCTGACCGAGGGCGTCGACATCTTCTGCTTCCACAAACACGATGACGTCGTACGGTCCGGTCACTGCTTCGGTCGACATCACACCACCGAGGGCGCGGATGTCATTCGCCACGCCGGCGGCCTTACCCGAGTCGGTCTGGATCAGAACGTAGGCGCGTACCAAAGCTCCTCCTCATCGCCTTTCGGCTGAGTGTACCGGGCGCACTGGTGACTTGCGGCTCAGTGCCCGTCCGAGCCGAAGCGGAGCTCGCGGGCGTAACGCTGGCCGTCCTCCTCGTCGACTTCGAACTGGATTCGTTGGCCCTGCCGCAACATCCGGAACATAGAGCCCTCGAGGGAGCCGGGGCGAAGCTGGACCTCGGTCCTGTCGTTGAGCAGGATCAAACCGGCGCCGGTCATGGGGTCGTATACCTTGACGACTCCCTGCACCGCTCAGACCTTCTCGATCTTGCCGGCCTTGATGCAGGACGTGCAGACGCGAATGCGCTTCGAATTGCTGCCGTGTTTGACGCGCACTCGTTGAATGTTGGGCAACCAGCGGCGGCTCGACCGTTTGTGGGAGAAACTGACCTGCTTGCCGAACCACGGTTCCTTGCCGCACACTTCACAGCGATATGACATTGTTGGGAATCCTCCTGAGGCGCCCGGGAGAGTAGCAGCGGGGGTAGGACAACTGAGTGAGAGTCCTCAGTCTTCAGCCGTCAGCCTTCAGCAAGACAGGAGAGAGTCCTCAGGGAGAGAGTCTTCAGTCTTCAGCAAGGCAGGAGGTCCGTTCTCGGGCAACTACGACTGATGACTGATGACTGATGGCTGATGGCTGATGACTGGTGACTGCCGCCCGATGCGCCATCATGAGCCCATGACCGCACCGCCCACCGGGCAGACGGGCCGATCCCTCGCCTACCTCGCCACCCTGCCGGCCGATCTGGTGAAAGGCATCGGGCCGGCGACGGCGAAGAAGCTCGGCGAGGTGGGCATCAATTCGATAGCCGACCTGCTGTTGCACGTGCCCCGCCGTTACCTGGACCGCTCCCAGATGTTCGATCTGTCCAACGTTCCCATCGGTGAGGAGGTCACGGTTGGCGGAACCGTGGTGACAGTGAACCGCCGCCGCATCTCACGCAAACGGACCATGGTCGAAGCCGACATCTCCGACGGCACCAGCGTGTTGCATGCGGTCTGGTTCAACCCCTACATCAAGATCGTCGTGGGCCAAGAGGTAGCCCTATCGGGGAAGGCGGAGCTGTTTCGGGGCCGGCTGCAGATGAAGGCACCCGATCTGGATCGGCTCGACGACGACGACTCGCTGGTCACGGGCCGGGTGGTGCCGGTGCATCCCAGAGTCGGCGGGCTGACCCCGTACAAGATTCGCCAGTCGATGGACAACGCGCTGGGCCGGGCGAGGCCGATCACCGAGGTGCTGCCCGAGGACATGATCGAACGACTCGGTCTCATCGGGCGCGATCAGGCCGTCTACTCGGTCCACTTCCCGCAAGAGCGGGCCGACGCCGACCGGGCGCGTGCCAGGCTCGTTTTCGACGAGTTGTTCCGGCTCCAGGTGGCGTTGGCGTTGCGCAAACGACGCCAGATCGACGAGGCGCGCGGGGTCGTGCTCGACGTCGAAGGCGACCTGACGACGATGTTCGTCGACTCCCTGCCGTTCGAGTTGACCGCAGGGCAGCGAGCCGTCATCGACGACATCCGCTCCGATCTTGCGTCGCAGCATCCGATGCACCGGCTCCTGCAAGGGGAAGTCGGTTCGGGTAAGACGGTCGTGGCGCTCACCGCACTGCTCGTCGGCGTCGAGGCCGGTTATCAGGCCGCCATCATGGCCCCCACCGAGGTGCTCGCCGACCAGCATTATCTGTCCACCGTGGCTGCCATCGAGGACGCAGGTTTGGCGCCTGCGGGAATCGACGGGGCCGCCGGGACCGCCAATCTGTTCGAAAAGGGCGACGCGCCGGAGGTTCGTGTCGCCCTGCTCACCGCCAATCGGGCGATCAGCAATATTGGCTCGGAGATCAGCCGCCCCGATCTGCTCGCCCTCATTGCCGGGGGCGACATCGACCTGGTCGTCGGCACCCACTCGCTGATTCAAGAAGGTGTCGAATTCGCCAGGCTCGGCGTCGCGGTCGTCGACGAACAGCACCGTTTCGGCGTGCACCAGCGGGTCGAGCTTCGGGAGAAGGCACGGGACTACGACCCTGACCTGCTCATCATGACCGCCACACCCATCCCGCGCACCCTGGCCATGACGTTGTACGGGGACCTCGACGTATCGGTGCTCGATGAAATGCCGCCCGGCCATCTCGATGTGGCCACTCGCCACGTCGGCCCCGGCGACACTTCGGTGGATGATCTGGTCAGGTCAGAGGTTATCGCCGGCCACCAGGCGTTCATCGTGTGCCCCCTGGTCGAAGACTCCGACAAACTGCAGGCCAAGTCGGCAACCGCAGAGTACGAGCGGCTCACCGGGGTGTACCCCGACCTGGCTCTCGGGCTGCTGCACGGCCAGATGCGACCGGCGGAGAAGGACGACGTGATGCGCCGGTTCCGCTCCGGGGAGATCGACGTGCTCGTCGCCACCACGGTGATCGAGGTCGGCATCGATGTGCCAAACGCCACCGTCATGGTGATTGAAGATGCCGATCGATTCGGCCTCAACCAGCTCCACCAGTTGCGAGGCCGCGTCGGACGCCCGCACCCGGATGGAGCGCTCCCTGCGTTCTGCATCCTCGTCGCCGATCCCACCACACCAGAAGGCGAGGCCCGGATCGAGGCGATGGTGGCCACCAACGACGGGTTCCGGCTCGCCGAAGAGGACTTGCGCATCCGCGGCCAGGGCACCGTGTTCGGCGCCCGCCAGTCCGGGATGACCGACCTGAAGCTCGCCGACCTGCTGCGCGACCTCGACGTCCTGGTCACCGCCCGACGCGAGGCCCTGGCGCTGGTCCAGCAAGACCCGAAGCTCAACGAACACCCCGATCTCGCCGAGGAGGTGCGCCTGCTGCTCGGCGACGACGACGAGTGGTTGCAGCGGTCCTGATGCGGATCATCGCCGGCGCCGCAAAGGGGCGTCACCTCACCAGCCCGCCACCCGGCACCCGGCCGCTCACCGGACGGGTCCGCGAGGCGCTGTTCTCGATCCTCGCCGACAGCGTCACCGGCGCTTCCGTGCTCGATCTGTATGCAGGGTCGGGATCGTTCGGACTAGAGGCGCTGAGCCGCGGCGCCGCTTCGGCGGTTTTCATCGAAGCGGACCGCGCCACCGTTGCTGTGCTCGAGTCCAATATCGCCACCACTGCGATCGGCGGTCGGGCCGTGCGATCCGATGTCGGCACGTTCCTCAGCGGGTCCCGGGAACGATTCGACATGGTTTTGATCGACCCTCCCTACGTGCTGGCCGACGGCGCCGTCGATGATATTCTTCGCCTCGTCGCCGACCGGCTCGAGGACGGGGGCACCGTCGTCGTTCACCGCCGCGCCGGTAGCGGCCGACCGGCATCGGATAACCTACGACTCTCGGATCAGCGACGGTACGGTGACAGCGAGCTGTGGTTGTACCAGAAGGAGGAAGGGTGATCGTCGCGCTCATCCCAGGCAGCTTCGACCCGCCGACCAACGGCCATCTCGACGTCATCGAACGATGCGTTCTCCTGTTCGATGAGGTCGTCGTCGCCGTCATCAAGAACCCGTCGAAGCAACCACTGTTCACCGAGGCCGAGCGCATCGACCTGCTCGCCACGGTCACCGCCCCCTGGGAGAACGTCACGATCGGCGCTTTCGGCGGATTGCTCGTCGACTACGCCAAGGAGGTCGGCGCCGACGTGATCGTCAAAGGGCTGCGGGCCGTCACCGACTTCGACTACGAGCTCCAGATGTCCCAGATGAATCGCCATCTATCGGGGATCGATACGATGTTCGTTGCGACCAAACCCGAGTACGGGTACCTGTCATCGTCGCTGGTCAAGGATGTTTCCCGTTTTGGTGGTTCGATCGACGCCCTCGTGCCTGCGGTGGTCGCCACCGCGTTGAAGGAGCGGTCGCGGTGACGGTCGAACCTCCTGAGCACGATCAGCCGGCTCCGCCACTGCCCGGCAAGGTGCTCGACATGCTCGAACAATTGATGATCGATGTCGAGAACGCCCGTCAGGTCCCACTGTCGCAAAGTGTCATGTTCAGCCAGGAGGAGATGCTCGACAATCTGGCCAGGATCCAAAAGGAGCTGCCAGAGGAACTGCGAGCGGCGCGCTGGATGGTCCGTGAGCGTGAGGCGTACATCGCGAGGACGAACGAGGCGGCGCGGGGTATTTTCACCGAAGCCAAGAAGCGCTCGGACGAACTGGTTTCCGAGTCCTACATCGTCCAGGAGGCCGTCGAGGAGGCGAACACGCTGGTGCGCAACGCCGAGGGCGAGGCCCGTCGCATCCGGCTGGAGTCCGAGGACTTCGCCGAGCGACACCTGGCGGAGGCCGAGCAGGTGCTCGGTGAACTGCTGCGTTACGTGCGCGAGGCACGAGCCGAGCTTCACCAGGCGCTGCCTCCGGCCCCGGAACCACCGATCAGCGAATAGAGAGTCCCCAGTCCTCAGTCTGAAACCCAGCGACTGGGTGTCGATACACTTTCAGTACCTGGCTGATGACTCTCTTCACTATCAACGTTGCCGATCTCGTGGGGCGCGACGCCCCACCGCGCTCGGTCCACATCGAGGCTGCTGTGGACTGGGGCGTCGCGTTGAGCAAGATTCAACCGGAGCCGCCGCTGGTCGCCGACCTGACGCTGTCGCACCTACCCAGCGGGGTTCTGGTCAGGGGCACGCTCGAGTTTCTCGTCGAGCACACCTGCCGACGATGTCTCACTGTCTACCGCGATGAGGCCGACCATCACGTCACCGGCCTGTTCGAAGTCGATCCTGACGAGGAGGCGTATCCGATCGATGGGGTCGAGATCGACCTCGAACCGTTCCTCAGGGACGAGGCATTGCTGGCCCTTCCGCTGCTTCCCGAGTGCCCCGATGGCTGTGTCACGGTTGTGACTACACCGGAAACAGGCTTGAATACCGATCTCCCGGACGCGGCGAGCGAGGTCGATTCGCCGTTCGCAGCGTTGCGAGACCTGCTGCCGCCCGGGGAATGACGAAACGAGGTTCCGGTAATGGCCGTCCCCAAGAAGAAGATGTCGCGATCCAGGACGCGGCAGCGTAAGGCCAACTGGAAGGTGACCCCGCCGACGCTTGCGACCTGTCAACAATGCGGCGCCAAGCACATCCCGCACCGCGTGTGCGCCGAGTGCGGAAGCTACAACGGCCGCGTCGTGACCGAAATCTGACGCGGCCATGGCCAGAATCGCCGTGGATGCGATGGGTGGCGATCACGCACCCCTAGAAATCGTCCGCGGCTCGGTCGATGCCTCCCGCCACGGCATCGATGTCGTGCTCGTGGGCGATGAGGCCGTGATTCGCCCCATCCTGGAGCGGTTCGACGCCGACCTCCCCGTCGTGCATGCCGGTGAAGTCATCGAGATGCATCAGGATCCGTCGCGAGCGCTGCGCGAGAAAAGGGACGCCTCGGTGCTGGTTGCCGCTCGCCTGGTGGATGATGGACAGGCCGCAGGCCTGGTCTCAGCAGGCTCCACCGGGGCGACGCTGGCTGCGGGAGCGTTCATCATCGGCAGGCTCGCCGGCGTGTCGCGCCCGGCGATCGCCTCGATCTTCCCGACGCGCGAGGTCGTCGTCGATATCGGCGCCAACCTCGAGGTTCGACCGGAACATCTGGTTCAGTTCGCCATCATGGGCAGCGCCGTCGCCGAAGTGTATCTCGACCTCGACGAGCCGCGGGTTGGCTTGCTGAACATCGGGGAGGAGCCCGGCAAGGGCCGCCCGCTGGAGCGGGTCGCCTTCGAGCTGTTGGAGAAAGCGGAGACGATCCGATTCATCGGCAACGTGGAGGGCAGGGATCTCGGCCGTGATACGGCCGATGTGTTCGTCACCGACGGGTATACCGGAAACATCCTCCTCAAGACGGGCGAAGGAACGGCGCGGGCCATGTACCGCATGCTGCTCGAGGCGATGCAGGCCGACGAGTATCAAGAGGCGCTCGCCACCCTGAGCCCCGCATTCATCGAGCTCCGGCAACGGATCGACCCGGAGACCACCGGCGGAGCTCATCTGGTGGGCACCGAAGGTGTCGTTGTCATCGCCCATGGCGGAAGCTCGCACCTCGCCGTCGACAACGCGATCAGGATGGCGGCAGAGGGCGTGGTTCGCGGCCTGGTGGAACGAATCGCGATCGGGCTCGACGGCGCGGTTCAGTGACCGACACGAGCGACGATCCCATCGCCGCACTGGAAGAGGCGATGGGCTACCGATTCGAGTCACCTGCAATTCGCGACGAAGCGCTGACGCACCCGTCTTTCGCCGCCGAGCATGGGATGGCTCCACACTACGAGCGTCTCGAATTCCTCGGCGATGCCGTGCTCCAGCTAGCGGTGACGCGCTACGTGTATGCCGCCATGCCGGGTGCCTCGGAGGGCGCCATGACGCTGGTGCGCGCCGGGGTCGTTGCCGAACCGGCGCTGGCGGCGGTGGGCCGGGCATGGGGAGTGCCCGATGCGGTCCGGCTGGGGCGCGGCGAGACACTGACGGGCGGGCGCGACAAAGAGTCGATCGTATCGGATGTGGTCGAAGCCTTGCTCGGTGCTATTTCGCTCGAGGCCGGGTTCGCCGCCGCCGAGCAGATCGTGGTCCAGAACTGGGCGGTCCTGATCGACGGCCTAACAGCCACGCCGGGACGTAGTGATTACAAGACGCGGCTCCAGGAGACGCTGGTAGCCGCGGGGACCGATGTCTCGTACGTCGTGACCGACACCGGGCCCGAACACGCCAAAGAGTTCACCGCGACCGTGGTCTCGGCCGGTGAGGAGCTGGCTACCGGGCATGGCAGCTCGAAGAAACGCGCCGAGCAAGATGCGGCCCACCTGGCCCTGAAGAACCTGCTTGGTCCGAAGTCCTGACTACTTGCTCCTTGCTGTTTTCAAGTCACACCGTTGTAGTTCCCGCTGGTAAGCTCGTCGCACCGTGCTGCTGAAGAGGCTTACGCTCGTCGGCTTCAAGTCGTTCGCCGACCGGACCCGGCTCGAATTCGACGCCGGGGTGAACATCGTGGTCGGGCCCAACGGATCGGGTAAGTCGAACCTGCTCGACGCTATCGCCTGGGTCATGGGTACCCAGGCCACCAAGTCCCTCCGGACCGAGAAGATGGAGGATGTCGTGTTTGCGGGCACGGCGACGCGACCTGCGGTCTCTCGCGCCGAGGTTTCTCTCACCTTCGACAACAGCGACGGGTTTCTTCCCGTCGATGTGTCCGAGCTCACCATCACCAGGCGACTGCACCGGGATGGCACGTCCGACTACGAGCTCAATCGAACACCGTGCCGCCTGCTCGACATCCAGGAACTGCTCTCCGACGGCGGCGTCGGCAGGCACCAGCACGTGCTGGTCTCTCAAGGACAAATCGGCGGGATACTCACCGCGAGCACGGACGAGCATCGAGCCGTCATCGAAGAGGCCGCGGGAATCACCAAACATCGGGCCAGGCGCGATCGCGCCGTTCGCCGCCTCGAGTCAACCGAACTGGACGTGGAGCGACTCAAGGACATTCTGACCGAGAAAAGACGCGCCCTGCGCCCGTTGAAGCGTCAGGCGAACGCCGCGGCCCGCCACGGTGACGTCAAAGCCTCGGCCAGGTCCCTCCGGCTGTGGCTGGGCGGCGAAGAACTCCGCCATCTCGCGGCGCGCACGGTGGCCGTCACCGCCGAGCAGGGCGAGCGCACCGGTTCGGTGGAAAGCGCCACCGAGCAACTTACCCTGCTGGTCGAGCAGCTCAAGGAGCTGCGGGCCTCTGCAGGTGAGACCGGCGCCTCGCTCGAGCGCGATACCGCCGCCGCGGCACGCTTGGAAACCGTCACCGAGCGGTTGCGGCGCTACGGCGTGGTGGCGCGCGAGCGGAGAGTCTCCATAGAGGGCCGCCTCGCAGGCGCCGGTGAGCGCAGGACCGACCTCGAATCGGAGGCAGCGGACCTCGGCGAGGAACTCGGTGCGGTGGTAACGGAGTCCGAACGGGTGGCTGCCGACGCCGAGCAGCATGCCTTCGCGCTCGAGACGCTCGAGGACGACGAACGCGCCCTTGGCGAGCAAATGCAGCTCCCTGCCGAAGGAGTCGTCGCCAACCTGCGCGGTGACCTGCGTGCTCTCGAGGTCGCAGCGCAGCGTGATGCCAGAGAGCTGACCGCGATCGCGTCGCGCCGCCAGGTGGTGATGGGGCGTCTCGAAGCGGAAACAGCCGAGGCGGTTTCATTGAATCGGGGGATTCAGGAGGCCGACGGGCACAGTACGAAGGCGCAGCGAACCTATGAGGTCGCCAGGTCCGAGCGAGAACGATCCCAGCACGAGTTCGAGCGCGACGATCGTGAGCTCGGCGATGTCCGGCTGGCGGTAGCGGCTGCAGAGGCGCGGATCGAGGCGCTGGAGTCGGCGCTGGCCGGATTTGGCGACCCTGAGGCGCGCGCGGTGACAGAAGCCGCCGACGGTGTGAGCGCTCTGGTTGCGAGCGCTCTCGGCGTGCCCGACGAGCTGAGCGCAGCCGTCGATGGAGCGCTCGGGACGTGGCGAGATGCCTACCTCGTCGATGAGGGATCCGGTGTGCACCGTCTCGCCAGGGCGCTGAAACAGCGCGGGCTGGGGGGGATCTCGATGGTGGCGGCGGCGAGCGGCGGGGAGGTACCCGCCAGGCCGGCTGCGCAGGCGTTTGGCGCCGACGCCCTGGTCGATCTGCTCGCAGAGCACGCAGATCGCGGCCTCGCCGAGCGCCTGCTCGGCGATGTCGTGTTCGTTGCCGGATGGGAGCTTGGCTGGCAGGTTGTCGAGCGCTTCGACAAGGTGCGTGCGGTGACACCGGAAGGGGATGTCATATCCGCCATCGGCATGCAGGTCGCCGAGCCAGATGGTGCAGGGCGGGTCGCCCTGGAGGCAGCCACGGTGGCACTCGAGGTCGTCGAGACCGAACGGACCAGGCTCGATGGCCGGCTGACCGCAAGCAAGACGGCGTTCGAAGCGACCATGGACCGCGAACGGGTAGCACTCGAAGCACTCGAAGAGGTCGAGGCCCGCATTGCCGGCCATACCGAGGCCCTTGCCCTCATCGCCCGCGCCAGGGCCGAAGGCGAAGCCGAGCTGGCGCGACTCGACGATCGGGTGAATGCGATCGAAGCAGCCGAGGCGGCGCGTGCCGTGCGGATCGCCGAGATGGACAGCCGCATCGGCGATTTCGAGGGCGAAGAAGCGACCCGTCAGCAAGCGTGGGAGGCGCTGGCTCACCGCAAAGAAGAGGTGACGGAGCGTCGAGATGAAACGAGGCGGCTGCGCGAAGAGGCGACCGCGGCCCTCGCAGGCGCCGCCGAACGCAAGGGTTTGCTGGAGCGCAGGATCGAGCAGGTCGACACGGAGCTCGCCGAGCTGGCTCACCTTCCCGAGGGTGGCCCAGGGATCGAGTCGCTGCGCGACATCGAAGAGCAGGCGGGGAGCCTGATCGGTGTCGTCCGCCGCCACATCGGGGTGCTTCGCGACCGGCAGCGAGAGATCCGCGAAGCAGTGGGAGACGTCGATCAAGCTCATCGTGCCGCCGAAGAGCGCCGCGAGGCGTTGACGCTGAACCTCAGCGACGACAAGGATCGCCTGGCGGTCCTGGGCGTGGAGCATGCCGAGCTGCGGGTGCGGCGAGAGGCTGCTTGTGAGCGGATCCGTCGTGAAGCGGATTCGACCGAGCAGGAGGCCCTCGACGCGTCGCGCCCCGAGATCGAAGACGGCGTGGACCCGGCCGAGCGTCTCGAGGCGCTCGAGGCCGATCTGCGCCGTATGGGGTTGATCAACCCACTCGCCGCCGCCGAATACGACGAGCTCGCCGCAGGGGTGGCGCTGCTCGACGAGCAACTGGCGGATCTCGACGATTCCCGGCGCGAGGTCATCAAGGTCATCGATGTGCTCGATGAGGAGATGACCGGACTCTTCCTCGGCGCCTTCGAAGAGATTTCTGCGCTGTACGAAGAGAACTTTTCCCTGGTGTTCCCCGGAGGTCGGGGGCGGCTTCGCCTGCTGGATCCAGACAACCCTTTGCGCTCCGGCGTCGAGGTGCAGGCACAGCCACATGGGAAGAAGGTGGGCAGGCTCAACCTTCTCTCCGGTGGAGAGCGATCGCTCGCCGCCCTCGCCTTTCTCTTTGCCGTGTTCCGGGCGAGGCCTAGTCCGTTCTACGTGCTCGACGAGGTCGAGGCCGCCCTCGACGACTCCAACCTGCACCGCTTCCTGCGCCTGGTCGACCAGCTACGCAGCTCGGCACAGTTGGTGATCATCACCCACCAACAACAGACCATGCAGGCCGCAGATATGCTCTACGGCGTCACCATGGAGCCCGGTGAGTCGTCGAAGATCCTCGCCAAGCGGATGTCGAAGACACTGGGCTGACCGGGCCCACGAGGAGCGTCCGTGAATCTCATCCTCATTGCCGTTGCTGCGGTCACCGTGTTCGTAGTCGTCGTTGCCCTCATCGTGTGGCGCCGTGGCCGCGATGGCACGGCCCTGGTGGCTGAGCCCCCATCAGACCTCAAGCAAAAACTGTCGAGGAGTCGCATTGCGATTTCCAGCCGCCTCGGCTCGCTCATTGGGAGCGGTGGCCTCGACGACTCATTCTGGGAGGAACTCGAAGAGGCGCTGATCGCCGCCGATGTAGGCGTCGGCACCGCGGCAAGGGTGACCAGGGAAACGAAGAGCCGTCACCCCGAGGACGGACCGGCAGCCCGCGCCGCGCTCGAAGACGCCCTCGTCGGTGCCATGTCGGAAAAGGACCGCTCGTTGCGCTTCGTCGGCGATCCGGCCGTGGTGCTCGTGGTCGGTGTCAACGGCACGGGCAAGACCACATCGATCGCAAAACTCGCCGCCCGGATGGGCGCCGACGGGCGCAGGGTGATCCTTGCTGCCGCCGACACCTTCCGTGCCGCCGCCGATGACCAGCTGCGAGCCTGGGCCGAGCGCGTCGGCGTCGACGTGGTGACCGGCGAACCGGGCTCGGACCCCGCCGCTGTCGCTTTCGAGACCTATCAACGCGCAGCCGCCGACGGTTACGACACCGTGATCGTCGACACCGCGGGCAGGCTGCACTCGAAGTCGAACCTCATGTCCGAGCTGGGCAAGGTGGCAAGGGTGCTGCGCCGGGAGGCGGGCGAAATCGGTGAGGTACTGTTGGTTCTCGATGGGACCACAGGTCAGAACAGCATCGGTCAGGCGAGGAGCTTTACCGAATCGGTTGGAGTGACGGGAATCGTGATGACCAAACTCGACGGTACGGCGCGTGGCGGCATCGCGGTTGCGGTCGAACACGAGTTGGGGATCCCCGTCAAGTTCATCGGGGTCGGTGAGGGAGTCGATGACCTCATCCCGTTTGACCCGGCCGACTTCATCGGAGCGCTGCTCGAGCCATGACCGAGACCTCAGAACTGCTCGAGCAAGCGCGCCGGGCCGCAGCGGCTTCGTATTCGCCGTACTCCAATTTCCGGGTCGGCGCCGTGGTGGTGACCGAGGACGGGACCGTCTTCACCGGGTGCAACGTGGAGAACGCCGCCTACGGGTCATCGATCTGCGCCGAGGCCAATGCCATTGCGACCGCGGTCGGCAGCGGGGCCCGGACCATATCGACCGTTGCGGTGACGTGCCTCGACGGCGACGACTGTTATCCATGCGGGAACTGCCTCCAGCTCATGCGCGAGTTCGGCGTGGACCGGATCATCACCGATGGTGGTGAGTACAGCCTGGGGGACCTGTTGCCGCACTCGTTCGGTCCCGAGTCGTTGGCGTAGCGCCGCCGGGCGAGCCGACGGCCGCCGCCCCGGCCCCTCGATGAGGTCTCCAGCGAGAAGTCCGGCCGGTGCTGTGCCCTCGGCCCTACTCGCTGAGGACGCCGTTGTGGGTGCGCAGCGAGTCGGCGACACGGTCGACGAGATTCTTCACGCTGGCCTCGGCGACACGGTGGAGAACCCATTGATCGAGCAGCAAGCCGGGTGCGCCAAACGGCGGCGTATACGAGCCCTGGAAGCTGAGCTGAGTGAGATCGGGGCCGAGCGGTTCGATCATCAGATCGCCGTCCATACGAGGAAACAGTGCCGTGGGACCGGTGGCGGTCCAACCGATCGAAAGCACGACCTTGTCCGGTGCCGAAGAGAGGTCCTGCAACTGGAGCTCAACGGTCTTGGCGAAGGCTTCGGTGCCGCCGACCCCGATCCTGGCGGTCAGCCTCTCCCCATCACGGTAGGCGTCGGTGGCTAACTCGTTCAAGGGAAGATCGCGAGTCGTGAAAAACGATGCCAGATCGGCAAAGCTCCGCTCCAGGTGGGTGTAGTACTTCACGAACATAGGTGACCTCGACCTTCGTGTGGGCGTGTGCCAATCCGCAGACGTCCCGATCTGAGGCGCCATTCCACCACAAGCAGCTCGGCGCGATAAGGGCCAAAGGTCACAATCAGGTCGTCACTCCGCCTCTTCGGCCGGCAGCTCAGGTCCTCGCCCTCAACGCTTCGATCAGCTTCGGCAGCACCTGGTGGACGTCACCGACGACACCGAGATCAGCGATGCCGAAGATCGGAGCATCGGGGTCCTTGTTGATGGCGATGATCGTTGCCGCGTCCTTCATCCCGACCATGTGCTGCATGGCCCCCGAAATCCCGGCGGCGATGTACACCGACGGTTTGACGGTTTTCCCCGTCTGACCCACCTGGAGGCTGTACGGGACCCAGCCCGCGTCGACCACGGCGCGGCTGGCGCCGACCGCTGCATCGAGCTCGGCGGCGAGCTCTTCCACGAGGTGCCAGTTGTCGGCGCCTCCCAGTCCTCGGCCCCCGGACACGACCACGTTTGCCGCCCCCAGGTCGGGGCCTTCGTGCTGTTCGGCGTGGCGTTCGAGCACGACCGCCGAGCCCGACCGGCCCACGTCGGGGGCGGCGACGGCGATCGTCGCCGGTGCCGGGCCCCCGGTATCAGCGGCATCGAACGCCTTGGGGCGGGCAATGACCAGAGCGGGGGATTCCGCCGTGGCTTCGGTGATGATCTGCTGCGTGCCGCCGAGGATCTCGGAGGTCACCCGCACCGGATCGATCGACAGGTCAGCGGCAGCCGCAAGCACCGGTTTTCCCAGCCGGGCGGAGAGTCGCCCTGCGACATCGCGGTCGGTGTTGCCCATCCCGAACAGGACGGCGGCAGGTGCGTCGCCGGCGACGAGGTCTGCGATCGCCGCCGCCGCCGGGGCGGCGGGCAAACCGTCTCCGGGATCCATATGGTGCACGGAGGTGGCGCCATGGGCGCCGAGCTCGGCAAACGTGTCGGCCGATCCTTCGCCAACATGAAACACGGCGACCTCGCCGAGGCTTGCGGCCTTCGAGGTGAGCTCGAGGGCGGATGCGGAGGCGTGACCGTCGCTTTCCTCGCTGAATACCAGGATGGCCATCAGATCACCTTCGTTTCTTGAAGGAGGGCGATGATCCGCAGGTGGGCTTCCCCGTCGTCATCGATGATCTCGCCGGCCTGTCGCGACGCGATGGGCGCCACTGCGGTGATGTCCTGACCGGCGCCGCCGATGCCGACGTCGTCACTTCCGAAACCCAGGTCGCCTGCGGTGAGTGTGTCGATGGGCTTCTGCTTCGCTCCCATGATCCCTTTGAACGTGGGATACCGAGGCTCTACCGATCCGGAGGTGACGGCGAGCACGGCGGGCAGCGGGGACTCCACGACGTCATATCCGGATGCGGTCTGCCGCTCGATCGTCACCTTGCCGTCCCCGGCCTCTACGTGTCTGGCGAAGCTCAATGCGGGCACGTCGAGTATCTCAGCGATTTGCTGGGGGACGACACCTGAAGACCCGTCGGTGGACTCGGTGCCGGCGATCACCAGGTCGAAACCCTCCCGTTCGATGGCGGCGGCGAGAACACGCGCCGTGGTGAGAGCAGCCGATCCCCGAAGCGTGTCGTCGTCGATCAGCACCGCCTTGTCGGCGCCCATGGCAAGCGCCTGGCGGATGCCTTGAAGCGAGCCCGATGGCGACATGGAAAACAGGGTGACCGTGCCCTCGTTCGCTTCCGCCAGTTGCAGCCCGACCTCGACCCCGTAACGGTCGGTGTCGTCGAGGACCTGGTCCTGGGGCCGGACGACAAAGTGGCTCTCGGCGTCGAGCTCGTAGGGTGTTGCCGGGTCGGGGATCTGCTTCACACAGACCGCGATCTTCATGTGTTGTCAGCTCCTTGTTCGGGACGCCCGATGTTACGGAACTTCTCGACCCACCGAGTCAGGCCGATGCCAGCTGCGGGATCAGTGACTCGAGAACGGCTGCGAAGCGCCCCATGGCGGCGTTTGCGGTATCGGTCACCTCGTCGTGGGACAGCTTGTGGTCGGTGATCCCCGAGGCGTAGTTGGTCACCAGCGAGATCCCTGCCACCTCCACCCCCATGTGTCGCAGGGCTACGGCCTCGGGCACGGTCGACATGCCGACAAGATCGGCGCCGGCCCGCAGCGCCATCTGCACCTCGGCCGGGGTCTCATAGCTGGGTCCGAGGAACCAGGCATACACACCTTCGTGGTATGTCGACTCGGCCTCGTCGAAGGAGGTCCGGACCATCGCCCGCAACCTGGCGCTGTATACGTCGCTCATGTCGGGGAACCGGGGGCCGAACCGGTCGTCGTTCGGACCGACGAGGGGGTTCTTGCCCGTCAGGTTGAGATGGTCGTTGATGGTGACCAGATCACCAGGGGCCAGACCCTCGGTCACGGCTCCGGCGGCGTTGGTAAGCAAGGCGGTCCTGCAGCCGCTGAGGGCGGCAGTGCGAACCGCAAAGACCACGTCATCGAGGGTGAATCCTTCGTAGGCATGCACCCTGCCCGCGTAGAGCAGAGCGGCGCCGTCACCCGCCGGGACCGAATACAACGTGCCACCGTGGCCTGTCACCGACGGTGTAGGGAAACCCGGGATGTCGGCGTAGGGGATGGCGATGGCGTCTTCGAGCTCGCTTGCATAATCACTGAGCCCCGATCCCAGCACAACGCCGGTGTCGTGGTGGCTGCGCCCGGTGGCGGTGGCGATGGTCTCGGCCGCTTCTCTGACCGCGTCGTGGTTCACCGCACCTCTCCCAGGATCAGAGAAACCGGCTCCTGCGGCTCATCGGAGATATCCCAGGCACCGTCGAGGATGTCGAGCGAGGCTGCCAGATGTTCGGGATCGCGGTACCGAACCGTGGCCAGCGGGGCGCCTCCGCTGACCTCGTCGCCCACCTTGGCATGGAGCGTGATCCCGACGCCGTGATCGATCTGGTCCTCCTTCGTTTCCCGGCCGGCTCCGAGGCGCACCGCAGCCCTGCCGATCGTGAGCGCGTCGCACCTGGCGATAGTGCCTGCCCGCGGTGAGGTCACGTCGGTGGTTTGGGGTGCGGCCGGCAACAGGGTCGGATCGTCCAGGACCGCGGGGTCACCACCCTGGGCGACAATGAGCTCACCGAACTTCTCCAGCGCGGCTCCGGAGGCCAGGGCGGCCTCGAGCAGTCCACCGGCTTGCTCGGCATCCCCGATCCCCGCAGCCACCAGCATTTCGATGGCGAGCGCCATCGTCAGCTCGACGATATCTGCCGGGCCTTCGCCGCGGAGGATGGCAATCGATTCGGCAACCTCGTTTGCATTGCCGACCTCGACCCCGAGCGGCTGGTCCATCGAGGTGAGCAACGCCATCACCGGTGTGTCGTAGGAGCGCCCGATCGAGACCATGGTGGCGGCGAGGACTCGTGCTTCTTCGACATCCTTCGTGAACGCCCCGGAGCCGACCTTGACGTCGAGGACCAGCGCGTCGAGGTCTTCGGCGAGTTTCTTGGACATGATCGATGAGGCGATCAGCGGGAGCGACGGGACCGTTCCTGTGGCATCCCTCAGGGAGTAGATGCGGCGGTCGGCAGGGACCAGCTCCTGGGACGGGCCGGCGAGCACGATGCCGATGTCCTCGAGCTGACGACAGAACTGTTCGAGATCGAGTTGCGTCGTGAACCCGGGGATCGACTCGAGCTTGTCCAGGGTGCCTCCGGAGTGCCCCAGCCCGCGTCCGGAAATCTTGGGGATCGCAACTCCGCACGCCGCTACCAGCGGGGCCAGGGCAATGCTGGTCTTGTCGCCGACGCCTCCCGTCGAATGTTTGCCGACCTTCGGCAACGGCGAACCTGACAGGTCGAGCACCGCGCCGGAGGAGAGCATCGCGTCGGTCCAACATCCCAGCTCGACGTCGTCCATCCCCTGGAACAACACTGCCATCAGAAATGGCGCCATCTGATAGTCGGGGAGCTCGCCATCGGTGTACGAGTCGACGATCCAAAAGAGCTGTTCTTGGGTGAGCGCCATCCCCTCACGTTTGGTGGCGATCAGCTCCGTCATTCGGTATGTCATTGCTCCGCCCGATCGATAACACGCCCCCGGCGCACCGTCACGCCTTCTGATCTCAGCAATTCCGTTTGGCGCCGCTCGTGGCCCGGGGCCAGACGCCCCGACTGCGCGACCACACGCCACCACGGCAAACCAGGGGTGATAGCCAGCAGGTTACCGACCGCCCGTGCCGCGCCGGGGTACCCGGCCTCCTCGGCTATCTCTCCGTAGGACATGACGTCGCCGGGGCCGAGCCGCTCCAGCACATCGCTCACCGCCCCGGTGAAATCCGTCATGTCTTTCGCAGCCGGAGCAGCTGATAGGTGTTGTCGCTGTCTTGTGGAACAAACGCGGTGAACGACTCGATGGAGAAGACGCCGCCGAAGAGCCGGTGCACTCGCTCTTCGGACCTGCGGGAAAAGAACCGGCGCAACCTCTCATCGCCCGGGGAGCCGCCCAGCTCGTTTCCCCAGGGGCCCTCCTCGTCGTTCCCCTCCCACAGCCCGACCTGGAGCAGGCCCCCTGTGATCAGGACGCGTTTCAGCTCCGCGAGCACACGGGCGAGGTCGTCATCTGGCACGTGCACCAGACAGCTCATCGCCCAGATCGCATCGAACGACTCGTCCTCGTAGGCAAGGTCGTAGAAGTCGGCAACCTCGGCATCGAGGCCCTTGGCTCGGGCCCGTTCGACGTTGGCGGGCGACAGGTCGGTGGCGACCACGTCGAAGCCCTGCTCGGCGAAATAGGCGGCGCTGTACCCTGAACCAGCACCGATCTCGAGCAGTCGGCTCTTGTCTTCGCTGCGTAGGAAGGCGGCGAACGCAGCACGGTGCTCGTCCTTCCAACCCGGCTCCCCGCGGCTATCGCGCGCGGTGGCATCGGAGTCGTAGTAGCGGACTAAGCCGCCCTTGATTTCAGCGGTGCTCGGGTCGGTCACGGCGTACCGAACAGGCGGTCGCCCATGTCGCCCAACCCGGGCTGGATGTACCACTTGTCGTTGAGGTCACGGTCGCTGGCGGCGGCGATGATGGGCACGTCGGGGTGCTCATCGCCCATGCGGGCGACTCCTTCGGGGGCGGTAACGACGCACAGGGCGGTGATGTCCGTCGCCCCCGAGGATTTCGCCTTCTCCACCGCCCAGGAGAGGGAGCCTCCGGTCGCCAGCATCGGCTCGAGCACCAGCACCGTGGTCTCGGCGAGGTCGGGCAGCTTGGCGTAGTACTCCATCGGCGTCGCCGTCGACTCGTCTCGTTGCACCCCGGCGAAACCGACCTTGCACCCGGGGATCAGGTCGAGAACGGCGTCGAGCATGCCGAGCCCCGCCCGCAGGACGGCGATGGCGACGACATCGTGGATGCGGTACCCGGTGGTCTGCTCCATCGGGGTGGTGACGTCGACCTCGTCGACGGGAAGGGCCTTGGTGGCCTCGAGGACGAGGGCATAGGTGAGGCTACGCGCCGCCGATCGGAACGCCTCAGGCTGTGTGCGCTCGTCGCGCAGAATGGTTAGGTAATGCCGGGCCAGTGGGTGGTCGATAACAGTGAGGTTCATGTCCCCGAGTCTCGCAGGAACCAATGGTCTTCCGCCACCCGCCCGGTATGGTCGCCACGATGGATGCTGAGGCCCAACCGACGCCCGATCCTGCGCGTGGCGCTCGCAACCCGTTCGAGCACCACAGCAAACTGTTGGTGGCCTCCCTCGTGGTTGCCGGGCTCATCGCGGCGATGCTGTGGGTCCTGTGGTTCGTTGCCATCATTCCATCCGGGATCGATCAGTCAGGCACGCCCGTGGGCTGGGACTTCCGCGCCTTCCACAGCGCGGCCACCTTGCTGAGCCGGGGAGAGCCCACTGCGATGTACGACTCGGCGTGGCCAGTAGGCCTGGATGGTCCACCGTTCGTCAACCCCCCGTTCACGGCCTTCTTTTTCCTGCCCTTTGTGGCGATGGGTGTTGTCCCTGCCTGGGTGGTGTGGACCCTCATCTCGGTCGCCGCGATGGCGATCGGCTTCCGGGCCCTCGATGTTCCGTCGTGGCCGCTGGCTACCGCAGCCACCCTGCTGACGGTTCCGGTCTTTTTCGCCCTCCGTCTCGGCCAGACCTCGCTGATCGTTTTCATGCTGATGTCCCTGGGATATGCGGCTATGCGACACGGTCGGTTCCGCGCCGGTGGCGCAGTGCTCGGCTTCATCGTGTTCAAACCGCAATTGCTGGTGGGCTTCGTGTTCTGGTGGTTGAGCCGATGGCGCACGATGCGCTCCGCCATCGTTGGTGCCTTCGCCACCGGTGGGGCCCTGGTTGCGGTCACACTGATCCTGTTCCCCGACGCCTGGGTTCGTTTCTTCGAGGCGGCAGGCAACCTGCCGAAGCTCTACGCCTTCGGGGATTCTCCGTATTACGAGTTCGCCATGTGGAACCTGGTCGTTACCGACGGCCCTGCCAACCCGACATTCATCTCGGTGTTGTCCATTGTGCTCACCGCCGTCGCCGGGCTGGCTCTGGTGTGGTTCGTCAGGCGCGTTGGTGACGATCTGGCGTTGGTGTACGCAGCAGCGGTCGTTGTCGGCCTGATCGCCGCAGCCCACCTCGTCGTTCACGACTGGACGCTGTTGCTCATCGCCGGGGTGCTGGTGTGGCAGAGGCTGCCCCAGCACCGCCTCGTCTGGGCATCTATGGGCGTCATCCTCCTGCTCACCACCATCTTTTCTCCATTCCTGCTCCTGTATCAGCTCGATGCCTTTGGCGTTGCTTTCAATGCCGCGCCTGCGGTGTTGCTCATCTGCACGGTGGTGGCGGCGGTGATTGCGGTCGGCGCCGTCGATAGCGAGGTGAACGAGACCCCATCCGCTCGGATGGCGGCCTGACACAGAGATCGGGATGGCGCCGGTGGACCGTAAGCTCTGGCTTGGATGTTCGAGGCGCTCTCCGACCGGTTGAACGACACCTTCGCTCGTCTGCGTGGCAAGGGCAGGCTCAGCGAGGCCGATGTCGATGCCACCCTCAGGGAGGTCCGAATCGCTCTGCTCGAGGCAGACGTGAATGTCTCTGTGGTCAAGTCGATGCTGGCGAGGGTCAGGGAACGCGCGGTGGGGACCGAGGTCTCGAAGAGCCTCACCCCGGCTCAGCAGTTGATCAGGATCGTTCATGAAGAGCTGATCGTCACCCTCGGCGAGGAGGAGGCGCCTTTGGTGAGACCGGCGGCGCCACCGCTGGTGATCCTCATTGCCGGTCTGCAAGGGTCGGGGAAGACGACGACCGCAGCCAAACTCGCCAATCACTTGAAATCGAGGGGAAGGCGGCCGATGCTGGTCGCCGCCGACCTACAGCGGCCGGCGGCCATCGACCAGCTGGAGAAGCTGGGTGAGCGCATCGGCGTTCCTGTGTACACCGGCCGCGGCGTCAAGGCACCCAAACTTGTGAAGGGAGCGCTGAAGGCGGCGCGAAGCGATTCGCGCAACGTGGTCATCATCGACACCGCGGGCCGGCTCCAGATCGACGAAGACCTGATGAAGGAGCTCGCCGCGGTTACCAAGGCGGCGGATCCCGACGAGGTGTTGCTGGTCCTCGACGCCATGACCGGCCAGGAGGCGGTCAACGTCGCCAATGGCTTCCTCGACTACACCGAGTTGACCGGCCTGATCCTCACCAAACTCGACGGTGACGCCAGGGGTGGCGCAGCCATATCGGCGAGGGAGGCGACCGGTAAGCCCATCAAGTTCGTCGGGGTCGGGGAGGGCATCGACGACCTCGACACCTTCTACCCGGAGCGGATGGCCTCGAGGATCCTGGGCATGGGGGACGTGCTGAGCCTCATCGATAAGGCAGAAACCATCTACGACGAGGAAGAGGCGGAGGCGGCCGCGGCGAAGATGCTGGATGCGTCGTTCAACCTCGAGGACTTCCTGGCTCAGTTCCAGCAGATCAAGAAGATGGGGCCATTGCAGCAACTGGTTGGTATGCTGCCCGGCGCTGGAACGGCGTTACGCGACGTCGAGATCGACGACCGTCACCTCGGTCGGGTCGAAGCGATCATCCGGTCGATGACGCAGGCAGAGCGGCGGGATCCGAAGCTCCTCAACGGAAGCCGCAAACGCCGGATCGCGTCGGGCTCGGGGACTCGGCCGCAGGATGTCAATATCCTGCTCAAACAGTTCGCCGAGATGCAGAAGATGATGAAGGACATCGCAGGTGGGAAGAGCCCAATCCCGGGGCTGTCCCTGCCGGGGATGGGCAGAAACCAAAAGAGGTAACGATGCCGGTCAAGATCCGCCTGACCAGGGTGGGCAAGAAAAAGCAGCCGTCGTACCGCGTCGTCGTCGTGGACTCACGCAAGCCGCGCGACGGCAAGTACATCGAACAAATCGGCCGCTACGACGCCCGCCAGGAGCCGTCCCTCGTCGAGATCAACAACGAGCGCGCCCTCGATTGGCTGCACAAGGGAGCCCAACCCACCGAGCGTGCCCAGAAGCTGCTCGAGATATCCGGGGCCTGGGCGCAATTCCGCGTCGACAAGGGTGAGATCCACACCGTCGGCGAGCATGCACCGGAGAAGTATCCGGAGAAGGCCGAAGACGTTGAAGAAGAAGTTGCCGGTGACCAGTTGCCGGTTCCCGGTTCCGAGGAAGAGGCGGCGGGAGAAGAAGTTGCCGGTGACCAGTTGCCGGTTCCCGGTTCCGAGGAAGAGGC
>BTQG01000026.1:0-26010 GCA_036985755.1 Acidimicrobiia bacterium | reverse complement strand
CTTTCATCCCGCACCGTCTCCACCTCGGCTGTCGTCGGCATGTGGACCGCCGGGCGCAACGGTGCCTGGCGCGTCTGCGCAACGAGGTAGGTCTCCTCGAGCACGATGACCTCGATTCCGCCTACCAGGTCGGAAATGAGGTTGTAGATGAGCGCGCCCAGCGTCATGAGGCCGGTAAAGACGATGACGTTGATCACGGTGAGCAGGACGATGACTCTGAAATAGAGCTCACCTTCGGCGTTGAAGACGAGGGCGAAATTGGCAAAGAATTCGGTGACCTGATCGGGGATACCCCGCTGGATCGCCAGCGACCACATCACCCACACCCCGAGGACGAAAACCAGCCCGGCGATTGCGTTGAAGATCAACGAGACCTTGAGGACCGTCCATGGATCGATTTTGCGAATGACGCGCCGAACGCGGCGGACTGCCATGCGAGAGATTGTAGAGAGGGGCTTGGTTAAGGCAGATCTTTTGCAATCCCAGACAGAAGCGTCGCGAGTTCCCAGACCGGCCCGAGACCGGGTTCCCGGGCTCGGGGACTTCCTCAGTCTCCGTTCTTCGGTACGAGGGCAGCGGCCGACAAGGTGGCGTCATCCTCCAGATTCATCACTCTGACACCGGTCGACTCTCGTTTCTGTCGACTGATGTCGCGGACCGCCTGGCGGATGACGATCCCATCGGATGAGATCATGAATATTTCGTCGTCGGCGGTCACGGCTTTGGCCGCGACCAGAGTCCCTCTCGTTTTGGTCAGCTTCATGGCCTTGACTCCGAACCCTCCGCGTCTCTGCCGTCGGAAGTGCCGCAAATCGGTCCGTTTGGCATATCCGCCGGAAGTCATCAGCAGGACCTCGCTTCCCTCCTCGGCGGTGGCGGCGGCGACGACCTGGTCGCCTTCCCTCAGCTTGATCCCTCTCACCCCTTGGGAAGCGCGACCCATCGGGCGAGCATCCTTCTCTGAGAACCGGATCCCTTGACCATTCTTGGTGAACATCAGCAAGTCGTTCTCGCCACTCGTTGCTCGAACGGCGACGACCTCGTCGTCACCCTGCAGTTTGATCGCCACCAAGACCTGGTTCCTCGAGTCGTAGTCGGTGAACTTCGACTTCTTCACCTGGCCCTTCCTGGTGAACATCACCAGGTGCCGATGCGTCTCGTAGTCACGGGTGTCGATCACCGCTTCGATGACTTCATCGCTATCCATAGGCAAGACCGATTGGATCAGCACGCCCTTGGCGTTCCTGTCCTTGCGTGGGATCTCGTGGGCTCGGATCCGATACACCTTCCCGCGGTTGGTGAAGAACAGGAGGTAGGCATGGGCCGATGTGTGCAGCACCTGTTCAACGACGTCGTCCTCGCGTAGCGCAGCTCCGCGCACGCCGCGCCCGCCTCTTCCCTGCGTTCGGTAGGTATTAGAGAGAACCGACTTGACGTATCCCGCCGCAGACACAGTCACTACGAGCTCTTCGTCTGCGATCAAGTCTTCCAGGGAAGCCTCCCCGGTGTCGGGGATGATCCGGCTCCTACGGGCATCTCCGAACTTGTCGCGAATTGCGGTGAGCTCCTCACCGATCAGCGCCCTGCGCTTCTCCTCGTTCCCGAGCAGATCCTCCAGCTCAGCGATGAGCTCCTGAAGCTGCTCGTACTCTTCACGCAGCTTGCCTGTCTCCAGAGCAGTGAGGCGGCGCAGCGGCATGTCCAGGATGTGCGTCGCCTGCACCTCGCTGAGCTCAAAACGTTCCATCAGGGCGTCTCTGGCGGCTCCTACGTCCTTGGAGGCCCTGATGATCTCGACGACCTCATCGATGTGATCGAGGGCGATCAAGAGCCCTTTGACGATGTGGGCACGGGCCTCAGCTTGCGCAAGGCGGAAACGGGAGCGGCGTTCGATCACTTCGAGCTGATGACCGACGTAGGAGTGGACCATGTCGCTGAGGTTCAGCGTCCTTGGCACACCGTCGACAAGGGCGACCTGGTTGGCTGAGAAGGTCTCCTCGAGTTGTGTTCCCTTGAAAAGCTGGTTCAGCACGACCTGTGGATTCGCATCCTTCTTCAACTCGAATACGAGCCTGGTTCCTTCGCGGTCGGACTCGTCGCGAAGATCGGAGATCCCGGTGATCACCTTTTGTCTCACCAGGTCCGCGGTCTTCTCCATGATGCGGTCACGCGACACCTGATACGGGATCTCGGTGGCGACGATGGCGGTGCGCTTTCGTTTTGTCTCCACGACGTCGGTCACTGCCCGCATCCTCACCGAGCCGCGACCGGTCGCCAGCGCGTCCTTCACCCCGTTGACACCGACGATGTAGGCGCCGGTGGGAAAGTCCGGGCCTTTGACGAACTCGGCCAGATCGTCGACGGAGGCGTCCGGATGGTCGAGGGCATAGAGGACCGCATCGGCCACCTCGGTGAGGTTGTGCGGAGGGATATTGGTGGCCATGCCCACGGCAATGCCGGTCGAGCCATTGACGAGCAGATTGGGGAACCGGGCCGGCAGCACGGCCGGTTCGTCTCGCTCCCCCGAATAGTTTGGGTTCCAGTCGACCGTGTCTTCGCCGATGCCCTCGAGTAGGTGTGCAGCAAGTGACGCCATCCGCGCCTCGGAATAGCGCATCGCAGCCGGTGGGTCGTCCACGGTGCCGAAGTTTCCCTGCGGATCGATGAGTGGGTACCGCATCGAGAAATCCTGTGCCAGCCTGACCATGGCGTCATACACCGATTCCGGGGCGTGCGGGTGATACCAACCGACGACGTCACCGACCACGCGCGACGATTTGCGGAACGGGGTACCGGGTCGCATGCCCCCGTCGTACATCGCATACAGAATTCGCCGATGGACCGGCTTCAAGCCGTCGCGCACGTCGGGCAACGCTCTGGACACGATGACCGACATCGCATACTCGAGGAACGAGTCTTCCATCTCGCGCGTGATGTCGATGTGGGAAGGCTGCTCTTGTGTTCTATCGCTCATCGTCGCCTCTAGAAATCGAGGAACCGCACGTCGGCGGCGTTTTGCTGGATAAAGCTTCTCCTGGCACTCACGTCGTTGCCCATCAACGTGGTAAAGGCCTCTTCTGCGAGCAGTTGGTCATTGAGGTCGACGCGGAGCAACACCCTTGCTTCGGGGTCCATCGTCGTTTCCCATAGTTGCTCTGCGTTCATCTCGCCGAGACCCTTGAAGCGTTGGATGTTCATCTTCTTACCCTCGTTCTGGGCCTTGATTTCCTCGAGCTCGGCGTCGTTCTTGACCCAGAAGGTCTTGGTTCCGATCTTGATCGAGTACAGCGGAGGCTGGGCGATGTAGATGTAACCGGCTTCGATCACCTCGGTCATGTGTCGGTAGAAGAACGTCAGCAGGAGGGTGCGAATGTGTGCCCCATCGACGTCGGCGTCGGTGAGAATGATGATCTTGTGGTACCTGGCCTTCTCGATGTCCAATTCGTCACCGATGCCGGTGCCGATACCGGTGATCAACGACTGAATCTCGTTGTTCTGCAAGACCCTGGCGAGCCTGTTCTTCTCGACGTTGATGATCTTGCCCCGAATCGGCAAGATCGCCTGGTACTGGCTGTCTCTTGCCTGCTTGGCCGATCCACCCGCCGAGTCTCCCTCGACGATGAACAACTCTGTCGCCGCGGGGTCGCGCGATGCGCAATCGGATAGTTTGCCCGGCAGACCTCCGGACTCGAGCAGACTCTTTCGTCGCGTCAGATCTCGCGCCTGGCGCGCCGCCAGCCTCGCTTTCGCCGCCTGGGTGCTCTTCTCAACGATGCGCCGACCATCCCCGGGATGACGTTCCAACCACTCAGGGATCACCTTGTTGAGCGCCTTCTCGACAAATGAGCGGATTTCGGTGTTTCCCAGCTTGGTTTTGGTCTGCCCTTCGAACTGGGGTTGGCTCACCTTCACCGAGATGACCGCGGTGAGCCCCTCCCGCACGTCCTCACCGGTCAGATTGGCTTCTTTCTCCTTGAGCAAACCCTTACTGCGCGCCATATCGTTGATCGCCCTGGTGAGCGCCTTACGGAAGCCCTCTTCGTGTGTCCCGCCCTCGTGAGTGTTGATGTTGTTGGCGAAACTGAGGATGGTCTCGTGGTATCCCGACGTCCACTGCATCGCCACCTCGAGTTCCCCATCCTCGAAAGCCTCCTCGAAGTAGGCCACCTGTTTGTGAATTGGATCACGGTTGGCGTTGAGGTGCTGAACAAAGTCGACGATGCCCCCGCTATACCGGAACACCTCCTCGACCGGATCCGGCCCGCGTTCGTCACGAAAGCGCATCTCGAGGCCCTTATTGAGGAAGGCCATCTCTCGCAGCCGGTTCACCACGGTCTTGGCGTCGTAGTCAACACCATCGGTGAAGATCTCCGGGTCGGCCCAGTACACCACCTGGGTCCCGGTGCGCTTGGCTTCTTTCCCCTTCTCCACCGCGGCAACCGGATCGCCGTACTCGTACGCCTGCGACCAGCGAAACCCGTCTCTGATCACATCGACCTCGAGGCGCGAGGAGAGCGCATTCACCACCGAGACGCCTACGCCATGTAAGCCACCGGACACGGTGTAGGCGCCGGACTCGAATTTGCCGCCGGCGTGCAGGGTCGTCATCACCGTTTCCAATGTTGACCGCTTGGTCTTGGGGTGTTTTGCGACAGGAATGCCGCGCCCGTTGTCACGGACCCTGACCCCGCCGTCGGCAAGCAACGACAGTTCGATCCGCGTCCCGTAACCGGCCATCGCCTCGTCGACCGAGTTGTCGACCACCTCCCATATCAGGTGATGGAGGCCCCTCGGCCCGGTGGACCCGATGTACATCGCGGGGCGTCTTCTGACGGCCTCCAGGCCCTCGAGGACCTTGATGTCCTTGGCGTCGTAGGACGCGTTCACGTCGCGTTTGGGTTGGGTCACGGAACTCCTTCGACCTGCCCCCGCCGCGTTGTGTTGGGGGCGATTTGTACGTTGCCCATTCTAGTGTGAATCGGCCGAAATCTCTCCATTTTGAACGGATTTTCCTGTGTCGAATCCCTTGATCTCAAAGGCTTTTCCTCGGTTCTCTTTGCGGAGCCACTCGAAGCTTCACGTCATCGATGAGCTCGTCTCCGAACCTGAGCGAGATCCGCCTCAGCAGCTCTGCTGCATCGTGTCTGAGCACGGTGGCGTCGGTCCCCGATCGCACCTCGACGAGCAGCACTCTGCCCCTCACTCCCACCGGATGAGCTCGATCCCGCCACCGCTCAGGAGCGATGTCCCTCCACTCGGCGACCAGGGTTCCTGCGTCCAGGCTGGCACCGCTGCCGACCCGAGCAATGATCGATCCAAGTACGTCGGTGATCTCCTCTGGCTCCCTGTCTGGTTCCTCGGGCCGGTAATACTTTGCTCTCATCTGAGGGCACCTCCCTCGACCATCCACCGTGTCCCGTCGAGCGGAACGTCATCATCCCTCGCCGTTGTGACAAAAACCTGCCCGTCGCCGAGCAGGTCGAGCACACCCCTTGCCCGCAGCGGGTCGAGCTCGGAAAAAACATCGTCGAGAAGGAGAATGGGCAAGGTTGGGCGCTCCTGAGCAAGCAGGCGGTAGGCACCTACCCGCAGGGAAACCGCGATCGTTCGCTGCTCGCCCTGGCTGGCCATCGCTCTCGCCGGGCGCCCGTCCACCACCAGCGTCGGATCATCGCGGTGGGGCCCTGCCGTGGTCGTGCGCTGGTCGAGATCGCGTTGGCGCCGCTTCGTCATGGCATCGCTGAGTTTCGCTTCTGCGGTGGCGAGGTCGTCCCCCGGCGCTGCTCCCCAATTGGAGAGGTACGACCACGTCAGGCTGCCACTGGCTCCTACCAGCCGATACGCCTCGCCAAGGTGAATCTCGAGAGCCTCCAGAACTCTGAGCCGGTCTACGAAAACGCTCGCCCCGGCGGCGGTGACACGAGCATCCCATGCATCCAGCGATTCTCGATCGGCGCTCCTGCCTTCCTGTCGTAGCAGCGCGTTGCGCTGTCGTAACGCCCGTTGGTGTTCCTGCTGGTCCGCTGCGGCCTGCGGTCGCAGCTGCGCTGCAAGGTCATCCAGATACCCTCTACGCAGGCTCGGGCCACGTTTCACGACGTCGAGATCGTCGGGTTGAAATGCCACCACAGGAACCTGGGCGAGCACGTCGCGATTTCGTTTCGGGCGCTTTCCGTTCAACAGGATCGTGCGCCTCCCATTTTTTGGGAGCTCGACCTCGACGCGCACCGTACCGGATGGGACCGAGAACCCGCCTCTGAGCACTGCGGACGCGGCTTCGGTGGACACGATGGACTCATCGGGAGTCCCTCGAAACGAGTGCAACAGCCCGAGGTAGGCGATGGCCTCGAGCACGCTCGTTTTGCCGGTCCCGTTGTTTCCGACAAGCACGTTCACGCCCGGTGCCGGCTCAAAGCGGAGGTTCGGGTAACAGCGATAGCCGATCAACTCCAGCCAGTCGAGTTCCACCGACCTAGGAGGGTGCTGAGGAATCCTCCAGCGGGTCGCCACACGGTGTGGTTTCCTCTGTGAGCGCTCCTTCAGCTGGTTGACGGCCCATGGCACACATCATCTTTCAGCGCCCTCCTGGACCGGCATCGTGGCCACCGACTTCACAGACGCACCGGCATCAGTAGATACCGGAACTCGTCCCCGTCGGCACCGTGCAGCATTCCCGGTTTCAGGGGATCGCTGGTCTCCAACACCACCGTATCCCCATGTACTGCGGCGGCACCATCGGTCAGATATCGCGTATTGAACGCGATCGTCATCTCGTCACCCTTGTATGTTCCCTCGATGTGCTCGGTTTCCTCTCCCACTTCCTGACGCACGACACTCAGCTCCACCCCCCCGTCGTGCAGGTTGAGCCGCACCGGAATGTGATCCTCAGCAACGAGAGCGGCTCTCCCCACCGCTTCGAGCAAGGCCGTTTTGGAGACTTCGAGCGAGTTCGGAAACTCTTCCGGCAGCAACTGCCGGTAGTTGGGGAATGTGGCGTCGATGATCCGGGCGGTGAGCCGCCCGAGCTCAGATTCGAAGGTCGCCTCCCGCTCACCCAGCGTCACCGTCATCGGGCCGTCCCCGATCGTGCGCAGTAGCTCACGAAGGGCCCGATACGGGACCAGCCTGGATCCCTTGGCACCGATCGACGGCACATCCCTGACCCCCAACCGATACGAGTCGGTCGCTACGAGGCGTAATGCACCTTCGTTTTCCTCGAAAAGCACCCCGGTGAGCGTTGGCCGTGCGTCGTCGCCGGACGCGGCTGTGCCTACCTGGCTCAGTGCGTCGATCAACACCTTGCCCTCTACCTCGACGCTATCTCCATCTGTGCTCTCGGAAACCGCGGGGAAGTCGTCAACGTTCATTTCCCGCAGCCGGAATCGCGGACCGTTGCCTGTGATCTCGACCTCTCCGTCTGCCGCCGTCATCGAGACCGCCCCCGGAGGCAGCTTCCTCACCGCGTCCGCTGCCAGCTTGGCCTGGACCACGGTGGCTCCATCCTCCAGGCCCTCGACCTCGAGGAACGACCGGACCGTCACCTCGTTGTCGGTGCCGGTCACCTGGAGCCGGCCGCCGTTCACCTCGCAAAGAATCCCCTGCAGGATCGGCAGCGGCGATCGCACTCCTACAGCTCGGCCGGCCCTGGTGAGGGCATCGGCAAGATCATCTCTTTCAGCCCGGATACGCACAGTTGCTTACTTCCTCTGCTTTCTTATTGATGGTGTAAACGTTAGCGGTAGTAGTAGGGGGTGTGGATTCTGGATAACGCAAATAAGCCATTGCCAGGTATGGGTTTCCCGATCCACATCCTGTGTTGAGAAGTGGGCGGTAATCCACAGGCGACGATCGTGCAGGCCAAAGGGTGGGGACAAGGGTCATGTTGTCCTCAGCTTCTGGCCGAGTTGTGAAACCTCGTCGAATGTCTGCTTGTCGCTTTGCATGAGCGTCTTGATCTTGTCAACGGCATGGATGACGGTTGTGTGGTCCCTGTTTCCAAAAGCCTTGCCGATCTTGGGGAGAGAGAGGTCGGTGTTTTCGCGACAGAGGTACATCGCTATCTGACGCTGGCGAGCGAGGGGCTGCTTACGGCTCGGTCCGATCAGATCGGCTGGCGTGGTTGCGAAGTGGTCTGCGGTGATAGCGATGATGCGGTCGGCGGTCGGCGGCGCGGTGTCATGGTGACGGATCACATCGGCGAGCACCTCCTGGGCCGTCGATAACGTGATCTGCTCGTTGGTGAGGGCGGCGAACGCGGTGACCCTGGTGAGCGCGCCTTCGAGCTCTCTGATGTTCTGGTGGACGTTCTCCGCAATGTAGGTCATCACGTCCTTCGGAACAGGCGTCGGGGCGAACTCTGCGTTCTTGCGGAGAATTGCGAGGCGAGTCTCGACGTCCGGTGTCTGAATGTCGGTGAGCAGTCCCCACTCGAAACGGCTGCGCAAACGGTCTTCGAGGGATGACAGGCGTTTGGGATGACGATCTGAGCTGATGACCAGTTGTTTACCGGCCTCGTACAGGCTGTTGAAGGTGTGAAAGAACTCTTCGAGGATTTGTTCTTTGCCGTCGAAGAACTGCACATCGTCGAGCAGCAGGACGTCGATCTTGCGGTAGCGGTCCTTGAACTCATTCATCCGCTTTCGCCGGATGCCGTTGATGAACTCATTGAAGAATTGTTCAGAGGACACGTAGCGCACACGCGCCGAGTCGTCGATCTCCATCCGGTGGTGGCCGACGGCGTGCAGGAGGTGGGTCTTGCCGAGGCCGGCGTTTGCGTAGATGAAGAGTGGGTTGTACTGGCTCCCTGGTTGTTCGGCGACGGCGAGGGCTGCGGCGTTGGCGAATCGATTCGACTGGCCGACGACGAAATTGTCGAAGGTGTATTTCGGAACGAGGCGAGGGCCGGAGGTGGGTGGGCGCGACGGCTCGTGCACGATGGGAAGGCTCGGTTGCATCGCCGGGGGCCCGGTCGCGGGAGCCGACGCGGGAGCCGACTCTGTGGCACGGAAATCCAACTCGATGCCAATACCAAGGACTTCCCTGGCGGTTTGTTCGATGACCGGGAGGTAGCGATCCCCCACCCAGCGATAGTGGAATTCGGTGGGGGCAACGACTTTGAGGGTGCCGGACTCGGCAGAAGACTCCAACGGCTCGATCCAGGTTTGCCACGCCGCCGGAGGGATGCGCCGACGCAACTCGTGGTAGAACGTATCCCAGTCAACGGTCGTGCTTTGTGGGTCCCCCACTGTTCCCAACTCCTCCTGATGTTGCACCGCTGCTCCCTGTCCACACACCTATCCACAGGTTGTGGAGAACCTTTCTTCGCGTTCCTGGCCGCCTCAGTGGTCGATGCCCGGGAGTTAGCCTCCCCGGGGAAGCCGCGACGGACCGCTGAGAGCGGCGGGAGTATATGGCACATGCAAAGCACGCGGCAAGAGCGCCAAATCCGCCGGTAGGCGTCGCCCCCCCATATGGGTGAATAGGCGAAAAGTCTTGTAGAGAAGGGGTTATTGGTGATTGGCGGGTCGGTCGAGTTTCGCGGTCCTGCCACGGAATGGGGGGAAAAGACACTGTGCGTTGTTTCGCGACCAACGCGGAGTTTTCGCGCGGTGGGGCTGGCATGGCGTACCGAAGCGACCCGGGTACACTCCCGGCGACCGTAACCACTATGCCCGACAAGGGGCTCCGACCTCACCATGAAGCGTACGTATCAACCCAATGTCCGGCGTCGTAAACGAAAGCATGGGTATCGCACTCGGATGCGAACTCGCGCAGGTCGCGCCGTGGTCAGGAATCGCCGGCTCAAGGGTCGGCGACGGCTCACTGCGTAACGGCCGACCGTTTGTCGCCCTCGGTTCCTCGGGATTTACCGCGGTGTATCGGCGCGGGAAACGGGCAGGAGATGAAGGATTGGTCGTGATATGTGCATCCGGCGACTCGGGACCGGCACAGGTGGGTATCGTTGCGGGCCGGGGCGTGGGGAATGCGGTTTGTAGGAACCGGGCGAAGCGACGTCTCAGAGAGGCGCTGGCTGTGGTCGGCTTACGGCCGAGCACAGCATATGTTGTGATCGCTTCCCCTGAAGTGGTGGCGATGCCGTTTGACAGGCTTGTATCGCGGCTCGGCGAGGCCGTCGCAGGCACTGAGGAGTAACGAGAGATGAGCAGCCAAACCCCGCAGAAGGTTTCGCCTGCTGCGCGTCTGCTCATGGTGTTGGTGCGGGTCTACCAGAAGATCCTCTCCCCGTTCATGGGAGGGAATTGTCGTTTCCACCCCTCGTGTTCCGTCTATGGCTATGAGGCAATCGAGCTCCACGGTGCCGTCAAGGGTTCCTGGATGGCGATCAAGAGGGTCGGTCGGTGCCAGCCGTTCCATGAAGGGGGCCTCGATCCAGTCCCCGGTTCTCCCGATGATCGGTTGGGGTTGGCTCCATGACACCCAACTGGACGCTGCTGGCCATTCCGATCTGGGACCAATTGGTCGACTTCCTCGGTGCTTCCCTCAACTTTTTTTACCAGTTTGTTCCAAATCTCGGAATTGCGATCATGTTGCTCACGCTCGCGTTGTCTCTCCTGTTGTTCCCACTGACGCTGAAACAGACCCGATCGATGCGGGCCATGTCCGAGATCCAACCCGAGGTCAAGAGGCTCCAAAAAGAACTGAAGGGGAACAGGGAGGAGCTCAACAAACAACTGATGGCGCTGTATTCGGAGCGCGGCGTCAACCCTGCCGCGGGCTGTCTTCCCTTGATCGTCCAGATGCCGATCTGGTTCGCGCTGTTTCGGGTGTTACGCGCCACCGATACCTACATCGACGCCGACACCATCAACACCAATTTTCTGGGCATGGATCTGACGCTCTCCCCGAGCACAGCGATTCCGGATGCGTTCAGCGGCGGCAACATCCTGGGAGCGCTGCCCTATGTGATTCTCCTCATAATCATCGTTTCTGCCGGATTTTACCAGCAATACCAAACCACCAGGACTCGGAGCACGGACGACTCGGAAAAGACCCCTCAGCAGCAGTCGATGCAAACCGCAATGAAGGTGATGCCATTGTTCTTTGGTTTCATCAGTTGGACGCTCACCGCAGGGCTTGGCATCTACTTTGCAACGTCGAGCTCGTTTCGCATAGGACAACAGTCTCTGATCTTCTGGATCGACGGGCGAGAACAAGGCACCGGGGAGTCGGCTGATCCGGCCGGGCTCCCGGAAGGGGACGAACCGGCCAAGGGGCCGTCGGTAAACACCAGCAAGAAGAAGAAGGGGCGGAGGAGGAAGTAGATGGAGTGGGTCGAAGTAACGGGCAGCACCGTCAAAATCGCCGTGGAGGCAGCCCTCGAGGAACTCGGCATAGACTCGGTGGAGAACGCTGATGTCGAAGTCCTTCAGGAGGCCACCGGCGGCTTCCTCGGTATGGGCGGCAGGCCTGCGATTGTGAAAGTCGTCAAGGCGCCCAGCAGGAGCAAGCGCCGTCGTCGTGGAGGTGGGTCATCGGGACAACCGCAGCAGCGAAAGCAGAACCAGCAGAGGAAAAGGCAGAGGCAAGCCAGCACGCCGGCAGCGAAGGGCGGGAACAGCTCGCAGCGTGAGCCGGCACGGCAGGATGGGAAGGGTCGAGCCATGGAAAACGGACAAGCCGGTAACAAGACGGAGCGACCCGAGGCCGCACCGATTGAGGAGCAGGCCAAGGTGGCGATGGCATTCCTCGATGGGTTGCTCGAAGCGTTTGGCCTGGCGGGGGAGACCACGTCGCGAATCGAAGACGACGTGCTCTATCTCGACGTCGTGGGCGACCAGACCGAGGCGCTGGTCGGGGCAAAGGGTGCCGCCATGTACTCGGTCCTCGAACTCACCCGCACCACTGTGCAGCGAAAGACATTCGGTGCTCCACGGATGCGAATCGATATCGCCGGTTATGGGGCACGGCGCCGTGAGGCCCTCACCATTTATACGCACCGGCTGGCCGAGCAGGTGGTGGCCGAACGGGGCGAGGTGATGTTGGAGCCGATGAACGCCGCAGATCGTAAGGTGGTGCACGACGCTGCCGGTGAGATCGAAGGGGTACGCACCCACTCCGAGGGTGAAGACCCGCGACGGGCAGTGGTTATCTCACCGGTGGACGGCGAAACCGGCTGAAACTTCGTGCGCGCCGCGACGGCGACCGGGCGTCTCGACGGAAGGTGGACCCCTACTTGGCGGCAGGTTGTCTCCGCTGCGCAAAGGGCCTTGGTAAAAGAGCGGATCAAACGCTATGTGCGGAGCGGCGTGCTTCCGGGTTTGGCGGCGTGGCGGCGGACCGCTCGGGCCACGGCTCCACAGCTGGCTTCGCAACGCGTGATCTCTCCCTGTGTGCGGAGTCTCCTGGCACGTTTCCCGTGAAACATGCCGAGCAGGCCCTGCAGCGGGCCGCCGGGTGGGCGGGGGTAGAACTGTCGGCCGGGCAACTCGGTTTGCTCACCGACTATGCAGACTGGTTGGTTGCGGAAGCCATACCAGCGGGCGCGCTCGGCCCTGCCGAAGCCACGCGAATCATCGACCGTCACGTCGCAGATTCGCTGGTATTCGGCAGGGGATGGATGGACCAGCACATTGATGCCCTCATCGATGTGGGATCGGGCGTCGGGTTGCCGGGGATCCCGCTGGCCATCGCCTACCCGGGTGTGGCTGTCACCCTGCTCGATCGGTCAGAGCGGCGGACCCTGCTCGCGGCACGAGCGGTACGGATACTCAGCCTGACAAACGTGGTTACGGTACGGGCCGGTTGGGGCGATCTGACCCGTGGGTATGGCGCGGCTACGTTCCGAGCCGCGATGCCGGTCGGGAATGCGCTGCACGCGGCACGCTCGACACTCGACATGGGGGGTACCGCGGTCATTGCATTGAGTCGCTCGGTTCCTCCCGACCGTACGCCCGCAGCGGAACCCGGGGAGACGATTCAACTGCTCGAGACCCCGGAGGGTATCCTTGACTCGCCAGCATGGCACCTTAGGATGACACGTAATTGAAAGGGTTCTGAGCCTTCCCATGCGAAACGCCACCGTCGTTGCTATCGCCAACCAGAAGGGTGGTGTCGGTAAATCGACGACCGCCATCAACCTCGGAGCCGGTCTTGCGTTTCAGGGCGAGCGGGTGCTGCTCGTCGATCTCGACCCGCAAGGCAACACCACGAGTGGTCTTGGCGTCGACCGGAGCGCGATCAAGCACTCCACCTACAACCTTTTGGTCGAGGACCTAGCGACCGAGGATGTCATCGAACCGTCCTCGGTGCGCGACCTGTTCCTGGTTCCGGCCACAATCGAGCTTGCCGGCGCAGAAATCGAGCTGGTGTCGATGTTCTCACGAGAACATCGGCTGGAAAACGCCTTGAAAACCGTAATCGACGATTACGACTTCATCTTGGTTGACAGCCCACCATCGCTGGGACTACTCACCATCAACGGGCTCACCGCCGCCGACGAAGTGCTGATCCCGATCCAATGCGAGTATTACGCGCTGGAGGGCGTTGGGCAGTTGATGCGAAATATTCAACTGGTGCAAAAGAGCCTTAACCCTCAACTAGATGTCGAAGGTGTGGTGCTCACCATGTTTGACGGGCGCACCACGCTGTCGAAGCAGGTCACACAGGAGGTACGGGATCACTTTGGCGAAAGGGCATACAAGACGGTGATCCCAAGGACGGTCCGGTTGTCCGAGGCGCCGTCGCACGGCGAGCCGATCGAGGCATACGATCGCATGAACCGTGGAGCCATCGCCTATCGGGAACTCGCTAGCGAATTCAGGAGGCGTCATGGCCGCACGTAAGAGTGGGCTGGGTCGGGGGTTGGATGCGCTGATCCCCGTCGATCGCCCGGTCGTCGGTTTTGCCGAGATCGATATAGCCGCGGTCAAGCCGAATCCGCGGCAACCTCGTCATCGTTTCGACAACGAGGCGATGGAGGAGCTGGCAGCCTCGATCCGGGAGGTAGGGGTCCTCCAGCCGATCGTGCTCCGCCAGGCCAGCGAGGAGGGCGCCTACGTCCTCATCGCAGGCGAGAGGAGGTTGCGGGCCGCCGAACTGGCCGGTATGTCCAAGATCCCTGCGGTGATCCGGCCGACAATGAGCGATGAGCGGGATCTCACAGAGGCCCTGATCGAGAACCTCCAACGAACCGATCTGTCGCCCCTGGAGCAAGCAGCGGCATACCAGAATCTACTGGAAGATTTTGGTATGACTCACGAAGACGTCGCAGATCGAGTCGGAAAGAGCCGCAGTGCGGTGACCAACACGTTGCGACTGCTGCAGCTGCCACCCGCCATCCAGGGCATGCTGGACCGGGGGGAGCTCGCGGCCGGCCATGCCAGAGCCCTGCTATCGGTCGATGATCCTGCCTACGCCCTTCATCTGGCGCGGCGAGCGGTCGACGAGGGGCTGTCGGTGCGTAGCGTCGAAGAAGCCGCACGGGAGCGGGCGGTTCCCCCTGAGTCATCATCGAGGCGCAGACCCCCAGAGGCTCGGCCCGCCGCCATCATCGAACTCGAGGAGCGACTCACGCATCGGCTGGGGACCGAGGTTTCGATCAAGCCAAAAGGCGAAGCCGGCAGGTTGGTGATCCGGTATTCGTCGCTCGACGATCTGGAACAGATCTACCGGGCGTTGTTCTCTTGAGGTACCCCGTGGAGGAAGAGCTCGATGATTTCTGCTGCGATCACCTCGCCGGTTGTTCTGGTGAGCCGGTCGGTAGCTACCACCACGGCGGGAGCTCGGGTCTCACGCAGCATCGGGATCGCTCTGGCGGCGACGGGTAAGCCAAGCCCCGAGCCAATCATCTCGGCCAGGACTCGGCCCGCCGGGCTGGACCCGAGATCGGTGCCGAAGTAGAAGGCCCCCTCTTCGAATGCGGCGGCGGTCGTGACGGAGATGACGAGATCGGCGTCGAGCCGGTTGGCCCGCCGGGCGCGCACGCGTTCCTCGGGAAGGGTGTCGATGCTTCGCGACAGCAATGGCATTGCCCCTGCTTCGCGCAGGGTTGCCGATGTACCCATAGCGGCTTGCCACGTCAGTGCTGCCGAGGATTCATCGGGGCAGGCGGGGTCGACGTAGATACGGGCGCCGGCGATCGGGTGCGGTAGCGAGGCGATCCACGCCTGCTCCCGAACCACCTCCTTCCCGCGTTTGGACGTTTCCCTGTGCATGAGGGCGAGTTCCTTGACTACGGCGCCGCCGACGATGCCATCCTCCGCCATGCTCCGGTTGTGCTGGAAGTCGAGGACCGCGCTGAGGGTGGCAGGGCCGAACAGACCATCGACTTTTCCCGCATCGAAGCCCAACGAGTTGAGCCCTTGCTGCAGACGGGAGATGTCATCACCTCGCGTCATCGGTACCCGCCGATACACCATGCGATCTCCAAGGGTGTAACCGGCATCGACAAGCGCCTGCCAGGTCTCGGGTCCCACGATTCCGTCATGTGCCAGACCCCTGGAGCGCTGAAACTCGGTGACGGCGGCGACGGTTGTGTCTCCGTAGAATCCGAGGGCGTCAGGCTCTGTCGGCCGACCGAGCGAGGCAAGTCGCCGCTGAATGTCCCGAACCGGCTCCCCGCGATCTCCGGCGTGGAACTGCCTCACCGGCCGCCTGGTTCCTCGAGGGGCTCCGCATAGAGGACGCGACCCGGCCGCTGTCGGCGAGTCTTGCGGTGCGGTGGTCCGAGCGGCCCTTCACTTGGAGCGGGAAAAATGGTTCCACCTCTATCGAGACGACCAGTCAGCTATCGGTGCGCCCTAGGCAACGAACGAAGCGAGCTCAGCCTCGAGCTGGGTCCGGCTGCGCGCCCCGACGAGCCTCTTCACTTCCTGGCCATCCTGGAAGACGATCATCGTCGGGATGCTCATCACGCCATATTGCATCGCGGTCGCCTGGTTATCGTCGACGTTGAGCTTGACCACGTTGAGTTTCCCGGCTTGCTCTCCGGCGATCTCATCGAGTGGCCCTTCCATCATCTTGCATGGCCCGCACCACTCCGCCCAGAAGTCGACAAGCGTTGGCGTCGACTCAGCGACCAGCTCGGCGAAGGTCGCGTCGGTCGCATCTGTGGTGTTGTTTCCCATTTCTTCTCCTTGTCTGGGTGTACAAGAGGGTGAACCGTAACCCGGTCGTCAAACTTCCCAAGCTTCGAGCAGGCGCTCGGCGTCCAACGCTGCCTCGCACCCCTTCCCCGCCGCGGTCACTGCCTGTTGATAGACGTGGTCGACCACGTCGCCTGCGGCGAAGACGCCTTCGACCGACGTCTTGGTAGTACCCGGATCGGTGACGATGTACCCGGCTTTGTCGAGCTCGAGGTCATCCTGGAAGAAACTGGTATTCGGGTCATGCCCGATGGCGACGAACACGCCGTCTACCGCCATCTCGGACTGTTCCCCGGTCTCAATGTTGTTGAGGCGGATGCCGGTGACTAGGTCGTCGCCGAGCACTTCTACGATCTCGCTGTTCCACAGCACGTCGACCTTTGGATTGTCGATGGCTCGCTGTGCCATGATCTTGGAAGCACGGAACTCATCGCGCCGGTGGATGATCGTGACCTTCGAGGCGAACTTCGTGAGGAAGCTCGCCTCTTCCATCGCACTGTCGCCGCCCCCGACAACGGCCAACTCCTTGTCGCGGAAGAAGAACCCGTCACAGGTGGCACAGGCGGAAACGCCGTAGCCGCGCAGGCGGTCCTCCCCAGGAACATCGAGCCACCGCGCTGAGGCGCCGGTGGACACGATCAACGTCTCGGCCTCGTAGACATCCTCGCCGACAAACACCTTGAACGGCCGCTCGGATAGGTCGACACCGGTGACATCGGACGACACGATTCTCGTACCGAACCGTTCCGCCTGTTTACGCATCGCCTCCATGAGCTCAGGCCCCATGATGCCGTCGGGGAATCCCGGGTAGTTCTCTACATCGGTGGTGAGCATGAGTTGACCGCCGCGCTCGAAACCCTCGATCATCACCGGGGCCAGATCGGCGCGGGCGCTATAGATCGCCGCGGTCAGGCCCGCGGGACCCGAGCCGAGGATGAGAACCTTCTCTGCCATGCTCACTCCTGGCCCGTCTCGTCGTCCTTGGGGAAACGCCGCATCCAGAGCAACGCTCCCACGACGATGAGTATGCCCCCGGTGATGGCATAGGCCACCTCCTGACCGACCAGCTCGCCAAATGCCCTGAAGAAGGCGACCAGCAGCCAGATGGTGACGAGGATCCCGATGGTGGCGAACAACAAACCGAACGCGGTCCACGTGATCGACCGCTCGGCCCGGTCGACCGTGAGCGATCGGATCTTGACCGCGAAGGATTCAATCAAGTCTGCGATGCGCGCCGGGTAATCGTCGTTTTGATTGGCCATGCCGGCGAGGTTAGTCCCAGCCCGACTCGGTCACGGTCCTACGGACGTCACCCGGCACGTAGCCAGGTCGACGATGATCACCGTCTCGGCGCCGGTGCTGGCGTCGGTGATGATCACCACCACGTTGTCGCCACTCGCCGAGAGCGTTCCGACCAGCACAGCCTCGCCGGTCACCTCGTCGGCGGAGCCGAAACACCCGGCTGCAGTTCCGTAGTCGATCGTTGCCTTTGTCGTGGAGTTGAACGCGGCGGACTCGACGCCGGCGGCAGCGAAATCCTCTGCCAGCACCGGCAGTTCGAGCTCATCGGACGGGCCCGTCGCCCTTGCCAGCGAGTACTGCATGACATCGGGTTCGATCGTTGCGGCAGCGGCCGCTGTGCTCGACGTGAGTTCTTCGACCGGTTGTTGCCCATCCGAGTCTTCGGTTATGCCTTGGGGATCAGCCTCCAGCGAGGGGAGGCTGGAGGTCGCGCTCGTTTGTGGCGCCGGCGCCCCCACCAGATCGGCAGCATCCTCATCACCGAACGTGCCTGGCAGAACGACAACGGCGGTAACGATCACGGCGGCGGTGGCGAGACCGGTGAGCGGTGCCCACCATCGGCTCCACCTTCGAGCGGGTGTCGCCACGCCGGCTGCGACGGTTGCCTCGTCGAGGAACAAACCGGCCCTCAGCTCGCCGTGCAGTTCGTCGCGATCGGCGGCGCTCATCGATACGGCGGGGGAGGACCGGAGTGTGGTCGACACCGCCAGTTGCTCGTCGTATGCGGCCTTCATCTCGACGTCGATTTCCAGACGAGCGCGAACCTCTGCCTGCGCGGTCGGGGACAGTGCCCCGTCGAGCAAGGAAACGATCAGGTCGCGTTCGTTGTCGTTCATGGCTCCTCTTTAGGATGTCGCGGAGGGGGGGCGAGGTTCCCGAGTTCTATTGCCAACTGGCGTCTGGCACGAAAGACTCTGCTTTTGACGGTGCCGATCGGCACGCCAAGAATATCGGCGGCCCCCTGTAGCGACAGGCCTTCGATGTCGACGAGAATCGCTGCGGCGCGAAACTCCGGGGCGATGGTTTGCAGGGCGCGTTCGATATCGGGCCGGAGCTCGACTGCGCCGATCGCGTCTTCGCTTCTCGGATCAGGCGGGTCGAGGTGGTCGGGCATCGCATCGGTTCGCTTGCGTTTTTCGCGCCGCAGGTGGTCGTAACAGGTGTTGACGGTGACCCGGTACAGCCATGTGCTGAACGCAGCTTGTTCTTTGTAACGATCGACTTTGCGAAACACAGTGAGGAACACGTCCTGGGTGGCATCGAGCGCAGAGTCCCGGTTCCGCAGCATGCGGAGGCATATGGAGAACACCCGGCCCTCGTGAGCAGCCATGAGTGCCTCGAACGCGTCGGCGTCACCGGCCAAATAGCGCCGGATCAACTCGCGGTCTTGTGAGGAGCGGCCGGTCATTGCGGTGATTCTCGCGCAGCGGGGAGGTCGAGTCGCTGTGGGCCGGTTGGCAGGGTAGGTCGGGCCGGCCGGCTAAGGAATCAGCGAGACGTTCCAGATCTCGGCGGCGAATGTCCCGTCAGGCTGCTCTGGAAGGTCAGTGAGCCAGATGAGCCAGGCACCCTCCGCCGCCGGGACCTGGTGGCGGGTGATCCCGGTGAGTAGGGTCCCTGATCCAGCAGGCTGCCAATCTTCGTAGGTCGGCAGGAGGTCCGACGCCCATCCCAGCGTGTAACGCGTACCGCGGGAGCCGGAGATCTCGATGGCCGAGATCGGGCCATCGGCGATGACCACTAGCCCCACGCCCGCCTTTGTATCGGGCAGCGGCCCGGGGTAGTGCTCGGTTTGCCAACTCGTTTCCCGGTCGCCATCGAGTACGGCCTCGGCATCGTCGTTGTTCTCGGCACCGTCACCGAGCGGGTCGTAGGCGATCGCGGTCGTCGCCATCGATCGATCGACCGGAGCTAGCACGACCGGGATTGTTGTGGTGGGCGCGGTCGGCTCCCGTTCCGAAGAAGCGGCCGGATACAGGAAGGGTGAGTCGGGATCGATGTCGAGCCGAAGACCGAGGGCGGCGAGCCCGATGATTGCCAGCGCGATGGCGGCAAAAGCGAGGAGGCCTCGTGGGGACCAGGCCGTCGTAGGTTCTTGGCGCGGCGAGAACGGGATGGCGCGGAGGGCGGCGGCCAGTTCGGCAGCATCGAGAGAGCCGGCAGCCGCCGCGGTCAATGCGTCGTCCACCGAGCGCGGCAGCCCTTCGACCACCTGGGACGGGAGCACCCAGGGGTTGTCGCTGCCGGTGATCGCGGTGCGCAGGACGTGAGCGAGGGCGACGGTGTCCTCTTCCTGGGTCGAGGTGGTCGGGACCCGTCCGAAACCGGCGAGCCGGGCCGGATGGGCAGCTGAGAAATGTATGGCAGCGGCATCGATCGCCCCGTGGACCCCGCCGTTGGAGTGAAACGCGGAAAGCCCTTCGGCGAGCCCCGCAGCATTCGGCAGGTATTCCGAGACCGGGATGGTTTCTCCCATCTCGAGACGGTCGGCAACCGTTACCGCGCCATCCCATTCGGCGACGGCAAAAGCGGAGCCGTGGAACTCGCCGGCGGCGAAGACCTTCTGCACGTGCGGATGACTTGTTGCAGCCGCGGCACGAACTGCCTTCAGGAAGCCGTCCATCCGATCGGATGTACCGGCGGGACCGGGGAACCGGACGAGGACCGGTCGTTCCAGGTGCTCGTCCGTGGCCAACCACTCCTCAACATCGCCGTCCGCTCCGAGTCGGACGTTGAGCCGGTAGCGATCTGGCAGCCGGGGCGGCATACGGACTCAGCTCCAGCGGAGCACGGCGAGGGGCTCGGGCTGAGTGACGAACCCCTCCGACGCGTAGAGTCGGATCGCTGCTTCGTTGTCTTGCTGGGTGTTCAACACCATCGCCCGCGTTCCTGCGGTCCGTGCCAGTCGTGCCGAGGCGCGCACCAGAGAACGGCCCATTCCGGAGCCTTGCCATTCGGGGTGAACGGCAAGGCGCTGCAGGTAGGAGACAGCGTGCCCGAGGCCGATGACGGCGTACGCCACAGGGTCGGTCTCTGGTCCGCGGATAGTCAGGGTTCTGGCGTTGCTGGTTGCGTTGATCGCTTCGTCGAGACCGACTCGGTCAAACCGCCAGAAGTCGTCGAAGGCGGCGTGATCGATGCGGAGAAGTTCATCGAGCAACACGTCGTCCGAGACGACGAGGTGGTCCGGCGCCGACACCGGTTGTGCCAACTCGAGACGCATCAACGCCAGCGGAACGGAGCGTTGATATCCGACAGACTCCCACGTCTTGGCCGCGCCCGATGCAAGGGGCGGGGAAAGGACAGACGGGGCTCCTTTGCCGATGAGCCAGGCGGTGCACGCGTCGAGGAAGGAAGCGCCCCCGCGAATGATTCGCAGGTTGGCATCGGGCGTTCTGTCGTTCCATGGGCGGGCGTCTGCTCGAGCCCAGCCACGACGGAGCCGGATCGGCCCCGGCCACCGGCCGCGCTGCTGTACGGGCGGTGCGCTCTCCGTAACCGACATGTGCCCCTCCATGATGACCAGCAGACATGGGCAGCGTACCGGCGACCGTGAAGTGTGAGAGGCCTACCCATTGTTGCGTATCACGTTTTACGTATCGCGTACAACGTTCGATCCTGCGACCTTGTGACTGTGCAAGGATGCGCCCGATGCGGGTCGCACTCGTTACCCATCCCTCGAGTTTCGAGCACGTGCCGCCGCCAGGCCATCCGGAACGCCCGGCGCGGATCGTGGCCGCCGTCGATGGTGTCGCCCACTCTGGCCTCACCGTGGTGGAGGTCGAGGCAGAACCCGCGGCGAATCGTGAGCTCGTTGCCGTCCATGACGAGGTGTTCGTATCCGCACTCGCGTCTCTGAGCGCAGAAGGGGGCGGCAGCATTGACGCCGATACCTACGTTTCCCCTGGTTCGTGGGGGGCGGCCGTCAACGCCGCAGGCGCCGGTGCCACCGCAGTTCGAACCCTCGAAGCCGGGAAGGCTGATGTGGGGTTCGTCGCCATGCGTCCCCCTGGGCACCATGCTGAGGCCGACCGAGCCATGGGCTTTTGCCTGCTCAACAATGTGGCGGTGACCGCGGCCCAGCTGGTGACTTCGGGGCAACGGGTGGCCATCGTCGATTGGGACGTCCACCACGGCAACGGCACCCAGGCGATCATGGCTGCGAATCCCGACGTCCTGTATATGTCGCTCCATCAGTACCCGTTCTATCCCGGTACCGGTCGGGCCGATGAGATCGGAGAAGGCGAGGGCATGGGTGCCACCGTCAACATCCCCATGCCAGGAGGTGCCGATGGAGCCATCTACGAGGAGGCTTTCGCCAGGGTCATCGTCCCGATCGTTGAGCAGTTTGGCCCGGACTGGCTCTTGGTGAGTGCGGGATACGACGCACACACCGCCGACCCGCTCGCCGGTATCCGGCTGGTAGACGACGACTTTGCGATGATGGCCTCTGCGCTGGCGCCGGTGCTGCCGGCTGGGCGAACCGTGTTTTGGCTTGAAGGCGGCTACGACCTCGATGCCATCCGCGGCTCGGTTTCCGCCACTCTTCGTGGGCACGCCGACCAGTCACCCGGTCGTAGATTCTCAAGCAGCGCAGGCGGATCTGCCGATCATGTCCTGGATCGCGCCGTTGAGGCGCTTTCACCATATTGGGATGTCGGTTAAGGCCTCGTCGGCGTTGGCCGATATCGAAAGCGTATGGGAACGCTTGTGTGGAGGGTTTACCCGTGAGCTCACCGCTGCCTTCGCTCGATGAACTGCTGGACAAACTCAGCGGCGTCGGGGGATCGGATCTGCATCTGAAGGTCGGTTCACCTCCGGTGTTTCGGATCAATGGCGTCGTCCATCGCGCTGAGCTTCCCACCTTGGCTCCAGACGACACCGAGCACTATCTCAACGGCATCATCACCGATCGCGCCAGGCACACCTTCAACGAGGCCGGTGAAGCCGACTTTGCCATCAGTCGACCTGGGCGGGGGCGGTTTCGCGTCTCCAGTTTCAGGCAGCGAGGATCCGTCAGCCTGGTGTTGCGCAGGGTGTCACCGGTCAAGGGGACGTTTCGCGAGCTTGGATTGCCAGGGGTGGTATTGGAGAAGCTGGCCGACGAACGTCCCGGCCTCGTTTTCGTGACCGGGCCGGCCGGCTCTGGCAAGACGACCACGGCCGGGGCCCTGATCAACCGGATCAACGCCACCAGGCGAACCAGCGTCGTGACGCTGGAAGACCCTATCGAAATCCTGTACCCGGACCAGCAGTCGATCATCTCGCAGCGCGAGATCGGAGTCGACACCGCCTCGTATGCGGTCGGGATCAAGGCCGCGGTCGGTCAGGACACCGATGTGATCTTCGTAGGCGGACTTCCCGACATGGAGACGATGACCGCTGCCATCGATGCCGTTCAGACCGGCCATCTCATCATTGCCATCATCCCCACGTTCGACGGCGTCGAGACCATCCGCCGGCTCGTCGAGTTCTTCCCTCCACACCAGCAGCAGAAAATCAGCAAGACGCTGGCGGCGAACCTCAAGGGCATCGTGAGCCAGCAACTCATCCCCCGAGCCGATGGCAAGGGCAGGGTCGTCGCGGTGGAGGTGCTCGTCAACACCGACCGGGTGGCAGCGAGAATCGCCGATCCAGAGTTGCTCGATGAGATCGTCGAGGACATCGCCGAGGGTGATTTCTTCGGAATGCGCTCCTACGATCAGGCCATCTTCAAGCTCTACGAGAACGGCGACATCAGTTTCGAAGCGGCGACATCACACGCAGCCTCGGTAACGGAGTTCAAAGCGGCGGCACAAGGACGGCGCCTGGAGCGAGTCGCCCCTTAACCGCGACCGGCAGCCGGAACGCCGGTACCCTCCCCGGGCGATGGCCGATTTCACTTGCGAGAGCTGTGGCACGACGTTCTCGCTTCCCGAACGAGTGCTCGACCGATATCCGGGGTGGACACCTCGGTTGTGTCGGTCATGTCGCGATACGGGGGCGAAATCCACCACAGCCGTTGCCGAGGGTGATCCAGACACCGGTGTGTTCACCGACGGGGCGTGTGCCGGCAACCCCGGCCCCGGAGGTTGGGGGGCGGTATACGTCATCGATGGGCAGATCCTCGATGAAGCGCATGGATTCGATCCCGACACCACCAACAACCGTATGGAGCTCACCGCTCTGATCGAGGGGCTCAAGTTGGTCCCTGAGGGAACGCCGGTCACCGTGTATTCGGATTCCAACCTCGCCGTCCAGACCATCAATGAGTGGGCGGCCGGATGGGAGGGGCGGGGATGGAAGAGGAAGAGGGCCGGGCCGGATGGCTCCAAGGTGCCGAAGAACCTGGACCTGGTCAAGAACGCCTACCGGGCGTACGGTGATCGCCCCGAGGTCGAACTGCTGTGGATCAAGGGTCACGCCAACTACACATGGAACGAGTACGCCGACGGCCTGGCGAACAGGTGGAGAGAAGAATGAGTCGCCGGTCGCAAGTCCAGAGTCAGCGAAGAGACCTCGAATGATTCCGCCGCGGCTAGAGGTAACGCTGGCCCCGGCAAGCCCGTCGCGCCAGTTGTCGGCACTGTTCGCTACCTCCGGTCACCAGCTGTACCTGGTCGGTGGAAGCGTTCGCGACGCGTTACTCGATCGGCCGAGCGCTGATCTGGACTACGCCACCGACGCGACCCCGGAGGTGATAGAAGAGATCGTCGGGCCGTGGGCGGCAGGCCTGTACGTCGCGGGAAAGCGGTTCGGAACCATTGGGGCGATCCGCGACGGACACAACTACGAAATCACCACCTTCCGGTCCGAGATCTATCGCGACGACAGCAGGAAACCGGAGGTGGTGTTCTCACAGAACATCGAGGAGGACTTGTTCCGCCGTGACTTCACCGTCAACGCAATGGCCATCGGCATCCCCGGTCGCGACCGGGGAACACCCGAGATGATCGATCCAACCGGAGGGCTGGGCGATCTGCATGCGGGACTACTGCGGACTCCGCTGGATCCGGAGGTCTCTTTTGGCGACGACCCGTTGCGTATGTTGCGGCTGTTCCGTTTCGTATCGACGCTGGGTTTTGTCCCCGCCGAGGAGGCGATGGCCGCCGTCCAAACCATGCACGATCGACTCGACATCGTATCCGCCGAACGGATCAGGAGTGAATTCGATCGGCTCATCGTCGGCGATGATGTTGCATCGGCGTTGGTGGGCCTCGTTGACACCGGCCTGGCAGACGAGTTCATCCAGGAGCTGGCCGCTCTCGCCCTCGAGACCGACCCGGTCCACCATCACAAGGATGTTCTGGCGCACACGATCGCGGTGGTCGAGAAGACTTCCCCTCGGCTGCGGCTCCGGCTCGCCGCTCTGTTCCACGACGTGGGCAAGCCCGAGACGAGAGAGTTCGGACCGGGAGGGGTCTCGTTCCACCACCACGAAGTGGTTGGTGCCAGGATGACGCGGAGGAAGATGACCGAGCTGCGTTACCCCAAATCCGCGGTGGAGGACGTATCGCGACTGGTCTTCCTCCACATGAGGCCCCATACCTACAAGATGGGCTGGACGGACTCCGCAGTGCGCCGCTACGTGCGCGACGCCGGTCCGCTACTCGAGGATCTGAACGAACTGGTGCGCAGCGATGTCACGACGAGGAACGCAAAACGAGCTCGAGCGATCGCCAATCGGATCGATGAACTGGAGCAGAGAATCGTGAAGCTTGGCGAGCAGGAGGAGCTGGAGGCCATGCGCCCACCGATCGACGGCGACCAGGTTATGGAGCACCTCGGTCTCGAGCCAGGGCCCAGAGTCGGGGAGATCATGGACATGCTTCTCGAGCGGCGCATCGACGAAGGGCCGTATTCGGAGAAAGAGGCGTTCGCGCTGCTCGACTCCTTGGCTGATGAGATTCTGGATGATGGGGGTGCTGATGAGTGAGGTCACCGGGCCTGAGGATCGGCGTTTCGCCGTATTCCAACCGATGGCGGGGCGTTTGTTGCTGGTGATCGGCGCCGCCATCCTCGCCGCGTGTTCCGGGTCGGCCGCGGCATCGACCACAACGACTACCACCGTGCTCACAACCACGACGAACGGGGCGACTCCGGCGACCAGCACCACCAGTCAAGGAGTAACCATGCAACTGAGCTCTCCCGCCTTTGTCGACCAAGGCATGATCCCTGGCCGTTTCACATGCGATGGTGTCGATGTGTCGCCCGAGCTGGTGATCGAGGGGGTTCCGGCAGGGACGGTGTCGTTGGTCCTCGTTGTCGAAGACCCGGATGCCCCCGGCGGCACCTGGGATCATTGGCTTGTCTTTGACATGGCGGTGATCGCATCGATTCCCGAGGACGTCGGAGCGATCGGGACTAGCGGCCTCAACTCGTGGCAGCGAACCGGATACGGGGGACCGTGCCCGCCCTCGGGGACCCATCGCTATTTTTTCACCATGGTGGCGCTCGATGCCGAGCTGGGCCTGGCAGAGGGAGCGAACAAGGCCGAGATCATGTCCGCTGCGGAGGGTCACGTCCTGGCCGAGGCGGTGCTGATGGGTACCTACTCCCGGTAGGTGTCGTCGGGCCGACCGGCGGACGAGCGTTGGTGCAAGGGATGTCTCGAACCCGGGTTAGC
>BTQG01000025.1:0-26973 GCA_036985755.1 Acidimicrobiia bacterium | reverse complement strand
GACTCACGATGAACGGGTTCGTCTTGCGCTCTCTGCCGATGGTGGTCTCGGGTCCATGACCTGGAAGCACGCGGGTGGCGTCGTCGAGCGTGAGCACCTCGTCGCGCATCGAGGCCATCAACGCGTCGAAGTCGCCCCGCGGCAGATCGGTCCTGCCCACCGAACCGGCAAATAGCTGGTCTCCGGAAAAGAGCAGACCCTCGTCCTCGACGACGAAGACGCAGTGCCCAGGAGTATGCCCTGGGGTGTGCCGTATCTCGAAGGTCATCCCTGCGAGCTGGAGACGGTCGCCGTGGGCAAGGTCCGTATATCGCTCCGGTGGGGCGAACTGCTCGGTTCCCGGCGGAATGAACCCGAAGATGCTCTCCAGCTGCGACGCTGGGTCCGATGCCAGCCAATCATCGTCTGGGTGGAGATACGCGGTGACTCCTGTGCGGGTGGCGACACTGCCGGCGCCGCCGGCGTGATCCACGTGGCCATGGGTGACGAGCAGCGCAACCGGTACCAGGTCACGGCGTTCCAGCAGGAGCGATATGCCCTCGATATCCGGTGGAGCGTCGACGATGACTGCCTGACCGCCGGATTCGGGCGCGATCACGTAGCAGTTGGTCATGGCGGCCCACAACTCGGCGGATTCGATGATCACCGACCGGCTCCGGGAAGCAGTCGGTATGCGTCGTACACACCGTCGACCGCACGCACCTCAGACAGTGCCTGCTCCAGCTGATTCGCCTCGGACAGCTCCAACTCGTAACGAAGGAAGGCGATGCGATCTCTCCCGGCGACCGAGGACGAGGTGTGGATGTTCGCTCCAAGGTCGGAGAGGGCCGTCGTGACATCTCTCAGCAACCGAGACCTGTCGAGCGCTTCGACCTGGATCCAGACAAAGAACGAGCCAGATTGTTCTGGAGCCCACGCCACCTCGATCATTCGCTCCGGGTGCTGTTCGAGCGAACCGATGTTGGCGCAGTCAGAGCGATGGACCGACACCCCACGCCCCACCGTGACGAACCCGATGATGTCGTCCCCGGGGACCGGGGAGCAGCCCTTGGCAATGTGAACCAGCATGTCGTCGAGACCCTCGACGATGATGTCCCTGGCAGGTCGATCCCTTCGCGTCGGCGGCGCGACCAGCCGGTCGAGCAGGTCTTCTGTCGCCTCGGGCGCCGGGGACATCCGTCGCTGTAACCGTCCCACCACCGTTTTGGCGCTCACCCTGCCATCGCCGACCGACCGATACAGCTGATCGATCTCGGAGAATCCCAGCTCCTCGCTCACTTCGGCGAAGACTCCATCCTTGGCGGAAACAGCCAGCGAAGCCCGGCGCAACTCCTTGGTGACCGCCTCTCGACCCTCGGCGAGAGCGTGTTGCTTCCGTTCCTTGGAGAACCACTGCCGGATCTTGGCCGCCGCCCGCGACGAGGTGACAAAGTCGAGCCAATCCCGGGACGGATGGGCGTCCTCGGATTTCGAAGTCATGATCTCGACGATGTCGCCCGACTCGAGGGGGGTGGACAACGGAACCAGCCTGCCGTTGACTTTGGCCCCCACACAGCGGTGTCCGACGTCGGTGTGGACTCGATAGGCGAAGTCCACCGGCGTCGCACCCCGCGATAGCGTCAACACCTCGCCGCGCGGCGTGATGGCGAATACCTCGTCTTGATACAGGTCGAGCTTCAGCGCGTCGAAGAACTCGGCGGGGTCGGCAGTCGTCTCCTGCAAGAACAGGATGTCGGCCACCAGCGGCATATCCTCGTCGGTCCCACCTTCCTTGTAGCGCCAGTGAGCGGCAATGCCGACCTCGGCCTGCTCATCCATCTCCTGGGTCCTGATCTGTACCTCCAGTGGTTTTCCGTCCGGTCCCACAACAGTGGTGTGCAGTGATTTGTACAGGTTGAACTTGGGCATCGCGATGTAGTCCTTGAACCTCCCCTGGATCGGCGCCCACATCGTGTGAATCAGACCGAGTACGGCGTAACAATCGCGCACCTGCAGCACGATGATCCTGATGCCGATGAGATCGTGGATCTCGTTGAACTCGAGTCCGGAGTCGACCATCTTTCGGTAGATCGAATACAGGTGCTTCGGGCGCCCCGTCACCTCGGCGTCGATGGCGGCCTCCTCGAGCACCGCATCCACCTCGGCCATCACCTTGGCCAGGTAGTCCTCGCGCTCGGGTGCCCTGCGGCGTACCTGCGCTTCGAGCTGGGAGCGTCGCTTGGGATGCAGCTCGGCAAAGCTGCGCTCTTCCAGCTCGTGTTTGATCTCCTGGACGCCAAGACGATGCGCCAGCGGGGCGTAGACATCCAGCGTCTCGGCGGCGACGCGGCGGCGCTTCTCCTCGGGCAGCGGGGCCACTGTGCGCATGTTGTGAGTGCGATCAGCCAGCTTGATCAGCAGGACCCTGATGTCTTTCGCCATGGCTACGGCCATTTTGCGGATGGTGCCCGCCTGGCGCTCCTCCCAGGTGGAGGTCTTGATCCGATCGAGTTTCGTCACGCCATCGATGAGCATCGCGATCTCGGAACCGAAGTCGGTCTCGAGGTCCTCGAGGGTCACCGAGGTGTCTTCGACAACGTCGTGCATCAGGGCCGCAGCGATCGTTTGTGGATCGAGCCCATAGTCGGCCAGGATCTGGGCAACCGCGATGGGATGCGAGATGTAGGGGTCACCGGTCTGGCGAAACTGCCCGGCATGCGCCTGTTCCGCTACGGCATAGGCGCGCCGAATTAGCTCCTCGTTGGCTTCGGGGTGCCTGGTGTGGAGCGAGGCGACCAGCTGCTCGAAGGCGGCATCCGGGTCCTCTGTCGGTTCCTCGGAAACGGCTTTCGCCATCGACGGAGCTTACCGCCGCTTCTTGCGCTTCTTCGGTGCCCTCGGCGTGGCCCCTGTGGACTCATGCACGGTTTCCTGGACCTCGAGGACTTGCTTTTCTGCAGGCGACTCGGTGGCACCGGCCGGGCCGGCGGCTACCGCCGCCACCGCCGTCGCCGCCGCCGTCGTTTCGTCGCCGGAGCCCCTCCGTTCCGACCGCTTCCTAACCCGGGTCCAGTCCTCTTCGCGCTCTTTCCACAACGCCAGCACCGGTGCGGCGATAAAGATCGACGAGTAGGTACCGAGCGTGATCCCGATGAACAGGGCGAGAGCGAACTCGCGAAGCGTGGCGGCGCCGAAGGCAAACGACCCGATCAGCAGCAGTGAGCCGACCGGCAGCAGCGAGGTGAGCGAGGTGTTGATCGAGCGCATCAAGACCTGATTCATCGAGGTGTTGACGATCTCGGTGTATGTGTGTCGGTCCTCCGAGAGTTCGACGTTCTCGTCGACCTTGTCGAACACAACAACCGTGTCATACAGCGAATAGCCCATGATGGTGAGAATCGCGATCACCGTGGCCGGAGACACCGTGAATTGGAACAAAGCGAAGATGCCGCCGGTGATAGCAAGGTCGTGGAACAGGGCAACGAGGGCAGCGACGGCCATCTTCCATTCGAATCGCCAGGCGATGAACAACGTGACGACAATGAGAAAAATGACGAGCGCCTCGAGTGCACGCCTGGTGACTTCGGCGCCGAAGGTCGGACCAACCGCCGACACCGTGACTTCGTTGACGTCCACCCCTGCCACGACGGCGGCGCTGAGGATGAGTTCGTCCTGGGCGTCGGGAGCGAGGGCCTCGGTCTGCACCCGGATGAAACCTTCTCCGGTGAGCTGCACCCGAGCCCCGCCCAGTCCGATTTCAGCCATTGCCCCGCGAACCTCCTCGATCGAGGCATCGGCCTGGTTCTCGACGACGATCACCGTCCCGCCGCTGAAATCAATGCTGAGATTGAGCGGACGGACGAGCAGCAGCAGCAGGGACACCACGACGAGGACGGCAGACACGACGAGGGTGCGGCGTGCCGTTGCGACGAAATCGAAATCGGTCTGCCCGCGGTAAATGCGGGTGAACACGTTCATGCGCTCACCTCGACCAGGTCGTCGACCTGGGGCTGGCCGTCGGTCTTACCCATGGCGCCCCGCATGGAGAACCAGCCGCCGTCGAGCAGCCTGGAGTGGCCGAGCAGCCATACGGCAGGACGGGTGTAGAAGTAGGCAACAACCACGTCGATGACGGTGGCCAGCCCGAGCGTGAGGGCGAATCCCTTGACCGGCCCAATAGCGAGCAACCACAGAAGCACCGCGGCAAGAAGGGTGACGGTGTCCCCTTTCAGGTTGGTGGAGAAGGCGCCGGGGAAGGCGTGATCGATCGTGGCACGCAGCGGGCGTCCGTCATGGACCTCTTCCTTGATCCGCTCGAAGTAGACGATCGAAGAGTCGAGCGTGATACCGATCGAGACCACAATGCCAGTCACACCCGCCAGGGTGAGGGTCGTTCCCTGTAGCTGTCCGAGCAGGATGATCGAAGCGACCAGGATCGCACCGAACACCGACAGGCCGACGATGGCGACCACACCGAGCACCCGGTAGTAGAAGATCATGTACGCGGCGACGAGCGCCAAGCCGATCAGCCCTGCGATGAGCCCGGCTCGCAACGAGTCCTCACCGAGCGAGGCCGACACCGACTCAACGCGCTCGCGCTCGAAGGTGGTCGGCAGCGCGCCGTAGTTGAGAATGGCGGCTAGCTCGTCGGCTTCCCCCTGTGGGTTCTCACTGGCCCCGATGGTGATCACGACCTGATTCGGATCCAGTCCTTCGTTTGGGTCGACCCCTTCACCGACGAACGGGGAAGACTGCACGACCCCATCGACCACGATGGCGAGCTGGCGCTGTGCCGAGTTGACGGGGAACGTCGCCAGCACACCGGTTGCCTCGCGAAACTTCTCTCCACCTTCGCTGGTGAACTCGGGGACAACGACCCACGCACCCGAGCCGAGCTGGCCTCCATGGCCCCCTTGGCCGCTGAACTGGGATTGGCCGCCCTTCATATCGACGCCGGTCAGGAAAGCCGGGCCGACCACGTAGATGCCGAGACTCTCCTTGGCAAGCAGGTATCCCACTTCGTTCACGTCATCAGGATCCGAGAGACCGGTTTCTGGATTGATGTTCGGTGGGTGGTCGCCATCGGGGTCCGAGAAATAGGGGCTCTGTGGCACGATGTCGATCACGGCGCGAAAGGACATCTCGCCGGTGGTCCCCACGGCTCGCAGGGCACGCTCTCGATCCTCGACCCCCGGGAGTTGAACGACGATAGACCGATCGCCCTGTACCGAGATCTCGGGCTCCTGGACGCTGCCCAGACCCTCGATCCTGCGCCTCATCACCTCAACGGCCGTCTCCAAGGTGCCCTTTGACGTGCCCTCGGGGCTCACCAGGACAACGGCGAAGCCACCTTGCAGGTCGAGACCGAGTTTGGCCTCCCACCCTGCCGCCAACATGGCGGCAAGCGAGCCCCACGCAATACCAAGGATCAGTACCAGGGTGACGAGCATTCGGCGGCGGCTCACTCCTGGTCTTCCCCGATCCGCGCTGCGATCGCTCGCTTGGCGATGCGCATCGTGTTACCCCCGCCGATATCGATCGTATAGGTGTCGTCGTCCTCGGAGCGCACTCGCCCGAAGATGCCGCCAATGGTGCGGACATCGTCGCCAACGGTGATAGCAGTGAGCAACTCCTGTGCCTTCTTCGCCTGCCGGCGACGGGGCAGCATGACCATGACATAGAACAGCACACCGAGGATGGCCAACGGGAGCAGGAACGTGAACGCGCTGCTCCCTCCTTCGGCCTGGGCAAAGATCGGTCCGAGCACGGCCAGATGAGGCATTGGATCTCCAATCGTGCGTCGGCGGCAGCCACCGCCGGAGCGGCAGGAACTTTACCCCACAAGCACTGCAAGTCATCGACTCGCGAGATGGAGAGTTCCCTGTTCTTGTCACTTCCTCGCGGCCAGGACGCCGGCGCGGTATTCGCTGAAGGTTCCGTCGGTGATCGTTTCTCGCGCTCCCCGCATCAGATCAAATGTGTAGGTGAGGTTGTGCAGCGTGAGGAGGCGGGCGGCCAGCGGCTCCTTCGTCGTGTGCAGGTGACGGAGGTAGCCGCGCGAATAGCGGCGGCAGGTGAGGCACGTGCATTCGGAGTCGAGAGGGCGTTCGTCGCTGCGCCACTCCGTGCGTTGGATCGACACGTCGCCCCGTCTGGTGAGTGCCTTGCCATGTCGGGCGAGACGGGTCGGGATCACACAATCGAACAGGTCGACGCCGCGGGCGATCGCGGCGAGAAGGCCCTCGGTATCGCCAAGGCCCATCACATAGCGAACACTGTCATCGGGCAGATGCGGGATCGTGGCCTGGAGCGCCCGGTCTCGCTCGGCGGGCTCTTCGCCGACTGCCAGGCCTCCGATCCCGAAACCCGGAAACCCGAGGCGTGAGATCTCCTTGGCCGCCTGTTCCCTGAGGTCGGTTTCGATGCCGCCCTGGATGATGCCGAACAGCGCGCGGTCATCCCGACGCCGGGCGGCGAGCGAACGCTCCGCCCACCGCAACGTACGCGCCATGGCCTCTTCGACCACCGGACGCGGCGAGGGAATGGGGACGGGAACATCGAGTGCCATGGCGATGTCGGCCCCGAGAGTCTCCTGGACTTCTACCGCCCGTTCCGGGGTGAGGTCGACCGGCGAGCCGTCGTATGTGCTGCGGAACACGAGACCGTTCTCGGTGATCTCGGGGTCGAGCGACAGCACCTGAAACCCGCCACTGTCGGTGAGGATCGGGCCGTCCCACGCCATGAACCCGTGCAGTTCGCCGAGTTCGGCGACCACTCGTTCGCCGGGTCGAAGCATGAGGTGATAGGTGTTCGCCAACACGATCTGGGCACCGACCGACCGGAGATCTTCGACATCCACGGTTTTGACGGTGGCCCTGGTGCCGACGGGCATGAAGTTCGGAGTCTCCACCGTGCCGTGGGGGGTCGACAGCACACCGCTGCGGGCTGCCCCATCGGTACCAGTGCGATGCCAGCTCACCGCGCTCATCTGGGCACTTCGAGGAACATCGCATCCCCGAACGAGAGGAACCGGTACCCCGATGCCAGCGCATGCTCGTAGACGACGCGCCACCGCTCACCGAGGACCGCAGCGATCAACACCAGCAGCGTCGTTCGCGGGGCATGGAAATTCGTTACCACGGCGTCGACGGCACGGAAGGCATACCCGGGTTTTACGAACAGGCCGGACTCGCCAAGACCGGGGCGGATCCCTCCGTGCTCATTGGTCGCGCTTTCCAGTGTCCTGACAACGGTTGTGCCGATCGCAACCACGCGATTACCTCGCTCGCGAGCATCGGCGATGCTCGTCGCCGTCGCTTCGGGAACCCGATACCGCTCTCGGTGCATTCGATGTCGCTCGATCGGCCCATCGTTCATGGGACGGAACGTGTCGAGCCCAACCTCGAGGTCGACTCTGACGATCTGAACTTCCCGATCGGCGAGGGAAGCGACGACTTTCGACGTGAAATGCAGCGCCGCGGTGGGAGCTGCCGCCGAGCCCACGGTTTTCGAGAACATCGTCTGATATCGCTCGTCGTCATCGAGACGACCGTGAAAATACGGAGGGAGCGGAACTTCTCCAATCGTCGGCAAGAGATCATCGACGTCGCTGTCGCCGCTGATCTCTACCACCACCACTCCCCGATCCGGTTCGGTTAGCACCGTCACCGACAGCGGCCCCACCACCATCGTCTGGCCTTTCCTGATCCTTCTCGCCGGCCTGACCAGTGTCTCCCAGGTAGCTGCGTCGCGGCGCTTGATGAGCAGCAGCTCGACGGCACCGCCCGTCGGTTTGATGGCGCGGAGGCGGGCGGCCCTGACCCGGGTTTCGTTGACGACGATCACGTCTCCCGGATCGAGCAGGGATGGCAGGTCGGTAAAGGTCAGGTCGTCGAGGGTGGAGGCAACCAGGAGGCGCGCCGCGTCTCGCGGTTCGATGGCCTCCTGCGCGATCGCCGCCTTCGGCAGGTGGTAGTCGAAGTCGGAGGTGAACAGAGTCATCAGTCGTCGGCCCTCAGCCTTCAATCTCGAGAAGACAGATCGGACCGATTCTGGCTGATGACTGAAGACTGTGGACTGAAGACTCAATCCAACAGTTTTCCCTGCGCCGAGCCGTCACGATCAACACCGAGGTGGATGTACGCTCTTTCGGTCGCCACCCGCCCACGTGGCGTGCGCTGCAGATACCCTTCCTGGAGCAGGAAGGGCTCATAGGCGTCTTCAACCGTCTCCGGCTCCTCACCTACGGCAATAGCGAGCGTTGACAGGCCGACCGGTCCTCCGCCGAACTTGCCGACAACGGCCTCGAGAATCGCCCGATCGACCTTGTCCAGACCCTTCGCATCGACCTCGAACACTTCCAGCGCCTGGTCGGCAACAAGCTCGTCGACACGTCCATCGGCGCGAACTGCGGCGTAATCACGCACCCGGCGCAGCAGTCGGTTGGCGACTCGCGGCGTGCCGCGGCTGCGACGGGCGATGGTTTCCGCACCGGCTGCGGTGATGTCCACTTCGAGGATGGTCGCCGACCGGTTCACGATGGCGCCGAGGTCGTCGAAGCCGTAGTAATCGATCCTGGCCACGTAGCCGAACCGATCCCGCAACGGCGGCGCAACCCTCCCCACCCTCGTGGTCGCCCCGATGAGGGTGAACGGCGGCAAGTCGATCTTGATCGATCGCGCCGCCGGGCCCTTGCCAACGACGATGTCGAGCTGGTAGTCCTCCATCGCCGGGTAGAGCACCTCCTCGACCTGGCGGGGCAAGCGATGGATCTCGTCGATGAAGAGCACGTCTCCCGCCTCGAGATTGGTGATCACCGCGGCGAGGTCGCCTGGTCGCTCGAGGGCCGGTCCTGAAGTTCCGCGGAACTGAGCTCCCATGGCGGTGGCAAGAATGGCAGCGAGCGAGGTTTTGCCGAGGCCCGGCGGACCCGAGAACAACACGTGGTCGACGGCCTCATCTCTCCCCCGTGCCGCTTCGATGAGGATCGCCAGCCGCTCTTTGAGAGGGGCTTGCCCGATGAAGTCCTCCATGCGCCGGGGCCGCAGACCGGCCTCGATCGCCGCATCCTCGGGAGTTGCGGCAGCGGTGAGCAGGCCTTCGTCTCTCATGAGTCAGCACCCTTTCCCAGAGTCTGCAGCGAGCGCCGCAGCAGGTCCTCCACCGGCAGATCAGGGGGCAGGTCGCGAAGCGCACCCCCGATTTCGTCGGCCTGGTACCCAAGCCCCTCCAGGGCGGCTCTGACCTCCGCCCGTACCCCGGATGGGTCGATCTCACCGTCGGGGAGCTCCAGCTTCGGTCGCAGCTCCAGCAACAGCTTCTGCGCCGACCGCTTCCCGATGCCGGGCACGGCGGTGAGTGCAGCAACATCGTCGGAGGCGACCACGCCCCGCAACTCGTTGGCATCCATCGTGGACAGGATGGAGAGCGCAACCTTCGGGCCGATACCGGAGACGCCGAGCAGCAGACGGAACAGGTCGCGGTCGTCCGTCGAGGCGAAACCAAAGAGAGCCAGCTGATCTTCCCTGACATGGAGATGCGTGTGCACGACGGCATCCTCGCCGACCCCTGGCAGGTCGACCAGGGTCCTGACCGGAACCGCGATCTCGTAGCCGACGCCCCCCACGTCGATGACCACCGACTCGCCATCGAGCCGAACCAGCGTTCCCCGCAGCCGGCCGATCACGATGCCTCACCCACTACGGCCCCATGCTGGACGTGACAGAGGGCAACGGCAAGGGCGTCGGCGGCATCTGCCGGTTCGGGAGGCGCACGCAACCCGAGGCGCATGGCGATGACGCGTTGCATCTGTGTTTTGTCCGCGGTACCCGAGCCGGTCAGCGCCATCTTGACCGCAGACGGCGAATACTCCCCGACATCGATGCCTGCTTCGGCGAGCACGAGCAGGGCGACCCCAGAGGCCCTGGCCACAGCCATGGCGGTCTGGCGATTCTTGTTGACAAACACCTGCTCGATCGCAGCCGCCGTCGGCTCGTGCTCGGCGACCACCTCGCGCAGGTCACGCGCCAGCTCGGCGAGCCGTTGAGTGGTCGGTAGCGAAGGCTCGGTGCGGATCACGCCTGCGGCGACGGCACGATCCGAAGACCCTGACGATGCGATCACCCCATACCCCATGGTGGTCAGGCCGGGGTCGATTCCTAGTACGAACATATGTTCTACAGGCTAGCGCACAGGGGTGACGGGCCAAGGACTGAGTCGCAAGACGCAAGTCTCAAGTCCCAAGTCGTTTCTTGCGTCTTGTGACTTGCGACTCTTCTATGACTCCAGGCTCACCAGCACCTCATCCGGAATGTCGAAGTTGGCGTACACCGCTTGTACGTCGTCGAGGTCCTCGAGAGCGTCGACGAGGCGGAGCACCCTTGGCGCGGTTTCCTCGTTCACGGCTACCGAGGTGGTGGGCAGATGGGTCACCTCACCGTGGTCGATATGCACGCCGGCGTCCTCGAGGGCGGCGCGCACCGCACCGAGCTCCGACGGTGGGCTGATGATCTCCCACTGATCGCCCGATAGTGTGACGTCGTCGGCACCACCATCGATGGCGGCGAGCATCACGGTTTCCTCGTCGCCCGAAACAAGCAGGTAGCCCTTCTGTTCGAACAGGTAGGCCACCGATCCCGGCTCGCCGAGGCTCCCGTTGTGCCTGGTGAATGCGGAGCGCACGTCGGCCGCCGCCCGGTTTCGGTTGTCGGTGAGCACCTGTACGTAGAGAGCAACGCCGCCGGGGGCGTACCCCTCATAGAACGCCTCCTCGTAGGAGACTCCCTCGGCCTCGCCGGTGCCCCGGGCGATGGCACGCTCGATGTTGTCCTTCGGCACCGAGGCGTCCTTCGCCTTCTGGATGGCCGTCGCCAATGTGGAATTGGCGACCGGATCACCGCCTCCAGCGCGAGCGGCAGCTTCGATGGCCTTGATCAGCTTGGCGAAGATCTTTCCCCGCTTGGCGTCCTGTCGACCTTTGCGGTGTTTGATGTTTGCCCATTTGGAATGGCCTGACATCAGTCGGCCCCGAGGAACAGCCGGTGGAGGCTGCCGTCGCCGGTCAACTCGGGGTGGAACGAGGTGGCGACGATGTTGTCCTGGCGAACGACGACCGGTCGGTCGCGTCCGGTCTCGGGGTCGGCGAAGGTCGCCAACACCTCCACCGATCCGCCGACCTTGTCGATCCAAGGAGCGCGAATGAACACGGCATGGATCGGACTGTCGAGCCCGGTGACCTCGAGGCCCGTCTCGAAGGAGTCGACCTGGCGGCCGAAGGCGTTTCGCTCGACGACGGCGTCGAGAACGCCGAGTTGCGGCTGGTCAGGGCCGGTCGTCGATGTGGCGAGAAAGATCATTCCTGCACACGTCCCCAACACCGGCATTCCCTCCTCGATTCGCCGGCGCAGCGGGTCGATCAGACCGTACAATGTTGCAAGCTGGCCGATCGTGGTCGATTCGCCACCAGGGATGATGAGGGCATCGACGCCGTCGAGCTCTTCCGGGGTGCGTACCTCGACGCCGATGTGTCCGAGGCCCTCAACGATGACCAGGTGCTCTTCGAAATCACCCTGTAGCGCGAGTACCCCGACCCGCACCTCAGTCGCCCCGGTCCTGCATCCGCTCCTCGGTCGGCATGGTGTCGATGTTGATGCCGACCATCGCTTCGCCGAGATTCTTCGAGACCTTGGCGATCTTCTCCGGGTCCTGGTAAAAGGTCGTCGCCTCGACGATGGCGCGTGCCCGCACCTCGGGGTCGCCCGACTTGAAGATGCCAGAGCCCACAAAAACGCCGTCGCACCCGAGGTGCATCATCAGCGCGGCATCGGACGGGGTGGCGATCCCTCCGGCGGCGAAGTTGACCACGGGCAGCACCCCGGTCTCGGCGACCGCGGCCACGAGATCGTACGGCGCTCGTAGTTCCTTGGCAGCATTCATCACCTCGTCGGCGTCGAGGGTGGTGAGCGTGCGGATCTGCGCCGTCATCAGCCGCATGTGCCTGACGGCTTCGACCACATTTCCTGTGCCCGGTTCACCCTTCGTTCTGATCATTGCCGCCCCCTCACCGATGCGGCGAAGGGCCTCCCCGAGGTCTCTGGCACCGTTGACAAAGGGAACGGTGAACGCCTGTTTGTCGATATGGGTGTCGGCGACGGGCGTGAGAACCTCCGACTCGTCGATGTAGTCGACACCGAGCGATTGCAGAACCTGAGCCTCGACGGTGTGGCCGATGCGGGCCTTTGCCATCACCGGGATCGACACCGTTGCGATGATCTGTTCCACCTTGGCCGGATCGGCCATGCGGGCGACGCCTCCATGGGCGCGGATGTCGGCCGGTACGCGTTCGAGGGCCATGACGGCGACGGCGCCTGCTTCTTCGGCAATCTTGGCTTGCTCGGCACTGACGACATCCATGATGACGCCGCCCTTGAGTTGCTGCGCCAGACCGCGCTTGAGGCGGTCGGTGCCGTGCTCGACTGTGGGTTCCATGGGATCGATTGTACCGACACGGGTGGATGTAGCGAGAGCAGGGAGTACCGATTACTCGGGATGCCCTCGCAGGGCGAGGGCATCCTCATATGCCTCGATGTACTGCGCCGCCACCTTGGCGCCGTCGAAGTCCCCGGCGCGCTGCCGCGCTGCCTCTCCCATCGATGTTATTTTGGCCGGGTCCTGGAGAAGATCGATCACGGCGGATGCGAGCTCAATCGGATCACCAGGGCGGACCAGTCTCGCTACACCGCCGGATACATACTCGAAGGCCGGGATCGCCGAGGCGACCACGGCACAGCCGGCGGCCATGGCCTCCAGAACGACCACCCCGAAGCTCTCGGCGCCGGCGTTGGGTGCGACGTGTATCTCCGATGCCGCCAACTCGTGGCGTTTCTCCTCCTCGGAAACCCGATCGAGAAACGTCACGCCCGCCATCTCTGCTCGAAAGGCGCCGATCACATGGAGGTCCGCTCCAGGCACCGCGGCCCGGATCCGTGGCCAGGCTTCGAGCATCACCGAGAGGCCTTTGCGCGGGTCGTCGCGGCCGAGAAACGAGACCCGGCGCCGAACCGTGGGGCCCGTGGCGTAATCATCGACATCGACGCCGTTTGGGATGATGCGGTATTCGACCAAACCCTCGATCGCAGAGCCGGCGACCGGGCTCACCGCGGTGAAGACGTCGATGCCACGCAGCGCCTGCCGTATCGCAGGGCGCCCATATCGGTACAGGCGACGGACCCAGGCGGGCGGGTCGGCGTGAAAGGTCGCCACCTTGGCAGAACCGGGCACCGAGACAGCAGCAACCGAGACCATCGGCACCAGCGGCTCGTGCACATGGACGACATCGAAGCCGGCCAAGGCTCGCCGTACCGATCCTACGACGCGCGGATCGATCCTGACCGGTGCCATCGAGCGATTGATCGTGAGCATCGTCGTCCGACCGGGTAACACCTCACCCCCAGCGCCCTCCGCTCCCGGACCGACGAGCCTGGCATCGACACCTGCTTCCCCCAGCCATCGCACGATGCGGATTGTCTGATCTTGACCGCCGCCGGGGATATCCAGGTCATAGGGGCAGACCACGGCCACCCTCATTGTCGCTGCTCTAACCAGACGAGGTCGGAGGGCCAGTTGGGCTGAAACAGATGCCACTGAGTCGGCGCCTCGCCGATGATGCGCTCGAACGCGGTGGCGAGGGCCTGGGTGCGCAGAGCGAAGCGCACATCTCGATTTTCATGGTCCACCGGTTCGATCTCGGGATAGGCGACGAGACGGTAGCGGTCGCCGTCGAAGTAGGTTCCGACGGGAAAAATCGCGGCTCCTGTCAGCTCGGCGAGGGCGACGGGGCCCACCGGCATCGTTGTTCGCTCGCCAAAGAACTCGACCTCGACCCCCGTTCCGGTCAAGTCCCGGTCGGCCACGAGAGCGGCGACCTTCCCTTCTTTGAGTCCCCTGGCCAGCGAGGTCATCGGTGATCCGCGGCCCACGATGAAGACCTCGATCCCGTAGTCGGCCCGGGTCTGGATGAACCATTCCGTGATGCGCTGATTGGGCAGTTCTTCGGCCACAGACATGATCGGCAGACCCAGCGTTTTGGAGAACGGGGCAGCGACCTCCCAGTTTCCTACGTGCGCTACCGCAAAGATGACCCCGCGACCGGCATCCCTGGCCGCGAGCACGGGCGACTCTCCTTCGACGTCCACGTGCTCCAGGATCCAATCGGTTCTCGATGCCCGGAACCAGAAGACTTCAGCCCAATACCGCCCATATGAAGCAAACATCTCCCTGGCAGCCTTGGTGATCTCGTTCTCCGAAGGCTCCGAGCCGAGCACCCTCCGCATGTGTCGCCGTGCCAGACCCATTCGCTTGGTGGCGACATGAGACAACAGGCGCCCGACCTCGCGTCCCGCCCGGCGAGCCATCGCCGGAGGAAAGCGTGCGAAAACTCCGGCAAGGAAGCGGTAGAGAAGGTAGCCGGAGAGGCCTCTCACCCTGGGAGCTGCTGCCAGGTGCGCCGGATCCTCTGGGCCACGGTGAGCCCGGTGAGGATGACCATGATCCACAGCATCGGCAACAACACCTGGTCCCAGAAGCCTGCGAAGAAAACGCCGGCAAGGGCCAGGATCATGCGCTCGGCGCGACCCATCCACCCACCACGGCCCTCTGCTCCCCACGACTCGGCCTTGGATCGCACGTAGGGAGTGAGCAGGGAGAACGCCAGGGCCAGGATGCACAGGATCAGCCCCACCGGATCATCCCTGAGGTAGACGGCGAGACCCACCCAGATGGCGATCTCACCGAGGCGATCCGACATCGCGTCGAGAAACGCCCCCTTGAGGGTGGCGGTTCCTTGGATCCGAGCCAGCGGGCCGTCCAGGGCATCGAGAACGACCCCGACCGTGGCGACGAGGGCACCTTCCCAAAGGAGCCCGGTCGCGATCAACACCGAGCCGGCGATCGTCAACAGCAGACCGACGATGGTCACCGCGGACGGGGTGAGGCCCACCTTGTTCAGACCCCTCGCCAGTGGTTGCAACATGGGCGCGATCTTCTTCCGGGCCTTGAGGTCGATCATTCTCTGTCCGAGAGACTTCGCCGGATTTCTGCGTTACGCAAATCGTTCATTGTGCGCGAAGGTACCACACCCCTTCCATCGGCACCGATGCCGGTACAATGGACCTACCGGACCCCCTTTGGCCTCACCGTTCTTGGAAGGATGTGGTAGCACATGACCGATCGCACCGCCGACCTCACGATCGGGGACATGCAGCTCGAGCTCCCGATTATCGACCCCACGATCGGAAACGATGGTCTGGCGATCGGGAAGCTGCGCAACACAACCGGCGACGTCACCTTCGACCCGGGATTCGCCAACACCGCCGGTACCCGGTCATCCATCACGTACATCAACGGGGCGGAGGGCATTCTCCGTCATCGTGGTTATGCCATCGAAGATCTCGCCCTCAACGCCGAGTTCCTCGAGGTCGCCTATCTCTTGCTCTTCGGCGAGTTGCCGAGCCAGCCGCAACTCGCCGACTGGAAAACCGACATCGCAGCCCAGGCCCTGGTCAAGGAGGAGATGAAGCGGTTCTTCGACGCATTCCCCAACAATGCCCACCCGATGGCGATCATGGCGTCGGCGACGAACGCGATCTCCACTTTCTATGAGGAGTACCACGACCCATCCGACGAAGAGGCGGTGATCGAGAGCGCCATCCGGCTCATCGCCAAGATGCCGACGATCGCAGCTTGGTCGTACAAGAAATCGATGGGCATGCCGTACAACTACCCGCGCAGCGAGCTCAGCTACGTCGAGAACTTCTTGCACATGATGTTCCATCTCCCTACCGAAGACACCAAGGTCGATCCGGTGATCGCCGAGGCGCTCAACGTCCTGTTCATCCTGCACGCCGACCACGAACAGAACTGTTCGACGGCGACGGTCAGGGGCGTCGGGTCGAGCCAAGCCAACCTGTTCACCTCGGTGGCGGCAGGGATCAGCGCGCTGTGGGGGCCGCTGCACGGTGGCGCCAACCAGCAGGTGATCGAGATGCTCAAGACCATCGTGGAGGATCCGGAGGCTGATGCCCAGAGCATGATCGCTCGGGCGAAGGATCCCGACGATCCCTTCAGACTCATGGGCTTCGGCCACCGCGTCTACAAGAACCACGACCCGCGAGCGACCGTGTTACGTACCTACGCCGACGAAGTGCTGGCCACCGTCGGCGTTTCCGACCCTCTACTCGAGGTCGCCAAAGAACTCGAACAGGCGGCGCTGGCCGATGACTACTTTGTCGAGCGGAAGCTGTTCCCCAACGTCGACTTCTACTCGGGCATCATCTTCAGAGCCCTCGGTTTCCCCTCACGCATGTTCACCGTGCTGTTCTCGATCGGGCGAGTCCCCGGCTGGATCGCGCAGTGGAAGGAGATGACCGAGGACCCGGAAACCCGGATCATGCGGCCGCGCCAGATCTACGTCGGCGAGGTCGAACGGGACTACGTCAAGCTGGCGGACCGGTAACCACGAGTCGCAAGTCTCAAGTCCCAAGCAGGAGTCCGACTTGCGACTTGCGTCTTGCGACTACGCCTCCGGTATCTCTTCCACATACGAGTCGACGACGTGTCCATCGATGCCATCGATGCGGACGAGGCCTCGCTGTGACGGGGGCTCGTCGGCACTGAACACGAGCACGTTCCATACCGGACGGGCACGCCACCCGGCGAAGCCAAGCGAGGCAGATGCGTGCCCGACGGGAAAGGAAACGGTCTGGTTGGCGACTTCTAGCGCAGGGCCCTCACGAACGGTCAGGTTCCATCCTGCGATGAAGTGATAGACGCCGACGGCGACGAGCACAGCCGTCGCCGTCCACCACATCGGTTGTGGCAAGAATCCCCGGGCGATGAGCAGCCCCGCCCCTGCGGCGCCGACCAGATACACCGCACCCGCCCGACGCCGCCGATTGGTGTCTGGGACCGCGTAGTCGATGTCGTCGACGTCCGAGTCCAGATCCTCGGGAAGGGCGGCGGCCTCCGCAACGTCGTCGGGGATATAGATCGCCCGCCGGTCGGCCTTTTCGTCCTCGCTCATCGCTCAGTCCAACTCCATCTGCAACGCAGCTTCCACTGCTTTGCTGTCCACCGGATCCTCGCCGCGGCTGCGATGCCAGCGGTCCCAGATCACAAGGTAACTCGGCAATATCAACACCGCGGCCAACAGGGCCAACAGAATCGTGTACGCGGTCACAAACCCGAATTGACGGAACGGGATCGTTGTCGAGGTCACCAGGATCCCAAATCCGGCAATGGTGGTGATCGCCGAGCCGGCGAGGGCGCCACCGGTGTGCGTCAACGTGTGCTCGACCGCATCGTTCTCCGAATCGGTTCTGGCGCGATCCTCCTGATAACGGTGAGTTATGTGGATCATGTATGGGATCCCGATGCCGATGGCCAGCGCCGAGATCGTCGCCGTGACCGGCCCGAACGGAATACCAAACAGGGTCATCAGCGCAAACGACAACAGGACGACGAGCACAACAGGCACGGTGGTGATCACCCCGAGCATCGGCCGGCGGGCGGCCACCGCGAAGTTGATCGTCAGCAGGATGAGAGCGGCGGCCAGGGTGAGCAGCAACGAAGAGACTTGCGAGTCCCGCAGCGACGTGATGATGACGTTGGAGATGATCTCGTTCGAAGTCACGACGACGCCGAGTCCGGTCTCCACGACCGGGCTGAAGGCGTCATCGATGTCCTCCTGGAGCTGAGCGGCTCCCTGCTCCCCTCCCTGAGTCTGAACGGTGAACAGCGCGGCGACGTATCCGTCGCCCTCGATGGCCAGAACCCTGGCGGCGTCGCCGGGGGCGGAAGTGAACATGGCGTCATACAGCGCAACCACATCGGCGTCCGGTGACACAGTGCCGCCGGCAGCCATCCCTGCAGCTTGGGCGACCGCCGCAACCGCAGCATCAAACCGGTCGGATTCCGGCGTAGCCAATTGCATGAGCAGGGTGACCGGCGACTCGGCGGCGGCAAAGTCGCCGAACTTGACGACATCGTCGAGCTGGGTGAACGAGTCCGTGGACTCGACCATGCCATTCCACACCTGCGGGGTGGCTACGTCCCCGTCCGGGTCGCATTCACCGAGCCCCTCGCCTTCGGCGCACACCAGCACCTGGGTGGACTCGCCGAAGCCCCCGCCGTATTGATCGAGCAGGGTGGCAAAACTGTTGCGCAGCGGCGACGTCGTCGGGATGAAGTCGAGGAAACTGAAGTTGGCTTCGAGGTTCAGCGTCCCCCACACCCCGAACCCGCCGAGGATGACAGAGACGATCACGGTGGCAACTGCGGCATGTTTTGGCAACCACGAGGCCCTCCCGATCAGCTTGGGCAGCCTGCGGGATTCACCCCCCCGCAGCATGTCACGGTCGAGAGTCTCCCGCCGTTCACCCCGGCGATCGAGCAGCTCGCGTACGGCGGGCACAAAGGTGAGCATGAGCAGGAACGAGACAACGATGCCGAATGCGGCCAGCTCACCGAATTCGCGCAGCGCCCCCAGATCGTTGAAGATGTTGGTGAGGAACCCGACGGCTGTCGTCACCGTGGCAAGAACGAGCGCCACACCGACGGTGCGAATGGCGGTGCCGATCCCTCCGTCGACCGTGGACCCGCCGTACACCTCCTCGCGATAGCGCGAGCTCATATGGATCGAATAGTCGACACCGAGGCCGATCAGCAGGATGGGAAGGATCTGCACCAGCCCGCTGGCGTCTCCGAAGCGGAGGAAGCCGTAGCCGTTCATCCACGTGATCGCCAGCACGATGGCGAGAATGGTGATGAGCGTGTCCGCGGTCGTTCGCCGCAGCCCACGTGAGCTGAACGTCCACACCAGGTAGACGAGCGCGTAGATAGCGGCGGCGGCGATCAACACCGGAGCGACTTCCAGGTCGCGGATGGACTGAGGGAAGGCGTCGGGGAACAACGTCGCCAGGCTGGGAACAACGAGCACGGCCACGCCGCCGAGCATGGCGATGAGGCCGATCAAGGAGAGCAGGCGGTCCCGCCCCGTCTTGGGGCGCACCAGGAAGAGGATGGATAGGACGAGCAGGATGATGAATCCCGCGGTGGCGAAGAGTCGTGAGATCTCTGCTTCGAACTCTGAGTTGTCGGAAAAGAGCAGCTCGAAGGAGAACGGCTCGCTGACGGTCATCCCCTCCGGCAGCTCGGTGGCGGTGATTTCCGCGGCGGCCCCGGCCGCGGCGGCGACGAAGGCTTCGTATTCGTCTCCCGAGGACGAGGCCACTCCGGTGGAGAAGACCAGCAGCAAACCGGACGGAGACGTGAGACTTTCCTGGTCTGCCGATCCGGGAAGCAAACCTGCGGCCAGGCCGGCGAGCTCCGGTGGGGTGTCGGGATTGGAGAGCACCTCGCCGTACAGCGTCTTGACCTCGGCGTCGGTCGTCGGCGGAGGCGCACCGTTTTCGATGGCGAACTCGACCGGCGTCAGATAGTGGGCGACAGGACCCGTGCCGGCCGGATCGACCAGATATGGCCCGAGAGAGCCACCGAGCACCGTTGCCCTCAATGCGTCCACCGTTGCTAGTCCATCGAGCGTGATCACGTCGTTGGTGTCCGATGAGATGATCACCTGCATGACGCTCTGCGAGGTGTCGTCCCCAAAGAGGTCGTTGATGGTGTCGATGGCCTGGAGCTCGGCGGCGTCGGGTGCGAAAGACTCGTCGTCGGATTCGGCGGGCTGGAACTGTTGGGCGAAACCCCCGATGACGATAGAGATCACCACAACGGCGACGATGATCACCCATGGGAAGCGGCGCACGATCACAGCCAGGGTGTTGATGAGTGCTTTCACGGATCGCCTTTCGATCTCAGTCGGTAGGGCGCATCAGCGGGGCGGGGCGCAGCTGGCGGCCAACTCGGTTACCGCGTCGGCGAGCGGCACCCCCCTATGTTCGCCTGCATCCTCGCGCAACCGCAAACCAACCGTGTGATCGCGTTCATCGTCGTCGCCCACCACGAGGATCGCTGGGTGTTTGTGCGTGATCGCCCTCCGTAGTTTTTCACCCACGGTCTCGTCTGCGGCATCGACTTCAACCCGCAATCCCTCGCTCCGTAACGCGGTGGCGACCTCCGTTGCGTAGTCGTGGTGGCGGTCGGCCACAGGGATGACCGTTGCTTGCACCGGAGCCAGCCAGCAGGGGAACGCTCCGGCGTAGTGCTCGATCAGCACCCCGACGAACCGCTCGATCGAACCGAGCAGAGCGCGGTGGATCATCACCGGACGTTCCTTGACGTTGTCGGAGGTGGTGAAGGAAAGGTCGAAATTCTCCGGTTGGGCGAAATCGAGCTGCAACGTGGAGATCTGCCAGCGGCGCCCGATGGCATCGCGAACATGGATATCGATCTTGGGGCCGTAGAACGCCGCCTCACCCTCGGCGATCTCGTACGACAGCTCCGCCTTCTGCAGCGCCGCGGCCAACGCAGCCTCTGCGATGTCCCACAGGTCAGGGTCGCCGATCGAGTGCTCCGGATCCCGAGTCGACAAGTCGGCTTCGAATTCCTCGAAGCCGAAATCGCGCAGCACCATGAGGACAAAGTCGAGCAGCCGTTCTAACTCGACACCTACCTCTCCCTCAGCGACGAAGATATGGCTGTCGTCCTGGGTGAATCCGCGGGCGCGGAGCAGCCCGTGCACCACCCCGGATCGCTCGTAGCGGTACACGGTCCCCAGCTCGAAGAAGCGCAGCGGAAGCTCCCGGTAGCTGCGGCTTCTCGACCGATAGATCAGGATGTGGAAAGGGCAGTTCATCGGCTTCAGGATGTAGCTCTGGCCCCCGTCGAGCTCCATGGCCGGGTAGAGGCCGTCGGCGAAGAAATCGAGGTGGCCGCTGGTTTTCCATAGGTCCGCCTTCGCCACATGTGGCGAGAAAACATATTCGTATCCGTGCGCGGCATGAGTCCGACGCGAGTAGTCCTCGATCACGGAGCGCAGCACCCCTCCCTTCGGATGCCAAAGCGCCAGGCCGCTGCCCAGGGCGGGAGGGAACGAAAACAAATCCAGCTCGGTACCGAGGCGCCGATGGTCGCGTCGTTCGGCCTGCTCGAGCCGATCGAGGTACGCGGTCAACGCTTTTTGCGACTCCCAGGCAGTCCCATAGATCCGCTGTAGCTGTGGATTCTTCTCGTCGCCGCGCCAATATGCGCCAGAAGATCGCATCAGCTTGAAGGCGCCGAGCCGCCCTGTGGATGGCACATGCGGCCCGCGGCACAGGTCGACGAATCCATTGTTTCGGTAGACGCTCACCGCGTCGGATGCCGCACCTTCGGTCTCGTCTACGCCCTTGATGATCTCGGTCTTGAATGGCTGGTCGGAGAACAACTCGAGCGCTTCGGCAACCGACAGATCGCTTCTGGCGAAAGGTTGGTCGGCATCGATGATCTCGTGCATGCGAGCTTCGATCCGCTCCAGGTCCTCCGGAGTGAAGGGGCGGCCCACGTCGAAGTCGTAGTAGAAGCCATCGGCGATCGAAGGGCCGATGGCAAAGGAGGCTCCCGGAAAAAGGTCGAGAACTGCCTGCGCCATGACGTGGGCCGTGGAGTGGCGAAGGACGGCGCGGCCTTCGTCGGTGTCGTCGGTGATCACGGAGAAGGTCCCATCGATCGAGATCGGAAGCCCGGCATCGAGTTCTTTTCCTTCGACGCTGACGGCGACCGCAGCGCGGGCCAGCCCGCGACCGATGTCTGCAGCAACCTCGAGCCCTGTTGTACCGTCGGGGTACTCGTGGACTGAGCCGTCTGGGAGGGTGAGGTGGATCGCCATGTGAAGCCGGTAAGGGTAACTGCTCTCGACCTCGCCCGGTCCGCGTGCGACAATTACTGGCGCGGGAATGGAGGGAACGATGGACAGCCTCGCTCTCGCCGAGCAGATCGCCGACGGTGACCGATTTCAGGACCTGACGCGACCTACCAAGGCCCTCGCTCAGGACCGCCTATATCGGATCTGGAGACAGCCGGACCCCGTCCTGCTCAAGGTGTACGGGACACCCGGTCGAGCCCGCAGAGAAACCCACGCGCTGGAGGCCCTTGCCGGCATCGAAGGGGTTCTGGTGCGACTCGGTGGGGACGTCAACGCCGAAGCGGCGTGGAGCATATTTGCAGATCCCGGAGAATGGAGCCTGGCCCAGTTGCCGGAGAACTCACGACTCGGCCTGGCGGCGGGAAGGATCCTCCGCGCCGTGCACGATTCGGATCCCGGTGCGCTTTCCAATCTCTCGCGGGGCATCGACAGCGAATGGGTAGCGCTCGACTTCGTATCCACCATGCGGCGCCTCAACCGGTATCGGGGAAGAATCGGTCTCGACGCCGAGCTGTATGAGGCGGCACGAGCAGTGCCCGCCCCCTTCGCCACGGAGCCGAGAGCATCGCATACCAACCCGTCACCCGAGAACTTCGCGGTCAACGAATACGGCGACGTGACGCTGACCAACTGGCAGTGGGCAACGCTCGCTCCCCCGGAGTGGGATCTCTCAAAAGCGGTGTGGCTCGCCTCGATTCATGCAGGGCCGATCGTTGTCGAAGCACTCCAGGACGGATACGGCGTGTTCGTCGGCGACGAACAGCTAGCCCGTTGGACGGTGTATCACGGTGCGATGCGGCTCGTCTATGAGGCGGAGCAGCGCATGTTCGACTCTGGCTCAGATTCCTTCGAAGACACGGTCGAGCAATTGCAACAGGCAGTGGAGCGGGCGGGCTGAGCGCGAAGTCAGCAGCCTCTCGCCCAAATACCCAGGCTTTTCGCGACCTTGGCATAGGCTCACCCCAAGCCAGTCGGGAGACCGCATGCTCGAGATCAGTCTGTTGGTGGCACTCTTCGCCGGGCTCACGCTCGTCGTGGGTCGACTTCGTGATCGCGGGGTCGGCGACGTCGACCCGACGGACCGGGACTTCGTCGACCTACCGTGTCCCTGGTGCAACGCGCAGACAACCGAGACAGACAGCGCCTGCCCATCCTGTCATCAAGTCTTCGGTGTCCACACTACGTAACACGCACTACACCTTCTTTGACCATCTCCACGTTGGCGTGGGTCGCCTCCAACCCGAGTCGGCGGTACAGCGCGATCGCCTGCTCATTGTCCCCATCGACCCAAAGCATTGCTCGCCGCGCTCCGCTGCTCCGTAACATGACGAATCCGGATGCAGCCAGCGACTCCCCCAGACCCTTTCCCGCGTGATCGGGATCCACGGCAAGCAGATACACCTCGCCCGTCCCGTCTCCATGGAGTTTCGTCCAGCAGAACCCGACGAGCTGGTTAGCGATCTTCGCGGTGATCACGCCGTCCGGGTTGTACCAGGGCATCGAGCGCAGCTCGGCGAGCCGCCCCGTTGTCATCCCCGACACTTCCCGATGCCCGGCAAACGCCCTGTTGTGCACCGCGATCATCTCCTCGTCATCGGTGCCGGAAACCGTTCCCAGCGTCACGCCGGGCGCCGTTCCTGGATCCGGCGGCAGGGCGCCATCCATACGCAGCACGCGGCGAGACTCTGCGTAACCAAGAGCCTCGGCTGCCTCCTGCTGCTCGGCGCGCTGGACCCACAGCGAGGTCTGCGCACCGGCCGGGATCGTGGATTCGGCGGCGGACAACGCCGCCCGTTCCGCCGATGGCTGGCGGCGGTCGCCGGCGGTAGCCACCTCGAGGGCCCAATGCGGATCGTCACCGTCGTGAAGCGCCGCCACCGACACCACGACGAGTCGGCCCTGTTCGGCCCACGCTGCGATCCGAGCATCCGCCGCACCACCGAGTCGAACCAGCTTGTGTTCGCTCAGCGGCGGCATCCCGTCGGCTGCGGCCATCTCGGACAGAAAGCGCTCGACAACAGCCTCATCCCATGGAATTCGATCCAGCTTCACGCAATCACACGAGTGTCGAATCCGTCACCGTATCCTCCGCCGTCGTGAGCACGGTAGGTCTGGTTCTCGGCGGAGGCGGCGTTGCCGGCGGCGCATACCACTTCGGAACTCTCATGGCCCTCGAGATGGCGACCGGCTGGGACCCGGATGAGGCTCAGGTCATCGTCGGCACGTCCTCCGGCGCCTTCGTAGCGGCGATGGTCCGCGGCAAAGCGATGGACTTCCCCACGATGGCCGACGCCTCTCTCGCTGGAAAGGACCTCGCCGAGTGGCTGCACAGCCGCCTGTACAAGCGCATACGTCCTCGTGGCCTGGTGCGCTGGGTACAAAGAGGGCTCGTGCCCGGCATACGCAAACCCGGTGTAGGACTGGCTCTCGGCACTCCCGCTGTGTACTCGACGGAGGCGCTCGTCGAGTGGCTGGAGGGATCGGTCGGAACGCTCGCACAAACCTGGCCGTCGAAGCCGACCGTCATCGTCTCCTACGATCTCGAAGCCCGCGCCAGAGTTCCGTTCGGGACCGATGCCGCGCCGGAGGTCCCGCTCAAGACCGCGGTTGCCGCGTCCAGTGCAGTGCCCTTCGTCTACGAGCCGGTGGCGATCGACGGTCGTTGGTACGTAGACGGCGGGATGACATCGGGAACGAGCCTCGACCTCGTCCTGTGCAACCCGGAACCGCTCGACCTCGTCATCGTCATCGCCCCGATGGCCCCGACGACGGCGCGCCACGGCGGACGATTCTACGAAGACATCATGGACCGAGCCGGACGGGGCAGCCTCGCCCTCGAGCTCGATCTGGTACGAAGGACATGGCCCGATACCGACGTGCTCGTACTCCGCCCTGACGATCGCGTCCTCGCCGTTTCGCGCCCAAACATGATGGCGGCCGATAGGGCCATTCCCACGTTTCTGGCGACCCTCCGATCGATGCGCGACGAACTGGCGCACCCTTCGGTATGGAGTGTGCTCGAGACTCACATCGTCTGAACGGGCTCCAGGCGCCGGCCGAAACCCGGCTCACGCAAGTCGCGGAGCCGCTCAGCCAATGAAGATCTTCGCCTTTTCTCTGGCGTACTCCTCGTCGGTGAGCACGCCCTTGGCATGGAGGTCGCCGAGCGTGTTGAGCTGGCCGTACACCTCGGTGCGAGCCCGTTCGTAGTCCTTGCGCAGACCCTTTATCTGGAACGAGGCAATGATCTCCATCGTCCCGAACAGCAGAGCGCTGATACCGATGAAAAAGATGATCGTCACCAGCGTCAGTGCCTCGTTCCCGAGCAGCCAGATCCCGATCAAGCCGGCGAGAACACCCCATACGACGAACAACCAACGCGGCTCCCTGCTTCGCGTCAGACCGGCGATCACGTTGAGCACGCCGCTGACGATGAGCCACAACGCCACGATGTTGGCGAGCACGACCAGGCTCGTCGGCCATACGAAGGCGGTGATCCCGAAGCCGATGCCCGCCGCGCCGGACAGCATCAGCCACCACCTGGCGTCTCCGTAATACGCCAGTGAGGTGGCGAGGCGGAACCCGCCCCACACCAACAGGAACACGCCGAGGAAGATTGTGACCGAGTCTTCACTCCAGTCGTGCCAGAACAGGATCCACAAGGCGAACAGCACCGACACGATGCCACCGACCAGGAACCACCACCACTTCGATGCCAGGTCATCCACGTATTCGCCGAGCTCAGCATCGAGCTCGGCTAGCGACATTCTGTCGTACAAGGTTGTCTCCTTCCGCGTCGTGGGGCGCCGGGTGGTAGCTTCCGACCGCTCCCGTGCTTCTCGCAGACTCGATCCGCCACCCTAGCGGCCCGGTACCTGCGCCCTCCTAGGCACCATCGCCAAGCGCTCGTTCGATGAACTCAACGAACCGGTCAACCAGGGTCGTCGCCGACCGGATTGCCGGATCGTTGTGTTCGACGCCGGGAACCTCGTACCACTCGGCTCCGCTGGCGTCGGCCACGGCTCGGCTTTGCTCGACGGGGGTGACCGTGTCTGCGCTGCCGGCGGTTACCAGGACGGATATGCCGTCGAGAGCACCAGCCTCGATCCTCCTCAGCGATGGATACGTTTCGCGGAACAAGAAGGAAGGAGCCCACGGATAGTGATAGCGCCCGACATCGATCACAGAGGTGAACGGGGAGCCGAGAATGAGTGCCGCAGGCGGTGTGTTGACGGTAAGGCCGACAGCAACCGCCGCGCCGAGCGACTCGCCGTAATAGACGATGGGCCGTCCCGGTGCCGTCGAGCGCACGAACCGTGCCGCGGCTACCGCGTCCTCGGCCAGCCCTGCCTCGCTCGGGTGGCCGGGGTTGCCGCCGTAGCCGCGATACTCAACGAGCAGCACGCCGAATCCGCGTGCCGCCACCGCCGCGCCGAGGGGTATACGGTCCGCTCTGTTGCCTGAGTTACCGGGGAAGATCACCACCAGCGGTGCTTTCGTCCCGTCTACGTTCTGCCAGGCCGTCAGCTCGAGACCGTCGTGTGTCGCCAACATCACCTCAGACCACCCCGATGGCGGCGGACCGGGGCTGGACTCAGGGTGATAGAGGAGTCGACGCTGCTGACTCCAGGCGATGACACCACCGAGCACTGCGACGGCGCCGAGGAACGTTGCGATCCTCATGCGCCAACGGCACGACTGATCGGCGTGGCGAGCAGCCACCGACTGCTCAGCGGCTCGCTGCCTTGCCTCAACCGGGTGAGGGAGGTTTCTTGCAAGCGTCATCCCTCATTGGCCACCTTTTCATCTCCAAGAAGGTAGCGGGCTCCCGAACCGTGCTCGGCGACGGTATCCGACGGATTGAGAATCGCACACGAGCGCAGCGACAGGCAGCCACAGCCGATGCAATCCGTCAGCTCGTCGCGAAGTGCCTCGAGGTCGGCGATCTGGTCGTCGAGCCGCAGACGCCAGGAGCGAGACAATCGCTGCCAATCGCTCTTGCTCGGGATCCGGTCGTGAGGCAACGTGTCCAGCGCCTCCGCCGTCTCAGACAACGACAGGCCGACGGCCTGAGCCGCCCGCAGCAGCGCCACCCGCCGCAGGGTGGCGCGCCCATAACGACGCTGGTTGCCTGCAGT
>BTQG01000024.1:0-29095 GCA_036985755.1 Acidimicrobiia bacterium | reverse complement strand
GACTCGCGACTCTCAGTCCTTGATGTAGGGCTGACCGTCGGCTGCCGGCGGCCGTGCCTTTCCGACAACACCGGCAACAACGATGACCGTGACGATGTACGGGGTCATCGAAAGAAACTCCGAGGGGATCGGCGCTCCCAGGATGCCGAGCTTGGCTTGAAGGCCCCTGGCGAAGCCGAACACGAGGCCGGCGCCGAGGACCCCGAGCGGCATCCACCTGCCGAAGATCATGGCAGCGAGGCCGATGAACCCGATCCCTGCGGTCATGTTCTCCTCGAACCTCGGCACCTGCGACAGCGTCAGGAACGCACCGCCGAAACCCGCTATCAGACCGCCGAGGATGACGTTTCGGTAGCGGGTGCGGTACACGTCGATTCCGACGGTGTCGGCAGCCTCAGGATGCTCACCGACCGATCGCGAGCGAAGGCCCCATCGGGTGTAGAACAGCCCCAAGTGGATGACGATCACGAGGATGAACGTCCCGTAGACGAAGAACGAGTGATCGAAGAACACCGGGCCCAGGATCGGGATGTCCGACAGGACCGGGATCGGCCACGGTGTGAACCGTCCAGGCGAGTTGAGGTCGGGAACCTCCGCCAACACGCGCGAGGCGAGGAACGACGTTATACCGAGGGCGAAGATGTTGATCACAACGCCGGCGATGATCTGATCCACCCGGTACTTGATGGAGAGCACGGCAAGCACCCAACCCAGGACCGCACCCGAGATCAGGGCTCCAACCAACCCGACCCACGGACCGAACGCCGAGCCGAGAATGGTGCCGACAAAGGCGGCGGTCAGCAACTGGCCTTCGATCGCAATGTTGATGATCGCCACTCGCTCGCACATGAGCCCGGCGAGCGCCCCGAGCGTCACCGGCACGGACAGGACGACCGTGGATCGCAGCATGCCGACGAAACTGAAGGACTTGCCGCCGGCGGCCCAGGCGAGGAAGGCGAGGGTGAAGAGCACGAATCCGACGGCGAGGATCCGGTTCGTCCATGTGAGATGCGAGCGGCGCAGCAAGACACCACCGAGGAAGGCGAGGATGCCGGCAACAACGAACCCGAGCAATTGGGTGCCGACGGTCCACTCCAGGCCCTGGACGCGGTCGGTGGGCAGCGATAATTTGAACGTGGAGTCGAGATCGCCGGCAACGTTGAGCCCGAACGCCCAGAACACGAATCCGCCGAGCGCAACCAGGCCCACACCGACGTACGTTGCCCTCCGCTGCGCCGGCGTGGCCCGCACGACCTCGGTGTCGGTGGCGGAGACGGCGACGTCGCTCATCCACCCCACCCCCTGGTGAGCTGTAGGCCCTCTTCACCCTCGGGTACCTTGACCCGGTAGATCGAACGCACCAGCTCGGGAGCGGCGATGAACACGATGATCAACGCCTGCATCACGAGTACGAGGTCGAGTGGGATGCCTGCCAGACCCTGCATCGAACGACCACCGGCTCGAAGCGCCCCAAACAACAAGGCGGCGGCGAGCACTCCGAACGGGTGGGACCTGCCAAGCAGGGCCAGTGCGATCGCATCGAACCCGGTGTTGCCCGAAAACCCGGGCAACGCTTGGTATGGCGCCAGGCCAAGGAGCTGGTTGCTTCCCGCGATGCCCGCCAGCGCCCCCGATACGCCCATGACGGCGACGTAGATCCACGCCACATTCATCCCGGCATAGCGGCCGGCATCCGGGTTGAAGCCGACCGCCCGGAACTCGAACCCTATCGAGGACTTGAACAGCAGCCAGTAGGTGAAGAACACCGCGACCAGCGCAATCAGGAACCCGATGTGCACCCTCCCCCCCTCGAAGAGGCTGGGAAAGCGTGCCGATTCCGCTACCTGCTTCGAGATCGGGTCCTGGCGCCCGGTTGCCTGGAAGAACCTCGTCTTCAAGAGATAGTCGACGAGAAACAAGGCGATGAAGTTGAACATGATCGTCGTGATCACCTCATGGGCGCCGGTCTTGCCCTTGAGGAAACCGGTGATCCCGCCCCACAGAGCGCCGAAGATGATCCCGACGACCACTGCGATCGTGATGTGAAGAATCAATGGAAGCGAGAAGGTGAACCCGACCCACAGCGCGGCCATGCCGCCGATGAGCATCTGACCGTTGACACCGATGTTGAACAGGCCCGCCCGAAAGCCGATGGCGACGGCGAGACCGGCGAGAATCAGCGGCGTGGCAGAGAAGAGTGTTTCAGAGATCGCCCGCGGCGAACCAACCGCACCCAGGAAAAGGGCCTTGTACGCCTCCCACACGCCAATGAACGACTGTTTGAACGCCTCCCCCGGGGAATCTCCGTACAAACGAAGGGTGTCCACATCGGTGACGATGATGATGACACCACCGATGATCAGCGCAGTGACCACTGCCAGGACCGGCACGATCAACGCCTGACCGATCGACGAGCCGACGCCGGTGACCCGTGCGAACCACTGCGGATAGCCCGCATCGCCCCAACCACCCTCGGGGGGACCGGACTGGGTCACGACGCCTTCGCCTCTGAGCCGAGCATGGCAAGCCCGATCTCGGTCGTCGTCGTCGTTGCCGGATCGAACTCGCCGGCGATCTTGCCATCGAACATCACGATCACCCGGTCGGAGAGGCCAACGACCTCATCCAGCTCCGATGAAACGATGAGCACGGCTGCGCCCGCGTCGCGCTGCTCGATGATCCGCGAATGGATGTACTCGATCGAGCCGACATCGATGCCGCGGGTCGGCTGCGAAGCAATCACGAGTGTGACGTCGCGATCGAACTCCCTGGCGACGATCACCTTCTGCTGGTTTCCACCCGAGAGTGTCGACACCGTCACATCGACCCCCGGCGTGCGAATGTCGTACTCCTCGACGAGGTGCTCTGCTCGTTCTTTCGCCGCGCCCCAATCCATCTGTGCGCCGCGGGAGAATGGGGGGCCGTAATACGAATCGAGCACGATGTTCTCGGTGACGGTGAACGGCAGCACGAGCCCGCTTCGCTGCCGATCCTCCGGGACGTGGGCGACGTCGCGCTTGTGGATTCGTCGGGGGGAGTCGGCGGTCACGTCGGCCCCGCCGATGGACACGGATCCTGCGATCGAACGGCGAAGCCCGGTGATCGCCTCGACGAGCTCGGTCTGGCCATTGCCCTGCACCCCTGCGATCCCCACGATCTCACCGGCCCTGACCTGGAACGACACGCCGTCGAGTGCCCGCTGATTTCGATCGTCGAGCGCGGCGAGGCCGCTGACTTCGAGCACGACTTCTCCAGGTGATGCAACGACTTTCTGAACGACCAGCTCCACGGGTCGCCCCACCATGAGCTCAGCGAGATCCGCTTCGCTCACGTCTTCTGGGAGCACCTCGGCAACGGTCTTTCCCCGTCGCATGATGACGATGCGATCTGCCAGCTCCAGGGCTTCACCGAGCTTGTGGGAGATGAAGATGATGCCCTTGCCGTCCTCCCTGAGCCCGCGAACGATGTCGAAAAAACCCTCGACCTCGCTCGGGGTGAGCACCGACGTTGGCTCATCGAACACGACAAAACGCGCCTTGCGCTCCAGAACCTTGATGATCTCCACCCGCTGCTGAATCCCGACAGGAAGATCCTCGACCATGGCGTCGGGATCCACGGCAAGGTGGTAACGCTCCGAGATCTCCCGCACCAGATCGTCGGCCTCGGCTTGCTTGAGCCATCCTGCCCTCCCGACGGGCTCGACCCCGAGGATCACGTTCTCCGAGACCGTGAACACAGGGACGAGCATGAAATGCTGATGGACCATGCCGATTCCCGCAGCGATGGCGTCGCCGGGAGAGTGCAGCTCGAGAGGCTCCCCATCGACGAGCACCTCACCCGAGGTTGGTGTGTACAGCCCGTACAGGATGTTCATCAGGGTGGTCTTGCCTGCCCCGTTCTCGCCGAGCAGGGCGACGATCTCACCCTCCGCCACCGTGAGGTTGACGTCGTCGTTGGCCAGCACACCGGGGAATCGCTTGGTGATTCCCCGAAGCTCGAGCTCCAAAGTTGCCTCCCGCCGCGTGTGGCCGCCGTCGCCCAGGGGGCAACCGGGGCATCAGCCTAGAACAAGCAAAGGGCCCCCGCGGTTTCCCGCGGGGGCCCTTGTGCTACTCGTTGTCTTGGATCAGGCTCCGACCTTGGTGAACGCGGCCTCGATCTTGCCGGTCTTGATGTCTTCGAGCAACATCAACACCTCGGCCTTGAGCTGGCCGGGGACCCTGTCGTCCCAGGCGTGGAAGGGGGCAAGCCCAACCCCGCCGTTGGCGAGCGTTCCCTTGAAGCTCCCTGCCGCCCAGGTGCCTTCAGCGTCCTCCTGGATCGAGAGCGTGACCAGGTCCTTGATGTTCTTCTCCACGGTCGTCAACCACAGATCGGCGTACTGGGCGTCCATGGCGAGGACCGCATCGACGTCGACGCCAATGAGCGCCGCATCGAGACCACCGGCAATGATGGCATCACCGGCAGGCAGGTTGATGGCCCCACCAACCGGGAGAATGATGTCGACGCCTTCCTGGAAGAGGCTGTCGGCCGTCTCACGGGCGAGCACCATATCGGTGAAGCTGCCGGTGAACACACCGTCCTGCGCCTCGACGTCCCAGCCGAGCACCTGAACGTCCCTTCCCTTTACCTCGTTGAAGTACGCGACGCCACGGGTGAAGCCATCCAGGAAGATGCTCACCGTTGGGATGTTGGCGCCGCCGTACACGCCGAGGGTGTCGGTCTTGGTCACGCCGGCCGCCAGGTATCCGGCGGCGAATGCAGCCTCATCCGTCTGGTACACGTTCTCGCGCACGTTCGTAAGGTTCAGCGGGACGAAGTTCTCATCGGTCAGCACGTTGTCGATCATCGTCCATTTGATATCCGGGTTGGCCTGGGCGTTGATCGCCGTGACCCCTCCGAGGAAGAACCCGACGGTGACGATGTGCTTGCAGCCCTGGGCGACGAACACGTCGATGTTGGCCTGCCAGTCCTCCTCGGCATCCGACTCGAGGAAGGTGGAATCTTCAGTGGCGAATCCCGCTTCCATCGCCGCCTGAACGCCTGCCCAGGCGCTGGCGTTGAAGCTGCGGTCGTCGACACCGGCCAGGTCGGTCACCAGGCAGGTGAGTACCGGCTCTACGGCCATCTCGCCTTCGGTTGTCGTGGTCTCCGCCGCCGCCCCCGTGGTCGTCGTCGCCGCCGCCGCGGTGGTGGTGGTCTGTGCCGCTGCAGTCGTGGTGGTCGTGTCGTCGGTGCTACTACACGCCGCTGCGACGAGCGCAAAAGCGAGCAAGAGCACAACGAGCGCCCCTCGTCTCTTGAATCCGGTCATGAAAAATGAACCTCCGTATGGGTCTCACAAGACGCCGCGCCCAATGCGGCGCAACCGGCCGCAGTCTAGGAGCTTTGGGATGGACAGTGCACTGAGTCGCGAGTCGCGAGTCGCAAGACGCAAGTTAGGCGCGCCGTCGGGTTCGAGTCATACCTGGAAGAGCCGTCAGCGCCCTCAAGTCAAAGCCGGAGGATCTGGCTGACGACCGGCGACTCGTCTACTCCGATTCCGCCAGCTCGACGGGAGGTTGATTCGGCGTTTCCACCGAGACGAACGACAGGCGGTCCTCGTCCACTTCATCGATGTCGACGAGTATCGTCGCCCCAGCGGGGAACTCCTTTTGCAGCACCCGCTCCGACAGCGGATCTTCAAGCATCTGCTGAATGGCCCTGCGCAGAGGGCGGGCGCCGAGCTGAGGGTCATAACCCTTCTCGGCCAGGCGGGTCTTGGCCGCATCGGACATTGCGAGATCGAGGGCCTGGGACTCGAGCTGGGTCCGGACCCGGTCGATCAGCAGGTCCACGATGGTCTTGACCTCGTCGATGGTCAGCTCGTGGAAGACGATGACCTCATCGATGCGGTTCAAGAACTCGGGACGGAACTGCTTCTTGAGCGAATCCATCACCTTGTCCCGCATCTTGTCGTAGTCGAGCTCATCGTCCTTCTCGGCGAAGCCGATGGCCTTCTTGCGAAGCTCTGCGGTGCCGAGGTTGGAGGTCATGATGATGACGGTGTTCTTGAAGTCGACCGTCCTGCCCTGGGAGTCGGTCAGCCTGCCGTCCTCGAGGATCTGCAGGAGTATGTTGAACACGTCGGGGTGGGCCTTCTCGATCTCGTCGAAGAGCACGACGGAGAACGGCTTGCGACGCACAGCCTCGGTGAGCTGGCCTCCCTCGTCGTAACCGACATAACCCGGCGGCGAGCCGACGAGCCTGCTGACGGCATGTTTCTCCATGTATTCGGACATGTCGATCTGGATGAGGGCATCCTCATCGCCGAACAAGAATTCGGTGAGCGCCTTCGACGTTTCGGTCTTGCCGACCCCGGAGGGGCCGAGGAAGATGAACGACCCTGCGGGCCGCTTCGGGTCCTTGAGCCCTGCCCGCGTCCGGCGGATGGCCTTTGACACCGCGGTGATGGCATCGTGCTGGCCGATGATGCGCTTGTGCAGGTTGTCCTCCATGTGGAGCAGCCGCTCGGTCTCCTCCTCGGTGAGGCGGTGCACGGGGATACCGGTCCACATCGCCAGGACCTCGGCGATCTCTTCCTCGTCGATGACCGCCGAGTACGGCTTGTCCGACGACGGGTTCTGGATCTCGAGTTCCGCCCGATCGGCGATGAGCGCCCGTTCCTGGTCTCTCAGCTGGGCGGCTCGCTCATACTGCTGGGCGTGGACCGCCTCGCGTTTGTCGGTTCTGAGCTTGGCAACGCGGTCGTCGATTTCGCGGACGTCCGCCGGCAGGTCGCTGCGCTTGAGGCGCATCCTGCTGCCGGCCTCGTCGATCAGGTCGATGGCCTTGTCGGGCAGGAAACGGTCGGCAATGTACCGGTCGGCCAGGTTCGCCGCATTCACCAGAGCCTGCTGGGTGTAATTCACCCTGTGGTGCTCCTCGTAGGACTCACGGAGCCCTTCGAGGATCAGAATCGTGTCGGCCACGGTCGGCTCGTCGACCGTGATCGGCTGGAAACGGCGTTCCAGGGCCGAATCCTTCTCCAGGTACTTGCGGTACTCCTCGAGGGTGGTGGCGCCGATCGTTTGCAGCTCACCGCGGGCAAGCATCGGCTTGAGGATGCTGGCGGCGTCGATGGCACCCTCGGCGGCGCCGGCACCGACGAGGGTGTGAATCTCGTCGATGAAGAGGATGATGTCCCCCCGAGTGCGGATCTCCTTGAGAACCTTCTTGAGGCGCTCCTCGAAGTCACCCCGGTATCGGGACCCTGCAACGAGGGCACCGAGGTCGAGGGTGTACAGGTGCTTGTCGGTGAGGGTGTCGGGCACCGTGCCGAGCACGATCTGTTGGGAGAGGCCTTCGACGATGGCGGTTTTGCCGACACCGGGCTCCCCGATGAGCACAGGGTTGTTCTTGGTGCGGCGAGACAGGACCTGCATGACCCGCTCAATCTCATTGGCGCGACCGATCACAGGGTCGAGCTGACGATCGCGTGCCAGCTGGGTCAGGTTCCTGCCGAACTGGTCGAGAACGGTGGACCCGCTCGAAGAGCCCCCGGATTCGCGTGAGCTGCCCCCACCACCGGGGTGACCCGAGGGTTGGCCCTCCTCGCCTTGAACGCCGGAGAGCAACTGGATGACGGTCTGTCGAACCTTGGGGAGATCCGCCCCGAGTTGTTGAAGCACCTGGGCGGCGACTCCCTCGCCCTCACGGATGAGACCGAGCAGGATGTGCTCGGTGCCGATGTAGTTGTGCCCGAGCTGGAGCGCTTCCCTGAGCGACAGCTCGAGAACCTTCTTGGCACGCGGGGTGAACGGAATGTGTCCGCTGGGAGCCTGCGAGCCTTGTCCGATGATCTCAACGACCTGGAAACGAACCGACTCGAGGCTGATGCTCATACTCTCCAGGGCCCTGGCAGCGACGCCTTCCCCTTCGTGGATGAGACCGAGCAGGATGTGCTCGGTGCCGATGTAGTTGTGGTTGAGCAGCCGCGCTTCCTCTTGGGCCAGAACCACGACCCTTCGCGCCCTGTCGGTGAATCGCTCGAACAAGTCGGCTACCTCGTATGCAACGCTGGCGCCCTCTTTCAGGCGCCTCGGTGAGTATAGGACCGGGCCTTCCTAATTCCTGGCCTCGGCTGACGGCGTTCTTCTCACCTTTCAAAACGCCGCGGCTACCATCCTGATTCCCTCAGCTGGCCCCGGAGCCGCCCGTGGATCGACCAATCCTCCAAGAACTCGTACCGATTCCCGGTGTCTGGGAACGTATCGTCGCCGTCGAGGCTCGCCTTGACGAGGTAACGCGCAGCGACGATGAATTCCTCACCGAAATCGCCCAGCATCTGTTGCGTGCAGGGGGAAAGCGCTATCGCCCGTTGGTGGCCCAGGTTGCCGCCGAACTGGGCCCGGATCGGGGCGATGGACCGGTGGAAGCCGGCGTCTCCGTCGAACTGGTTCACCTCGGATCGTTGTACCACGACGACGTCATCGATGAGGCGGATAGTCGTCGCGGGCGACCATCGGTAAACGACAACTGGTCGAATACGATCGCCATCCTGGCCGGTGATTTCCTGCTCGCTCGCGCCTCAGAGGTGGCGGCTCCACTGGGCGAGGAGGCGGTTGCGCTGATCGCCCGTACCTACGCCACGCTGTGTGAGGGCCAGGTGGCGGAGCTCCGCCACGCCGGAGGGCTCGAGCACGGACCGGATGGCTACTACCAGGTGATCGGTGGGAAAACAGCAAGCCTCATCCGCACCTCTGCGCGGCTCGGGGCGATGACATCGGGGGCAGACGAGGAGTCGATCGAGGCCATCAGCGACTGGGCCTGGGAGATGGGTCTGGTTTTCCAGATGACCGACGACGTGCTCGACCTGGTCGCCGACGAGCAGTTCCTCGGCAAACCCGCAGGATCCGACATCCGCGAGGGGGTGTACACGCTGCCGGTTCTGTATGCCGCAGGCGGCCCCGACGGGGACGAGATCCGGGCGCTGCTGGGCACCAGCGCCCCGACCGACCAGGGCGAGATCGATCGGGTCATCGGGCTCACGGTCTCGGGAGGCCACGTCGACCGGGTGGTCGATGAGGCAACGGAACGCATTCGGGTCGCCGAGAAGGCCGCCGACCGGATCGCGTCGGAAGAGCTGCGTGCGATCCTGCAAAACCTCGATGCGTACCTGTTGGAGCGAGTCCTGGCGGCCCGCAGCTAGCCGTAGGGGCTCCTCTCATCGTACGTGTCTAGATATACCACCACGGTGCATCCAGACACGCACGACGCGATGTAGGCCTCACGACTCAGGCCGCATCGTCGGAAACAGGATCACCTCACGGATGTGGGCCTGGTCGGTGAGCAGCATTACCAGGCGGTCGACGCCGATGCCGAGCCCGCCGGTCGGGGGTAGCCCGTATTCGAGGGCGCGTACGTAGTCCTCGTCGATGGGGTGCGCCTCCTCGTCCCCCGCTGCCCTGGCGGCCGCTTGCTCCTTGAACCGGTTGTGCTGATCGAGGGGGTCGTTGAGCTCGGAGAAGGCGTTGGCATACTCCGAGCCCGCGATGACCAGCTCGAAGCGCTCTGCCAGCTCGGGGTCGTCGCGATGCCGGCGTGCCAGCGGGGAGATCTCCGCCGGGTAGTCGATGACGAACGTCGGCTCCCAGATCTCGGGCTCGACGAGGCTCTCGTAGAGATCGAAGATCACCCGCCCCCGGCCGGCGGCGTCCTCAACCTCGACGCCGTGCTCCTGAGCGATCGCCCGCAGCCGATCCGGTGACGTATCCAGCGACACCGGCTCCCCGACCGCATCCGAGACCAGATCGAGCAGGCGTGCCCGCCGAAACGGCGGCGTCAGGTCCAGATCCCGGCCCTGGTAGCTGATCTTCGTCGACCCCGCTGCGGCAGCGGCGGTGGCCGCTACCACGTCCTCGACCAAACCCATGATGTCCTCGTAGTCGGCGAGCGCCTGATACGCCTCGAGCATGGTGAACTCCGGGCTGTGGGTAGCGTCGACCCCCTCGTTGCGGAAGATCCTCCCGATCTCGAACACCCGTTCCAGCCCGCCGACGACGAGGCGTTTCAAATGCAGCTCGGTGGCGATCCGGAGCTGCAGATCGATGTCGAGGGCGTTGTGGTGTGTGGTGAAGGGGCGGGCGGCAGCGCCCGTAGCTAGTGAGGCGAGGATCGGCGTCTCCACCTCGACGAAACCACGGTCCTCGAATTGGCGGCGCAGCTCGGAGACGATCGCGGCCCTGGTCAGCGCCGTTTCCATGGCGTGCCGGTTGACCATCAGGTCGAGGTAGCGCTGTCGGGACCGGGCCTCCACGTCTTTGAGCCCGTGCCACTTCTCGGGAAGGGGCCGCAGTGACTTGCTCAGCAGCGTGTACGACTCGACGCGAACCGATAGCTCGCCCTTTTTGGTGGTGATCACCTCGCCGGTGGCGCCGATCCAATCCCCGGAGTCGAGGTCGAGAAAGCCCTGGAAGTCATCCGCTCCGAGCACGTCGTTCGAAACGAACAGCTGGATGCGACCCGAACCGTCCTGGAGCACGCCGAAGGCAATGGCACCCATCGCACGCGTATTCATCAGCCGTCCGGCGACGGTCACCGCGTCGCCGGTCTCCGCCGCCGGGGCCAGGTCGGCGTAAGACTCGGCAAGCGCGGCCGCCAGGTCGGTGCGCTCGAACCGGTACGGGTACCCCCCGGCGCGCAAGGTGGCCTCATGTTTTGCGATACGGGCGGCTACGAGTCTGTCGTCACCGGCGGTTGTCTCTTCGCTCATTCCCGATTCAGTTCATAGATGAGCCGGAGGCCCTCGAGAGTCAGGTACTCGTCGGTAGTGTCGACCCGCCGGCAGTGCGGGACGATGGTAGAGGAGAGGCCTCCGGTTGCGATGACCACCGGTTTGGAGTCGAGCTCCCCGGTGATCCGCTCAATGATCCCGTCGACGAGGCCGCTGTGGCCGTAGAGGGCGCCGCTCTGGATCGCTTCCACAGTCCCCTTGCCGATCGGGGACCGCGGCGGCGTGAACTCGACACCACGCAGCGCGGCGGTGCCCGCGGTCAGCGCATTCGTGGAGAGCTCCAATCCGGGGGCTATGACGCCACCGATATAGGCCCCGTCGGATCCGACGACATCGAAGTTGGTCGACGTCCCGAAGTCGACGACGATCGCAGGAGCGCCGTGTCGCTCGCGGGCGGCGAGCGCATTGACGATGCGGTCGGCCCCAACCTCGCGCGGGTTGTCGATGAGGATGGGCATGCCGGTCTTGGTTCCCGGCTCAACGACGACCACATCTCCTCCGTGGGTGAGCGCCGGTGCGACATTACGCAGCGTTGCCGTCACCGACGGCACGACGCTGGAGATGGCAACTCCTTTGATGGCCTCGGGCGAGAAGCCGTCGAGCGAGAGAACCCCGATCACCTCCCACCGCATCTCGTCCTGCGTGCGCTCGATGGTACTGAACCGCCAGTGACCGACGAGATCGTCGACGTCGAACATCCCCAGCACGATCTGTGTGTTCCCGACATCGATGGTGAGCAGCATCAGGCCTCCCCGTAGAGGATGGACGGATGATCCAGGCGGAAGCCGAGATCGGGCACCCAGGTTTCGCCAACCCGGTCGATGTGAACACAGTCGATCAGCCTGGTGGCGCCGACGCGAGCCGCTATCGCAAGGAACGCCGGTGCCTCGAGTATCGGCAGAGCGGCAGCGTCGAACTGCGATGCCAGAGTGACGTACTCGAGTTCGGCGCCTGGCTCACCATCGACCAGTGCTCCTGCGATCGATTCGAGGACGGCGGCCTCCGTTTCGCCGTGCTCGACAGCAGAGGCAGCCGCCGCCAGCCCCACGGAGAGAGAGAGCGCCGCGTTGCGCTCGGCCTCTGAAAGGAACGTGTTCCGAGACGAGAGGGCCAGCCCGTCTTGCTCCCTGGTGGTCGAACGACCGATGATCTCGACGGGAAATGAGAGATCTGCGCCAAGGCGAGTCACCAGCACCAGCTGCTGGGCATCCTTGCGCCCGAAGTAGGCCTGGTCGGGCTGTATGCCGGCGAGCAGCTTGGCGACGACGATGGCGACGCCGTCGAAATGACCGGTCCGATGGTCGCCTTCCATCCGCTCGCCGACGCCGGCCACCGTGACCGTGGTCAGCGGCAGCTGCGGGTACATCTCTTCGATCCCAGGTGCGAACAACAGGTCGGCGCCTGCCTCTTCCGCCAGCGCGGCGTCGCGGGCCAGGTCCTCGGGGTAGGCGGCAAGATCGGCGTCCTCGTTGAACTGGAGCGGATTGACGAACAGGCTCACCACGACGGTGTCGCTGGAGCGGGCCGCCGAGGAGATGAGGTCGAGGTGACCCTCGTGGAAATATCCCATGGTCGGAACCAGGGCGACCGACCCGCGATCGCCCTTGCGGACGTCGGCAAAGGTGGTGACCGTCCTCACAACAATTCCTCGAATTGATCGGTGGTTCCCGCAACCAGGGCCGTCGCGGTAAGGAAGCAGCGGAAGGTCGCCTGCCACTCCGGCGTTTCCTCGGCCACGGCGGCCAGTTGGGTGGCGACCGTCGCCACGTCGCCGCGGGCGATCGGCCCGGTGAGGGACTCTGCGGGTCCCTGATCGAAGGCGTTGGCGATGATCGCTTCAACCAGAGGGCGCGCCGCGGCGAACGGAACACCGGCGGCATCGAAAAGATCCCGAGCCACCGTCAACGCTGCCAACGGGAAGTTGGCGGATGCGGCGGCGGCGGCGTGGTAGGCAGGTTTGTGCGCATCGTCGAGATCGAATGGGAGACCACCGATCGAGGCCGCCAGCTCGTGGAGAGACTCTCGCAGCGGAGAATCGGCGGTGACTGCGAACCAGGCGCCACCCAGCCGCGCCGCCCCCGCCTCAGGGTTCGGCAGCGTTTGCAACGGGTGGAAGGCGCCGGTGGTGACACCGGCGGCAGCGATCGGGGCCAGGACCTCGACGGAGGTGGCACCCGAAAGGTGAACGGCGCCCGAAACATCGCCAACTGTCGGCGCCAGCGACTCTGCGACGTGCCCGATCGAGTCGTCGCCCACCGCGATCAGGAGCAGGTCGACCGGAGGAACGGGATCGCCGACCCGCTGTGCCACCGCCCCGAAACGACCGGCGCCAGCCTGGGCGTGCTCCTGCGTGCGCCCGAGAACAGCGACGATATCGTGCCCCGCCCGGTGTGCGGCGATAGCGAGCGCGGTGCCGGCACGGCCGGGACCCACAACAGCAATCCGCATCTGGCTCCGATCCTGTTCGCGGTATCGGTCCTGAGCCACGAAAGTTAGCCGGAGGCCGTTCTTGTTTCTCCCCTTGGGGGAATAGTCGCGCTTGGCTGCGCTGCGGCGCCGGCGCGTCGTTGCCTCCCCCTCAGGGGGAGGTGCCGAGCTGTGGGCGAGGCGGAGGGGATTGGACCCTTGTCGTGATCACGGCTTGACCCCCCTCCCCGCCCTGCGGGCGGTACTCCCCCCTGAGGGGGGAGCAAAGACCAAGCCACCTCCCCCAAGCGGCGAGGACACCGAGGGAAACGGATAGACGGCAATCGGTTCGTCACCCTCCACACCGATGGAACCAACCGAGGTGCCGTCGGGGAGCACGGCTTCGGGCCACACCTCGAGCAGGGGCTCTACGACGAAGCGGCGCTCCAGCAAACGGGGATGGGGGACGGTGAGGCCTGGCAGATCGATCATCGCCGCGTCGAAGAGGAGGAGATCGAGATCGAGCGATCGTGGGCCCCAGCGGACCAGCCGCTTTCTATCCCTGGCCCGCTCGATGCTCAACATCGATTCCAGCAGCGCCGCAGCCGGTCTGGCAGTCTCGACAATGGCAACGGCATTCAGGAACGGTCCCTGCTCCGGTCCACCGACCGGGGCCGTCTCATAGATCGAAGACACACCGGCCAGGCGTGCCTCGGCGCCGAGACCGACGGTTGCAGCTACCAGGTTGGCAAGACGATCGCCGAGGTTCGACCCGATGCCGACGGCGGCAAGACTCACTCGGCCGGTATCAGGCTGCGTCCCTCTGGCCCAAGGGGACGACCGATGATCTCCTGGATCACCGAGGTGGCGATGATCGGGTCCTCAACCAGCCCGGAGTGCACGAGGTACCCGGCGAGCAGGCCGCAAAGGGTCTCATCGATCGTGTCCCTGTGTACGAGGACGGAGGCCCCCGGCTCGGACAACGCGTCGTCCATAGCGGAGAAGATCGACTCAATCTCCTCGTGCGTTTCCGGCATGCCGTCCACAGTATGGGTGAGTACCCGAAAACCGGCTTCGTCGTATGCGCTTCGGTTCTGGCCGGGGGCAAGCAAGCTGAGCACGGTATTGATCCCCTGATCGGTCAGCCAGCGGATCTCCTCTTCGCGGCGCACCTTTCGATGCTGGAAACCCGACCCCCCGATTCGCTCGGAGACCGCAAGTCGCCCAGCGATCACCCAGCGGAAGCCTCTGGGCTCGAGCCCCGGTACGTCCTTCTTGCTCATCGTTGGGCCCGAACGATAGCGTCGGCGGTTCTCGAGGCCTCGAGGGCAACCTCCACATCGTGGACGCGAACGACCGCGGCACCAGAGGAGATGGCGAGCGACAGCGAGGCGGCGGTCGCCACATCACGGTCCGTGGGCCGGCTGGGCCTGCCCGCTTTTTCCAGAATCGAGCCGAGGAAGGTCTTTCTCGATGTTCCGATCAGCATCGGGCGAGCCAGGGCGACCTCATCGAGGGAGGCGAGGAGCTGGAGGTTGTGCGTGGCGGTCTTACCGAAGCCGATGCCGGGATCGACGACGATCGCCGCCGCATCGATGCCGCCGTCGACGGCCGCCTGTGACCGCTCGGCGAGGAACCCTGCGACCTCGATCACCACATCGTCGTAGCCGGGATCGTCCTGCATGGTTTCCGGTGTGCCTTGCATATGCATGATCACGACCCCAACTCCGGTAGCCGCACACAATGGGATCATCTCCGGGTCGGCGAGACCGGTGATGTCGTTGACGATCTCAGCTCCGGCGTCGATCGCCGCCGCTGCCACCTCAGGTTTCGCCGTGTCGACCGATACCACGATGCCGTCGCCGCTCAGCGCCTCGATGACCGGCGCTACCCGGTCGATCTCCTGTGAGACCTCGACAGGAGCCGCCCCCGGTCGGGTGGACTCTCCGCCGACATCCACGATATCTGCCCCCGATTCAGCCAGCCGTCGGCCGCGTTCCACAGCGGCCTCAGTGGTTGCCCACCTCCCGCCATCGGAGAAGGAATCGGGAGTCACGTTGAGGATTCCCATGATCAGCGTGTGATCCTTGGTATCGAGGGTACGGGTTCGGAGCTGCCAGGTGATCGGCTCGAAGGGCACGGGTCAACCGACCGTCGGCCCGCCGGTCTGTGCCGCGGCGATGCCGGTCTTCGACTCGGCCTGATCGGGGCCCTTGATTCGCAGGGCGCCGGTAACCGTGTGCTCCCACTTGGGCACGTCGTGGAGGACCCGGGAGACGCCGGCTGCATCCAGGGTCTCGTTCTCCATCAGCTCCTTGGCGATCCGGTCGAGCGCATCGCGATGGGCGGTGATGATCTGGGTCGCCTCCTCGTGCGCCTGGGTGATCAACGTGCGCACCTCATCGTCGATGGCGGCCGCCACCTCGTTCGACAGATCCTGTCTCTGGGTGTAGTCACGGCCGAGGAACACCTCGCCTTCCGGCGAGCCATACTTGAGCGGCCCGAGGCGATCGGACATGCCGAACTCCATCACCATCTTTCTGGCGAGGGCGGTCGCCTTCTCGATGTCGTTGGTGGCGCCGGTCGATGGATCCCCGAAGACGATCTCTTCTGCGGTGCGGCCACCGAGGGCGTAGGCGAGCTGGTCGACCAGCTCGCTGCGCTTCTCGTAGTACCTGTCCTGCACCGGAAGTGCCATCGTGTACCCACCGGCCCGTCCCCTGGGGATGATCGTGACCTTGTGGATCGGGTCGAGCTTGGGCAGGGCGTAACCGACGAGGGCATGCCCACCCTCGTGGTAGGCGGTCAACTCCCTCTCTTCGTCACTCATCACCCGGCTCTTGCGCTCGGGCCCGGCAACGACGCGCTCGATCGCCTCCTCCAGCTCCTTCATGCCGATCTTGGTCTGGTCACGCCTGGCGGCGAGCAGGGCGGCTTCGTTGATGAGGTTTGCCAGATCGGCTCCCGTGAACCCCGGGGTCATCCTGGCGAGGTCCTTCGTTGAGATGTCGTCGGCGAGCGGCTTGCCCCTGGCGTGCACGTCCAGGATCTGCTCGCGCCCCCTGATGTCCGGGCGGTCGATGACGATCTGGCGGTCGAAGCGACCCGGCCGCAACAACGCCGGGTCCAGGATGTCTGGCCGGTTCGTCGATGCGATCACGATCACGCCCGAATTCGGGTCGAAGCCGTCGAGCTCGACGAGCAGCTGGTTGAGGGTCTGCTCCCGCTCGTCGTGGCCTCCACCGAGGCCGGCGCCGCGGTGGCGCCCTACCGCATCGATCTCGTCGATGAAAACGATCGACGGAGCGTTGGCCTTGGCTTGCTCGAAGAGATCCCGCACCCGGCTGGCGCCGACTCCGACGAACATCTCGACGAACTCGGACCCCGAGATGGCGTAGAACGGCACTCCTGCCTCGCCGGCGACGGCTCTGGCGAGCAGCGTCTTGCCCGTGCCGGGTGGTCCGTACAAGAGGACGCCCTTTGGGATCTTTGCCCCCATCGCCCTGAACTTCTGTGGCTGCTCCAGGAACTCCTTGATCTCCTCGAGCTCCTCGATGGCCTCGTCGATTCCGGCGATGTCATCGAAGGTGACCTTGGGCTGATCCTTGGTGACCAGCTTCGCTTTCGACTTGCCGAACTGCATCACCTTGTTGCCGCTGCCCTGGAGCTGGTACATCAGGAAGATGAACAGCCCGAACAGCAGCAGGTAGGGAAACACGTTGCCGATGAACCATTCGAGCAGCGAGGGATTCTCGTCGATCACGTCGACGTCGACATTGGCGTCGAGGATCGTCTGGGTGAGCTCGGCTTCGGACTCTCCCGGGTAACGAAGAACGAATTCATCCTGTGCGTTGTTCAACGTCCCGGTGATCTCGTTGTCCTTCTCCTTCATGTCGACCGGCGAGTCGACGTCACCGGCCGCCAGCTGGGTCTCGAACTCGTTGAGGGTGAGCTCGGCCGGCTCGTCGGACCGGTTGAGGAGCGTCGACACTGCCATGACGACGAGAAAGATCACCGCGAGGTAGATAAGAACGGTTCGGGTGGTTCGACTCACGGTGCTCCTGGGCTTCGTTGATGCGCCGCCCGACAATGGTACGCCGTCACGACGACTAATCCAGCCTGGGCTTCTTGCTCCTCTGTCACGTCAATCTTCGTCGCCGAGAACGGCAACATAAGGAAGATTCCGGTATTTTCCGGCATAGTCCAACCCATATCCGACGACGAACTCCCTTGGGATGTGGAAGCCCTCGTACTTGACCTCGAGCGGGCGACGATCGATCCCGTCTTTGATCAGGAGCGCTGCGACCTCCAGCGATGCCGGCTTGCGAACGAGCAGGTTCTTCATCAGATAGGTGAGAGTCAGCCCGGAATCGATGATGTCCTCGACGATGAGCACGTCGCGCCCCTCGATCTCCTCATCGAGATCCTTGAGGATCCGCACCACACCTGAGGTCTTCGTCGATGCGCCATACGACGACACCGCCATGAAATCGAATTCGAGGGGGAGATCGATATGCCTCGACAGGTCGGCCATGACGACGAACGCACCCTTGAGGATGCCGACCATGAGCAGATCCTTGCCTCGATAGTCGTCGGTGATCGCCTTGCCCATCTGGGCGAGCTTTGCCGCTATCTCCTCAGCGGTCACCAGCACTTTCCCGATCTTCACAGCCACTCCTCGGTTACGGCAACGGCGGAGTCTCCGCTGGGGCGGGCCCACGGGGCCACCCTCCCGGCGACAACGGCAGCAATCTTGGCATCGTTGGCGAGAACAGGCCAAGCGGGGCGACGGCGCACCGGCACCGCGGCCTCCGCCAGCACCTCTCTGATGAGCTTCGTGCCGTGCTCTATTTCGATCCGCTCGCCGATGCCGGCCGGGCGCACAATAAGCCCGGCATCGAATACCGCGGGGTCGACCAGGACCGTTGAGACCCGACTTAGGCCGGCTCCGCCGGCGGAAACCGCGGTAATCAAGCGACGGCCGAACCTCACCGAGCTCTTGATGTGCAGCGGTGCCGATTCAGGAACGATCGGCTCCGACACCCATAACGCGACATAGGGACTTTCCAGCGACGCCATGACGCCTCCGCTGAGGGTGGTACGACGATTGTCGCCCCTGGCAACGGCAAGAACCGCGTCGACGTCTGCAGCGCTCCCTGCATACGGTGGATGCACACGACGCAGCGCCCTGCGGATGGCACGGGCGGCGACCGGCAGGGACACCGTGTTGAGCAAGGCGGTCGGAACGAGTGCTGCGCCGTCTTCTTCGATAACGGTGATCTCGGCCGCAGCTTCGTCGAGGGCGGCGTCGTCGGTGGCAGCGAGGAACCCAGCTCGCGCCAGCGTGGCACGGACCCCGTGGCGGTAGTCGCGCTCGAGCAGCGGGATCAGGTCGGCTCGAATCCGGTTTCTCAGATGGGCGGGGTCCTCGTTGGCGGGATCGTCGGCAAAGGGCAGACCCAGCTCTTCGGCGAGGCGGCGAAGCTCGGCTCGGGATACGTGGAGCAGGGGGCGAAGGATATCGGATCGCGGAGCTGCCATTGCCCCGATGCCGTGTGCCCCGGCACCGCGCAGCAGGTTCATCAGCAGGGTCTCGGCGAGGTCGTCCTGGGAGTGTCCGGTGACGACCGACTCACCGGGGCCACGATCGGCATCAATCGCCTGCCATCGGGCGGTTCGTGCCCGTGATTCGAGGTTCCCGCCCCCTTCAACCGGTGCATCGAGCACGGTGACCACCAGCTCGAGCCGGTCTGCCAGCGCCAGCGCAGCTGCCTTTAGGTCCGCCGAGCCTTCGAGCCCGTGGTTGACGAAGATGCCCCTGACCCTGGGCTGTTGGGCGCTGAGCCAGGCGGCAACGGCCGAATCGGCGCCGCCGCCGAGGGCGACGGCGATCGGGACGTCTGGCAGCGCTTTTGCGACCCGGTCGCGGAACTCCGCGGGTGTCAGGCGACGCGTTTCAGCCACCGCTCCGGCTCGCTGATCTCGTCCAGGGTCGGAAGCGCCTCCGGTCCCTCCCAGGCGAGGCTGAGGGCCTCCCACGAGGCTTCGCGCTCGATGGCGTTGATGAAGCGCTCGCCCATCTCGTACTGGCGAATCTTCATCTCCAACCCGACGAGGCGCATGAAGGCGGCGGTCCTTTTGTCGGCGCGGCGGGCTTTGAGGACTCGAGACATTCGCTGCTGGGTGACCAGTTCTCGCCCCCCGATGCGGTCCATCACTACATGGCCATGTCCTTCGAGCAGCGACATCAGCGCCTGGACACGATCGATGACGGCTCGCTGCTCCTCGGAGGCGAGCAGGCCGAACAGGCCCGACTCGTCGATCAGTGGCTCACCGGCCGCGGCGGCGCGTTGGATCTGGGAGCTGACACGCTGCAGCCGCCCCGGCTCCGGCTTCGCGGATGCCACCAGTTCGGCAACGAGGCCGAGGAAGTAGTCGCGCAACCAGGGCACGCCGAGGAACTGGAGACGATGGGTGCTCTCGTGAAGGGCGACCCAGAATCGGAACTCATCAGGCCGGAAGGCGTGATCGCGTTCCATCTTCAGAATGTTCCCACCGACGAAGAGCACCGTGTCGCCGATCTCTCCGTCTGCGTTGGGGAGGACGAGCTCGTACTGGCCGAGCACCCTGCGTGACAGGAATCCGAGCACGGCTCCCATCTCTGCGCCCACGATCCTCCCGGCGAGTCTGGCGCCAAGCCCGCTGTGAGCGCTCAGCTGCTCCTCGGCAGGAGCCAGCAACGCGGAGAACGAAGCCACATTCATCGCCGCCCATTCGTCGCGACCGACCACGGCGACCTCCGGGTTGCCCGGAGCCTCCAGCCCGGTCTCGTACGACACCAGCTCCGAGGCCCGAGCCACCAGCCCAGGAGCGTCTCGAGCAAGGCGGGTCTCGTGGTAGGTCCCCTCCAGCGGGTACCGCCCGCCCACGCTCGCCGCGACCGAGATCGCCAGCGGCCAATCGACTTTGCTCATGAGCGTGAGGGTACAGAGGGTCGGGAGCGAGAGTTCCTCGTGACCAGTCACCAGTTCCCAGCTCCGAGATCGGAGAGCTCCCAGTTCCGAGAGTTCCCGGACACGGCTTGTCGCAGAGCGCAGCGAGCGAACTGGGTACTTCGGGCGAGCGCAGCGAGCCGCCTACCCGTCCACCACTTCGTACTTTCCCCGGATGCGGAAGAAGTAGTAGGCGGCGACGCCACCAATGGTGAGCACCGTCAGTGCCACGAAGGTTACGGGCAAGTAGCGGGCAGTCCACTGTCGCGAGTCGTCCGCTTCATCCGCCACAGGAACGGGTACCGCGGCTCCTCCATCATCAACGCTGGTCTCGGTCGGCTCCGTGCCTTCTTCGGTCTGTTGGCCGGCGACGGCGATCGGACCCGCGACTGCCAGCATCACTAACGAGGCGGCGACAAGGATCAGCAGTCGACGTCGTGTTCTCACGCTGACGGAGGATAGACGCAGGCTCCGGCGCGAGAGGGCTGGACGCTGCCGTCCGGCGCACTCTCGTGGTCAGGATTCGTTCTTGACGATCCTGCCCCGCAACCGGGGGTATTTCGTGGGAGCGTGGGCATAGCAGTACTCACGGCGGTTGTACCGAGACAACCTGGTCTCACAGCCCGCCTTGGCGCAGTCGCGCTCCGTTGAGTAGGTCTTGGGAGCGCGCGTCCCTCCGGCGAGACGACGTCCCTTCAATACGGTGTCATTCATGGTGAATCCCTCCCAATCGAGCCGTAGGGGAGGGTCAAACCCTGCCTATCGGCCCGTCACCTTGGCGTTCTTCTTGTATCAACGCTCGGAGGGCATCGAAAAGTTCCGGTGGAGGCTCGGTGCGGCCCCGCTCTCTGATCAGCACCTTCAACCGCCGCTCGAATTCGAAGGCGCTGGTGCACGAGGCACAGGACTTGAGGTGGGTGGACACGCGCGTCTGGTTGAAGAAGGAAATCTCCTCGTCGAGGTAGGCGTACACATACTCGAGAGCGTGCTCGCAGCTGGTGGTCATTGTTCTGTCCCTGTGAGGCCCCGTGCCTCTGCAACAGTCCATAACTTGCGTTGCAGCGCTTTTCTTCCCCGATGAAGTCGCGACATCACCGTTCCGATCGGGATGTCGAGCATGTCGGCAATCTCTTTGTAGGCGAAACCGTCGACGTCGGCGAGCAACACGGGTAGCCGGAAATTCTCGGGGAGCGATTCGAGCGCTTCGATGATGTCCTCGTCGACAAAGGCATCGAGCATGTCGTGCTCGGCACTCTGGGCTGCGCCCGATATCTCGCCAATGCGCTTGTACAGATAGAGATCTTGGAGCTCGCCGAGCTCGACCTCGGCGGGCCGGCGCTGCTGTTTCCTGTACTTGTTGATATAGGTGTTGGTGAGGATCCGATACAGCCACGCCTTGAGATTTGTCCCTGCGGTGAAGGTGCCGTATGCCCGGTACGCCTTGAGGAACGTCTCCTGTACGACGTCCTCGGCGTCGGCGGGGTTGCGGGTCATGCGCAGCGCGGCCGAATAGAGCTGCGGTGCATATTGCATCGCGTCCTGTTCGAATTCTGCCTGGTCGGCCACGGGTCTCCCTGAGGGGGCGGTGGCATCCTATGCCCTTACGCCAACCAGGCAGAACTCATTACCATTGCCGATCCCCGCCGGGGTAGCTCAGTCCGGTAGAGCAACGCATTCGTAATGCGTAGGTCAGGGGTTCGAATCCCCTCCCCGGCTCGACTCCGAGCGCGTGGCGCGCACAGGACAGACCGCAGTCATCCGGTTGCGACTCCTATCGGCAGAAGCGACGGAGGCGATTCGAAAGCGCTGCCCCAGTCCACCCTGGCCTGAGTCATAGCTGGCGGTCCTCGGCGAAGGTGCCATAGAGCCTGGACAGCCGACGTGTGATCTCGGGCATGCTCGACCCGCCCGCTCCCGGCCGGTCGACACCGTAGACCGTCGCCGGGAAGTCGAGCGTCTGCTGGATCGACCAGATTCGATCGTGTTCGCCGGGTGGCAGAATCTCGGCCGGATCGCCAACCGCAACCCATCCGATCGGCACGGTCGCATCCGAGGTGAGCCGTGAGTTCACCTGGACGACTCCGTGTATGCGAACCTCAGACCGCGCCTCCAGCACCGAACCATGGAAGATGGCAGCGCCGGTCGCGACAAAAACCTGCTCCTCGACGGTGGCGCCGGCGACGTGAGCGTTCGGACCGATCAGCACGTTGTCACCGATTCGGGTCGACCAGCGCGCCGTGCTACGCACAACGGCGTTCTCGAGCACGATGACCTCGCGTCCGATAGAGACCGAGCCGCCCTCAGCGACGATTGCTGCACCGTGCAGGATCCGGCTCCCGGCCCCAATCCTCACATCGCCGCAGATGGTCGCGCTCGGGGCGACGTAGGCCTCAGACGAGATGGTCGGGGACTTCCCGAGGTGTTCGATCAGCATCGGGTCAATCGTAGGACGAGGAGATCTCGATCAGCCGATCGCTCGCACGATCAGCTCGATTGTCGTCGACGATGGGTGGCACGGGAGGGAATCCGCATCAATCGAGGGACCTGGCAGCGGCGGTGAGGTTGGCGAGCTTGGATTTCGCGATTGCCAGGTCCAACATCCCGAGCCCGCAATCAGGGGCAGCCATGAGCCGCTCGCCGTCGATGTGCGAGAGGGCTTCATCGAGGCGCTCACGTATCTCCTCCACCGGTTCGATGCGAGTCTTGGCGATGGCGATCAGGCCGAGGATGACCGTGCTCCGCTCGAACAGTTCCAGCAGACGAAGGTCGACCGGGCGATGGGCGTCTTCGAGAGAAATGGCATCGACCGATGCCAGGTCGAGCGCCTGTGCAAGTTCGAAGTAGGCGGCGGGGTCGGCTTTGAAAACGTCCTCGGTTGGCTGATCAAGGTGACGCGGGTAGCCGCAGCAGAGGTGCACGACGCGTTGCACGTCGCCCGGCACTCCTGCAAAGCAGCGTTCGAGATCCTCGATCCCGAATGCCAGGGCTTGCTCGGTGTTGCGAGCGAATACCGGTTCGTCCACCTGGATATGGGCACATCCCGCCGCCGCCAGCGCCTTGATCTCAACGTTGAGGGCGTCGGCGAGGTCGCGGTTGAGACGCCGCGGGTCTCCGTAGTGCTCGTCGGCGACGGTGTCGGCGATCGTCATTGGTCCGGGGAGGGTGATCTTGATCGGCTGCGACGAGTACGACTGTGCGATCTGATAGTCGTAGGGAAGGAATCGCTCCTTGGGGCGGACCCTGTCGATGATTGTTGGCACCTCGCGCTCCCATGCCCCGGTACGAATCTCACGGAGTCGCAGGTGCTCGAAGTCCACTCCGCTCAGGTGACGGAGGTGGTAGAAGATGTAGTGCTCCCTGCGCATCTCTCCATCGGTGGGCAGGTCCACTCCAGCCTCGACCTGGGCCGTCACCGCTGCCTTGGTGGCGAGGGCAAAGCTGGTCTCGAGGTCCCTGTTCTCGAAGTAGAACGCGTCCATCGTCGGCGCATACGGCCGCTGGAACCAGTCGCGCACCGGGACGTAGTCCGGCTTGGGGAACGATCCAATGGTTGTGGTGAGAACCTTGGTCACGGTTCCGACGACCATAGCCCCGGGCGTGGTGCGAGCCCGGCGATGGAAGCCGGGGCCGGCGGTCACCCCGGCGAGCGGGGTCGCAACGAGCCAGGGACCGCACGTCCTGGCTTTGCCCGTGGAACAGCCTTCCTCGGTGCACGTCCGGTAAAACGCGCGACCGCCTGCGGGAGGATTTCCCCGGCTCGGCACGCGAATAGCTAGTACCCTTTCGTCATGGTTGCATCTGACGACGAGCCGAAGGGCCGTCCAATTCCCAGCGAGGACGACGAGAAATTCGCCCCGGGAGCTGCCCGGTCTGATGACGGTACCGATACGTCCTCGGCCAAGCAGGCATGGACGTCCATCGGCCGACGGCTCATCGACGGCATACCCGGTCTCAAGATCAAGCGACGCTGACCTGATCCAGGGTCAATCGCTGCGAGAGGTCACTCGCTGCGTTCGTTCCGGTATGACGTACAACGTATTACGTAGTACGAGGTCGGTCGGATGTTCGTGCTACGCGATACGCAACGCGGAGTACGGATCCACCGATCTCCGCTCACCTGTTTGCTGATAGGTTTGGCCCCCAATGGGCCTGCTGCAAAACCCACCAAGGACCAAGTACGTCGATACCGGTGATGGGTATGTCGCCTACCAGACGTTCGGGGACGGACCTCGTGATCTGTTGTTCTGCAGCGGCCTGAACTCAAACATCGACGTGATGTGGCAGCTACCGGCGGCAGCCCACTTCTTCGACCGCCTGGCATCGTTCAGTCGCGTCATTCTCCACGACTCTCGGGGCACCGGGGTATCGGATCCACTGCCGCTGGCCTCGCTGGCCACCTTCGACGTCTGGCTGGACGACATGCGGGCCGTAGTGGACGCCGCCGGGGTCGACGACGCCGCGGTCATCGGAGACGTCGAGGGCGGGGCAAACGCCATGCTCTTCGCCGCCACTCACCCCGAACGCGTTTCAGCCCTCGTGCTCCTGAACAGCTATGCCCGGTGGCATCGCGCCGACGACTTCCCGATCGGGATGCCGGAGTCCGCCTCGCCGAAGATGCTCGCCTGGCTCGAAGCCCATCATGGCCAGCCCGATTACTTCGCGGCGACGGCACCAAGCATTGCCGGCGACGCCAAGCTCAACGACTGGCTCGCCCGCTACACCAGACTTGCGGCGACTCCCAACACTGCGAAGACGGTTTTCCAGTGGTGGAGGCAGATCGACCTCCGCCCTGTTCTGGGCAACATCAATGTGCCGACACTGGTCATCGCTCGCCACGATGCGACCTACCACCGCCCTGAACACGGCCGGTATCTCGCCGAGCACATCCCGAACGCCAGGCTCGTCGAGCTGCCCGGCGCCGACACCGCGCCCTTCTTCGTCGCCGATCCCGAACCCGTACTCGATGAGATCGAGCAGTTCCTCACCGGCACTCGTTCTCGTCCGGTCTCCGACCGCACGTTGACCACCGTCATGTTCACCGACATCGTGGACTCAACAGGCCACGCCGCCCGGCTGGGTGACCAGCAGTGGCTGCAACTGCTTGGCGACCATGATCGGATCACCCGCGACCTGCTCGACCAATACCGCGGTCGGGAGGTCGACACCGCTGGTGACGGGTTCCTGGCCACCTTTGATGGCCCAACCCGCGCCGTGACCTGTGCCGCTGAGCTGCGGCAGTCGATGGGTGATCTCGGCATCGACATCCGATCCGGGCTCCATACCGGCGAAATCGAGATCAACGGTGAGGACATCGGGGGTCTGGCCGTGCACATCGCCGCCAGGGTCACCGACGCCGCTCCCGACAACGGCGTGATGGTCTCGAGCACCGTGAAGGATCTTGTCGTCGGATCGGGCATCGAGTTCGAGGACCGCGGCCCACACCAGCTCAAGGGCGTGCCCGGCGAGTGGCGGCTCTATGCGGTGACCGGATTGCCTTGAGTCGCTCGCGGCGCTCGGTCCGCCGTTCTCTGCTCGCCTGCTAGCTGATAGGTTTGCCCCCTATGAGCTTGTTCCGTAACCCGCCGGAGACGCACTACGCCGACACCGGTGAAGGCCTGGTCGCCTATCAGACGTTCGGGGACGGCGGCGATCTGCTCTTTCTCAGTGACGTGCACTCCAATGTCGAGGTCATGTGGGAGCAGCCGGCCATCGCCGGCTTCTTCGATCGGCTGTCGTCATTTGCCCGCGTTACCTACTTCGACAACCGCGGCGCCGGTGCCTCGGACGCCATTCCCTATGCGGGCATGGCCATCGACAACTGGGTCGACGACTCCCGCTTCGTCATGGATGCCGCAGGCATCGATCAAGCCGTCCTGATCGGAGATGTCGAGGGCGGTCCAGGAGCCATGATGCTCACCGCCACGCACCCGGATCGGGTGTCTGCTTTGGTATTGACCAACAGCTTTGCCCGCTGGCCTCGGGCGGATGACTACCCGATCGGGATGCCCCAGGAGACGCTGGACAAGCTGATCGGCCGGGTCAGGGCCGGCTGGGGCAAACCGGGGTTCTTCGACCTACCGGCGCCGAGCACGGCGAACGATCCCCAGATGCAGAATTGGCTGGCCCGCTACCAACGGCTCTCGGCCCCGCCCAGCTGGGCCACCATGGTCTCCCGGTGGTACGCCGAGGTCGACGTGCGTTCGATCCTCCGCACCATCGCGGCCCCTACGTTGGTGATCACCCGCAGGGACGCGATCTACCACCGGCCCGAGCACGGCCGCTATCTCGCCGACCACATCCCCAACGCCAGGCTGGTCGAGCTGGCGGGCGCCGATACCTCCCCCTACTTCATCGATGGCGAGCCGGTGCTCGACGAGATCGAGGAGTTCGTCACCGGAGTACGTCCGCGGCCGATATCGGACCGGACGCTGGCCACGGTCATGTTCACCGACATCGTGGACTCAACGGGCCACGCCGCACGACTCGGCGACCGGCAGTGGCTGAACCTGCTCGGCCAACACGACCAGCTGACAAGGGATTATCTGCATCGCTATCGGGGCACAGAAAGAGACACTGCGGGAGACGGCTTTCTCGCCACCTTCGACGGACCGACCCGAGCGGTGACCTGCGCCGCCGACCTGCGCCGAGCCATGCCAGAGCTCGGGATCGACATCAGGGCCGGGCTCCATACGGGAGAAATCGAGCTCACCGGAGACGACATCGGCGGTCTTGCGGTACACATCGCGGCCAGGGTGATCGACGCCGAGCCCGGCAGCGCCGTCATGGTGTCGAATACGGTGAAGGACCTCGTCGTCGGCTCCGGGATCGAGTTCGAAGAGCGTGGCTCCCATGAGCTCAAGGGCGTGCCCGGCGAGTGGCAGCTGTACGCGGTATCCGGGTTGCCGTAAGTCGCTCGCTGCGCTCGTTCCGTCTATCCGTACAACGTATTACGTGGTGGTCGGACTCTCGGGATACGTGATACCGAATAGGATCACTCTATGTCGACACGGCCGGTCCAGCCCATGCCCGACGACGTGCACCGCGAGCTCGAGGAGCACGACGTGTTCGATGCCTACCAGCAGCGACCGTTCTATCAGCGAAACGACTATCTGGCGTGGATCGGCCGCGCCAAGAAGATCGAGACCCGCCGCAGGCGCATCGAACAGATGCTCGCAGAGCTCGAACGGGGCGGTATCTACATGGCCATGGATCACCCGCCAAGCAGAGAGAACTAGCGGCGGAACGACAACCTTCGCCGGGGTGTCAGGTTCGCTGCCACGCCTGGCCGTGCAGCGGGTCGACCGCCTCGCCGTCAATGACCACGGTCAGTTCCGCCGCCGCCGCGCGCAGGGAGGCCTCTACCGTCGCCGGAGCCTCGCCCGAGGCAAACACGAATCCGACATAGCGGGTCCCGTCGGGGAGCGCCGTCAGCTCCGCTCCCTCGTGGACCGTGATCTCGACCGCGTCGATACCGGGGACCTCTGCGGCGCGATCTGCCCCGTCCAAGCCGGTGAACAGCCCCGACGAGGGCACCGGCAGCATCAGCACACCCGCAGCGAGGCGGGCTGGCCCAGCGGCGCGGTGATCCCATCCCAGCGCACCGCGCAGGATCAGAACTTCCAGCGACTCGCCGAGAAACCCGAATGTCAGTGCCCGGGAGCACAGGCCGCCGATGGAGCGGGCGGCTATTTCGATGAGATACGGAGCACCGTCACCGCCGATACGAACCTCGGCGTGGATGGGTCCGGTGACCAGTCCCAGTGCCGCACAGCTGTCCCGCACCAGGGTCACTGCTGCCTCCCTGCGGTCATGAGGAAGCCGGGACGGTGTTGTGAGGAAGGTTTCGGCGAAATACGGCCCGATAGCCGGCTCCGGCTTATCGATGACAGCCAGCACCTCGAGTCCCTCGGGACCGAGCAGACCCTCGACCGCCACCTCGTCGCCTGCGATGTACCGCTCCACCAGCAGCGGTTCGGTACCGGAGCCGCACTCGGCGACAAGCAACGCCCGGATACGCGATTCGGCCCGTGCCGCCTGTGCAGCATCCTCGACACGGGTCACGCCCCGGCTCGCGGAGAGACTCGCCGGTTTGATCACAGCCGGGAACCCGATGGCGGATGCCTTGCGCGGCGCATCGCCGGGTCCGGCAGCGGCGAACACCGGTTGAGCGATGTTCGCCGCCCTCAAGGCGTGGCGCATCGCCACCTTGTCCCGGGTGGCCGCAACCGCGGCCACGGGATTGTGACGTACGCCGAGGCGGCGGGCCGCAGCGTTGGCAGCGAGAACACCGGGGTCGTCGACCGCGATGACCGCAGCAGCATCAGGGACCGCCTCGGCGATGGCGGCGCCTGCCGTTTCCGGGTCGGCGAGATCGACGGAGATCAGCGGTGCGCCCAAGTCGCCACCGAGCGGATGCGGAGCGTCGCCGGCAACGACGGCCTCGATCCGCAGCGTGGTCGCGGCCCGCAGAAAATCCGCAGTGCGATAGCTCTCTGCGGGAGCGACGAGAACGATGGTTGCCATGGGGAGATGATGGCGCAGTCGACTGAATCCGCAAGTTTCCTACAATGCCGCCTATGAATGCCGACCCGCTCGTCACCATCGATGATGCCGCGCTCGCCAAGCTGCGTGAGGTTCGCCAGTCACAGCCAGACGGTGATCGGCTCGGCGTCGTCATCGCCATCACCGGAGCCGACAAGGATCGCTTCACCTACGAGTTGGCAATGATGCTGCCCGAACACGCCGCTTCGGACGATGTCGTCGTCGACGGCGAGGTGCCGCTGATCATCCCGGCCGGCGACGCCGACAACCTCGCCGGAGCCATCCTCACCATCTCCGGGGATCTCATCAACCCAGGGTTCCAAATCGACAACCCGAATTCGCCGAGCCCCCGGATCCTCGGCGATCCCTCCGCACTAAGCCT
>BTQG01000023.1:0-29347 GCA_036985755.1 Acidimicrobiia bacterium | reverse complement strand
TGCAGCTGGTAGTCGGCGATGAACGCCATGACCTCGTGTGCGGGCAACGGCTTCGAGATCAGGAAACCCTGGATGTTGTCGCAACCGAGCTCATGGAGGTCGGCCAACTGCTTCTCGCTGTCCACGCCCTCGGCGAGCACTTCCATGCCGAGCGTCTTGGCCAGGCCGATGATCGCCGAAGACACCGCGATGCCATCGCTGTCGGCAAGCCCGTCGACGACGAAGGAGCGATCGATCTTCAGGGTGTCGATCGGAAGGCTCGTCAGGTAACCGAGCGACGAATAGCCGGTGCCGAAGTCGTCGAGGCTGACCGTCACTCCGATCTCGCGCAGCCGCTCCAGTGCGCCCCGAGTCTCGCCGAGGTCGGAGACCAATGTTCCCTCGGTCAATTCCACATCGAGGTAGTCCGGGCTGAGCCTTGCTGATGCCAACGAGGCAACAATGGTCTCAACCAGGTTTCCTGCCCTGAACTGGCGCGCCGATACGTTGACCGACATTCTCATCGGCTGGAGCCCGGCGTCGATCCATTTGCGCATCTGCACACACGCCCTGTCGGCGACCCACTGGCCGAGGGGAACCACCAGGTCGGTCTCTTCGGCGAGCGTGATGAACTCCCCGGTGGGGACGGCACCGAACTGGGGGTGGATCCAGCGAAGCAGCGCCTCGAGACCGATGACGTGCTGATTGGCGACATCGACCTTCGGCTGGTAGACGAGAAACAGCTCGTCGTCGTTGGTGAGAGCCCTGCGCAGACCGTCGAGCAGCGCCAGACGCTTGATGGTCCGTTCCTTGAGCTCGGTGGTATAGAACTGGTAGGTGTTGCGCCCGGCAGCCTTGGCGCTGTACATCGCAATGTCGGCACCCTTGAGCAGCTCGGCTGCTGTCTCACCGTCGAGCGGGAAGGCGGCCACACCGATCGACGACGTGATCGTGATGTCCTCACGGCCCACCCGGTACGGTTCGGCAAGCGCCTTCAACACGTTGGTGGCAACCTGGCCGGCGTCTTCGACGCGCCGTCCACCCTCGAGAATGACGGTGAACTCATCACCGCCGAGGCGAGCCACCGTATCGGATTCGCGGACGGTTCCGACTAGGCGCTCGGCAACCTGGCGCAGCAGTGCGTCGCCGACGTGGTGGCCGTGACGGTCGTTGACCTCTTTGAAACCATCGATGTCGAGAAACATCAGGGCAACGACACTTCCATCACGGCGAGCGCCCGCCACTGCGTTTTCGAGACGGTCGGCAAACAGGGTGCGGTTGATCAGACCGGTGAGCGGGTCGTAGCGGGCCAGGAAGTTGAGGCGTTGTTGGTCGAGCTCGCGTTCGAAGGCGTGGGCTTCCGAGCTCTCCTCCCAGCTGGCCCGCACGCTCTTGGCCGCGGGACGGAACAGGAAGAGCGCTTCGAGGGCGAGCAGGATGATGGTGGCAGCCAGCAGGAAATACTCGGTCTGCTGGAGGGCGGCAACCCGCTCGTTGGCGACCCTCCCCTGCAGCTCCACCACCCCCGCCATTGCCTCGCTGTAGGCGTCGGCTGCAGTAGTAACGGCTAGAGCCTGTTCGGCGCTGGGGACACCGCCGGCATCGAGGGTGGAGACCAACGCTTTGGTGGCTTCGTCAAAGGTTTCGAGTGCTCGCCCCGCGGCGGCGAGGGCAGGCTGCACTGCGGTTTCGCCGAGCGCCGGCAAGTCGATCTCCCGGCCGGCCACCGTAACCGGCTCGCCGTCCTGGAAGGCGACATGAACGGCGATGATCTCATTCATCGCCACGGTGATGGTCACGGGATCGCCGGTGCCCGCGGCGGCGCCGGCGGTCAGGCGCACGACTCGATCGGACCGGCTGCCCTGGCTGAGACCTTCTTGGAGGACCGTGGCGCCTTCCTGCTGGCGACCGAGAGCACCGGAAGTGATCAGGGTGGAGAGAACGGCAAAGACGGCGATGAGGACGAGCGCCAACACATAACGGCCCGCCGGCCTATCCGGTATATCCGACGGCGTCGTCGGTTCTCGTCGTGCGGCGGCATCCGCCTCCGCGTCCGCGTGCTCAGACATAGTCCCTCGGCGTCCCGATGTTCCTATCGGCACGATACCGGCGGGATTGAGTAGACGCCTACAATCGCTGCCTCAACCACCGAGGAGCCGTCGCATGGATTCCTTTTGGGCCGCGTTCTGGACGCTGCTGATCTTCATCCCGCTGGTTCTGCTGTGGGTGTTCGCCCTGATCGACCTATTCGGGAACCCTGACGTATCCGGTCTCGCCAAGGCGTTGTGGGCAATCGCCATCGTGCTGGTGCCGATCATCGGCATGATCACCTACTTCGTTGTCATGTACCCGTCCGATGCCGCGCCGGGCTCCGGGCCCCCACCCGACCTGGCCGATCAGCTCACCAAGCTGGCAGGGTTGCGCGACGACGGCGTGCTGACCGACGATGAGTTCCAGCGCGAGAAGGACAAGCTGCTCGGCGTGGATGTCGCGACAGGGTGAGCACGAACGTCGTCTGGGTGCTCCTCGTCGTTGTCCCGCTGGCGATCATCGTTTTGCTGGCGGCGTGGCACATCGTCGCCAGGCGCCCTGATCTCGGAGTACCGGGCAAGGCGGCTTGGCTGGCGGCCATCTTCCTCATTCCCTGGATCGGCGTGCTCGTATACGTGATGTTCCGCCCTCCCGGCCTGGCGGCCGGCAAAGCGACGGCGAGCCAGGACACGGCAAGCCCATTGATGCGGAGTGTCGCCGACCTCATCGGAGCTCACCAGACCGGGGAGATCACCGACGCCGAGTTCGCCACCAGAAAGGCCGAGCTCTTCGGGATTTGACGGCGAGGCTGACGACTGAAGACTCAGGACTCGACGTGCCCGGGGAGGGACTCGAACCCCCACGCCCCGAAGGGCAGCGGTGTTTAAGACCGCAGCGTCTACCGGTTTCGCCACCCGGGCTTCGCCCGCGATCGTAACAATCCCCGAGGTACGCCCGATAGGCAACCTGTAGGCTGAATGCCCCGATCACAATCCTGGAGGCTGGGCAGTGAAAGCGTTCCCCCCTGAAAAGATCCGCAATGTCGCTCTGGTGGGACACTCCGGTGCCGGCAAAACGACCCTCGCCGAAGCCCTGCTCTTCCGTGCCGGCACCATCAAGCGCCTCGGGACCGTTGAAGAGGGCAACACCGTCACCGACTTCGATCCTGAAGAGCACGCTCGCGGGATGTCCCTCGGTCTTGCGCTTGCCCCCTTCGAGTGGAGAGGGCACAAGATCAACCTGATCGACACGCCAGGGTACGCCGACTTCGTCGGCGACGTGCACGCCGCAATGCGGGTTGCCGATCTCGCCGTGTTCGTGGTCGATGCGGTCGACGGGGTCGAAGTGCAGACGGAATATGCCTGGAGGATTGCGGAAGGGCACCGGGTCCCGCGGATGGTTTTCATCAACAAGCTCGACAAGGAGCGCTCGTCGTACGACCGCACCTTGAGCCAGCTCCGCGACCGGTTCGGTGCGGGGATCGCCCCTCTCGAGCTCCCGATCGGGGAGCATGCCGGCTTTCACGGCGTCGCCGACCTGTTCAGGGACCGGGCATTCATCTATGACTCCGGGCAGGCGGAAGAGGCCGACATTCCCGAAGAGTTGGCCGACCGTGAGCATGAAGTCCGCGACAACCTCGTCGAAGGCATCGTGGTAGCAGACGACGAGATGCTGGAGCGCTATCTCGACGGGGAGACTCCTTCGACCGAAGAGTTGGAACACGCGATGGCGATCGGGATCGCCGATGCGACCGTGTTCCCCGTTGTCTGTGGTGCGGCGCTGGGCCCGATAGCGGTCGATCGGCTCGCCGACTTCATCGTCGAGCTGGGGCCGGCACCGACCGACCGGCCCCCGATCGTGGTGGAGGTGGGCGGTGAGCTCATCGAGATCGAGTCCGATGCCTCAGGAGATCCACTCGTCTTCGTCTTCAATACCATCGCCGACCCCTACGTCGGGCAGATCTCGCTGCTTCGAGTCCGCTCCGGCACGCTGAAACCCGACCTCACCCTCACCAACAGCCGAACCGGCACCGACGAGAGGCTGGCAAAGCTGGCGACGATGACCGGCAAGGAAACCGAGCTGGTCGACGCCGCGCCCGCCGGGGACATCATTGCGGTGGCGAAACTCACACAAACCGCCACCGGAGACACCCTTGCCCCAAAACACAAACCGGTGCGGCTGCCCGACCTGGAGCGGCCGAGCCCGGTACTCGCCACCGCCCTCATCGCCAAGACCCAGGCCGACGACGACAAGCTGGGAACTGCGTTGCGCAGGATCCTCGCCGAAGACCCTTCGCTCGAGCTTGAGCTGAACGCAGAGACCAGCCAAACCCTGCTCAAGGGCATGGGGGAAACCCACCTGCTCATCACCATCGAACGCCTGGAGCGCAAGTTCGGTGTCGGTGTCACCACCGAGGCGGTCAGGGTGCCGTACCGCGAGACGGTCACCCGATCGACGGAGGCCGAGGGCAAGTACAAAAAGCAGACCGGCGGCCACGGTCAGTACGGAGTCGCCTCGATCACGCTGTCCCCAACGGGGCGCGGCGAGGGATTCATGTTCAGCGACGAGATCAAGGGTGGCTCGATCCCGCGCCAGTTCATCCCCGCAGTCGAGAAGGGCATCGCAGAGACGATGGCCGAGGGAGGTGTCCGCGGTTTTCCCGTGGTCGACGTCAAGGTGAGCCTCGTCGACGGCAAGTATCACTCGGTGGACTCGTCGGAGATGAGCTTCAGACAGGCCGGTCGGCTGGCACTACGGGCGGCGATGGACAAGGCAGGGCCGATCCTGCTCGAGCCGGTATCGAAGATCGAGGTCACGGTGCCATCGGACTACCAGGGAGATGTCATGGGCGATCTCTCCGGTCGACGCGGCCAGCTCCAGGGCTCCGAAGCCACCGCGGATGGCCGGCAGAGGATCACCGCCCTCGTGCCGACATCGGAGATCCTCAGCTACGCCATCGACCTGCGCTCCATCACCCAGGGCTGGGGTCGCTTCGAGACCACACACGACCACTATCAGGAAGTGCCTGCGCACATGGCAGATCAGATCTCGGCAGCGGGCTGAGTGCCAAGCGGCGAGTACGACTAGGCGTCCGCCATCGATAGGACGATCCCGTCCAGCAGGTCGTGCTCGGTGACAAAAACCGCATCGAGACCTGCAGCGACCATGGCCCGCTCGACAACGACGGCCCCGCCCAGCATCACCGGCGCCCGTGCCGGGTCGAGGGCGCTCAGCTGCTCGGTTTCAGCGATGCTCAACCCGGAGAGCAGGTCGACCAGTCTCGCAACGTCGTCGCCGGAGAGTCGAGTCCCGTGCACCCTGGTATCGGGCGAACGATCCAACATCAGCGTGGCCAGACTGGTGAAGGTTCCACCAACGCCGATGGCGGTGCTCGCCGACCCTGGCAGGGCGAGCGATGCAAACTCGCCGTCGGCGTGGCTGCGGGCGGTTGCCAGCTGATCGTCGATCACCGGACGGTCGACAAGGGTGCGCTCGGTGAGGCGCACCGAGCCGATGTCGACGCTGGTTGCATATTCGGGAGCCTCGTCACCGAACACGAACTCGGTGGAGCCACCGCCAACGTCGATGACGAGGCTGGGCGGTCCTCCAAGGCCTCCACTGACCCCGCCAAAGAACGACAGGGTGGCCTCCTCCTGCCCGGAGATGAGCTCGGGGCGGAGACCGAGCACGCCCTCGGCGGCGGCGAGAAAGCGCTCGCCATCACTCGCGTCCCTGGTGGCCGAGGTGGCGACGGCACGGGTGGCGACGGCACCGAGACGGCGGATCGTCTCTCGATACTCGCCGAGGACGTCGAGGGTGTGCGCCACCGAGTCGGCGCGGAAAGCGCCCGCGGTGTCGACTCCCCGCCCCAGCCCGGTGACGACGTATCGGCGCTCCAGGTCGCGCCCTTCGCCATCGACGACGAGCAGCCGCACCGTGTTGGTCCCGATGTCGACTGCGGCGCGGATCACCGGTCGCGCAGGGTTGGCTCGACCCATTCCGGGTTACGCACCACCACGCCTCCGACATCTGCCGTGCATGGCACGGTGCAGTTGAGTGGCTCGACGCGCGGCGCCACCCATGCCCCAACCGGGTTGTCGTTTCCCGCGGCGTGATCGGCGTAGTGGGCATGCAAGCACTTCACCCCGGCCCGGGAGCCTCCGACGCCTCCCGACGGGCGTGGCCCTTCGTGGTCCCGGGGGATCAGGGCGTCGCGGTCTTCGCCGTAACGTTGCATCGCCCGCTGGTGGGCCGCAGCGAAATCCGGATCGCCACCGATCAGGGTTTCGGCTGTCTGGACGCCTCCATCGGCCTCGACTCGTCCTATTCGCCGCACCGCCAGCGGGCAGGTCAGCCAGGACGATGTCGGAAACGGTGTGCCGTCATCGAGCAACGGAGGTACCGAGGTCACGACGGGGAGCCCGAGTGCGCACCTGAGGCTTACCTCGACAACAGAGCGCGGCGTGCGCTCGATCTGTGCCGCGACCACCGCGACGTCATCCATCGTCGGGCAGGTCACTCCCGGTGATCCAGTCCCAGATCCGCGCCCACCATGGTCGATGCGCCTCTTCCACCGGCACGATGACGGTGTCGTCCGCGGTGTCGGCGTCCGGGGGAGACACGATGACGTACCCCGTCTCGCCCGGTCGTACCAGGCCGTATTGGTCACGGGCAACGCGCTCGATCTCAGCGTCGGTGCTGAGGGCGCTGACGTCCTCCGCGATTTTGCGGTTTTCCGCCTCGAGCGCGGCGAGCTGCTGACGGCTTTCTTCGACCGCCCTGCGCTGGTCGACGAGCTGTCGGAAAGGAAAGACTCCGGAAACGGTGAGCGCCAACGCGCCGAGCAGGACGACGGCCAACACCCAACCCCACCGCTGTTTTCGCGGAGTCGTCGGCGTGTCGCGCTCCAGGGTGCTGGTCATGGTTTCACCTGGAACGGCTGCCACCCAGCATAACGGGCGTCGCTCTCGAGATCGTCTTCGATGCGTAACAACTCGTTGTACTTGCCGGTGCGCTCTCCGCGCCCAGGAGCCCCCGACTTTATCTGGCCGGCATTGGTCGCCACCGCCAGATGGGCAATGAACGGGTCCTCGGTCTCGCCGGAACGGTGGCTGATCATCCTCCCGTACCCGTTGACCGCAGCAATGCTCATCGTGTGCATCGTCTCGGAAAGGGAGCCGATCTGATTGACCTTGATGAGGATGGCATTGGCGACGTGCTCGCTGATGGCACGTTGTAACAATTCGGCGTTGGTGACCAACAGGTCGTCGGCGACGAGCTGGATCTGTTTGCCCAGCCGCTCGGTCAGCGACTGCCAGCCATCCCAGTCGGCTTCGTCGAGCCCGTCCTCGACCGAGACGATCGGGTAGTCGGCGACGAGGCCTGCGAGGTGATCGACCATCTCCTCCGAGGTGAGCTGCGAGCCCGACAACGTGTATCGGCCGCCGTCGTGCAGCTCGCTGGCGGCGACATCGATGGCGAGCGCTACGTCCTTGCCCGCCTCGTATCCCGCCTCTGCGATGGCTTCGAGGATGGTGTCGAGGACCGCCCTGTCGTCTGGCAGGTTCGGGGCAAAGCCGCCCTCGTCGCCTACGTTGGTGGTGAGGCCTTTCCCGGCAAGCACCTTCTTCAGCGCGTGGTAGATCTCGGCGCCGGCCCTCACCGCCTCCCGGTAGGAGGGCAGGCCGCCGGGCACGATCATGAACTCCTGGACATCGACCGAGTTCGCGGCGTGGGCCCCCCCGTTGAGGACGTTGAAGCAGGGAACCGGCAGCACCCGGGCCTCGACTCCGCCGAGGTACCGGTACAGAGGGAGGCCAACCGATTCCGCCGCCGCCCGCGCCGTCGCCAGCGACACCGCCAGGATGGCGTTGGCGCCCAGTTCGGCCTTGTTCGGCGTTCCGTCGAGGTCGATCATCACCTGGTCGACCTGTTCCTGGCGGGTGGCATCGACTCCGAACAAGACCGGAGCGATCCGGTCGTTGACGTTGGCCACCGCAGTCAGCACACCCTGGCCCCGATACCGATCACCGCCGTCGCGTAGCTCTACCGCCTCGAGGGCGCCGGTCGAAGCTCCCGAAGGAACCATCGCCCAGCCGGACGAGCCGTCGGCGAGTTGCACCTCGGCCTCGACCGTCGGGTTGCCCCGCGAATCGAGCACCTCTCGTGCCGTGATGGTTTCGATGAACGACATGTACCGGTGAGCGTAGGGCCGGGCAGGCTTTCTGGGTGGTAGCGAAACAGAGTTGCCAGTTCCCAGTTCCCAGTTCGCGGCTCTCGTGTCACGGTTCTGGACTTGCGACTTGCGACTTGCGACTTGCGACTCCCTTGGCTTCTTCCCACAGCCCATCCAGCTCATCCAGCGACAGCTCGCGCAAGATGAGCCCACGGTCCTTGGCAAGCTGCTCCACCACCCTGAAACGATCGGTGAATTTGTCGTTGGCACGGGCCAGTGCGATGTCGGGGTCGACATCGAGGTGCCGGGCGAGGTTCACCACAGAGAAGAGCAGGTCACCAAGCTCGCCGGTTGCCGCATCGCGATCACCTGCCACCTCTCTGAGCTCGGCGAGCTCTTCTTCGACCTTGGCGAACACCGGCGCCGCCTCCGGCCAGTCGAAGCCGACCGCAGCGACTCGACTCTGGATCTTGTCCGCTCGTGCCGTCCCCGGCAGTACAGAGGGGATGTCGTCCATCAGCGAGTCCCTGCGTTTCTCGACAGACTTGATCTCTTCCCAATTGCCGACGACCTCACCGGCATCGGCGACCACGACATCACCGAACACGTGGGGATGCCGGCTGACGATCTTCCTCCGTATGCCTTCTGCGACCTCGTCGAGGTCGAACGCCCCGGCCTCTTGCGCCATGGTCGAGTGGAACACGACCTGGATCAGCAGATCGCCAAGCTCCTCCTCCAGTTCGGCATACGCACCGAAATCCGTCTCGCCGCCGGGCGCCGCCGCCGGGAGCTTGGCGATGGCATCGACGGTCTCATAGGTCTCCTCGATCAGATGGCTGACCAGGGTGTGGTGCGTCTGTTCGGCATCCCAGGGACATTCGAGACGGAGGATCCGGTTGGTCGCCACCAGACCGAGAATGCCGACCGCAGCCGCTGGAACGAACAGGCTGGTCCGCGGTCCGACGCTTGCCTTTGCCAACGCTGAAAGAGGAAGGACTCGGATCGAACCGTCGGTATCACCGATCCGGTCGATGATGGTGATCTGGTAGTCGTCCGGCAGCGTACGGCCGAGGCTCAGCGCCACGTCACCGGCCACCAGTTGTGTGTCGATCTGGGCGATGAGCGTAGGCAGATGCAAGGGCAGGGGGTCGGGCAGCGATCGAGCGTCGAGCACTTGCAGACCGTCGCTGATCGGATCGATGCCGACGGCGGCGCAGGCGAGGTCGATGAACGACTCGCCGGGCCGAACCTCGCAACGGATCTGCGCCGCCGCCGCTCGGGCGACGATCAAAAGAACCGTCCGCTCCCCTACCAGCGGTGAGCCGGGCACGGCGAACACCACAGGCCCGGAGTGTGCTGCGTCCAGGACCCTGGTGGCGATGGCGTCGTACACGTCATCGAACTCGCGCCCCTGCCGATACAGGTCGTCGCAGGCGGTGATGGCCCTTCTCGCCGCCAGCTCCGATGCTGCAGGGTGCTCGGCGGTCCTCACGATGATCTCCGCCCGTTCATCCTCCAGCACCGCGAGATCGGCGGGGCGCAACCGATCGAGCCCTGCAGGGCCAAGACCGACGACCGTGATGCCCTCCCTCATCCGGAGGGCGGCGGAAGGATCCTGGACCCTGGACCGTCCCAGACACCGATCTGGGAGGCAACGGCGACTTCTGCCGCCTCCATGGCCGTGACCGACCAGTCATCCCAAGCTTCGCTTATCAACGCAGGGTCCCTGCTCAGCTGGTCTGGGATGAGCTGGGCCAACACGGCATCGCGGATCAGAAAGAATTCGGCGGCCGTGTCCAGTAGCCCGGAGGTGGTGTCGGGGTTTGCCGCGATGTTGGCAAAAATCGCGACTTGCTCCGGCGGCGGATTGGCGATCCGGTCGGCGAGGCGATCGGCGTCGTTCAGTCCTTCGATACCGAACTCGCTCTCTGCGGCGGTCCTGAATGCGGTGTTGAAGATCAGCAGGGTCAGGTTGCGACGAAACAGGGCGGCGGAGTACACCGGTTCGTCTTCGCCCTCCGCGCTGAGGGCGGTGACCTGTTCCGCGGTGATCGGATGGTCGTTGACCTCTGCCACCGTTTGTGAGCCCGAACAGGAACTCGCCACAACGGCGACGAAGACCACGATGGCGGTTCTGGTACGCATAGGGCGTTGCAGTGTATGAGCTGAATGCTGATGTCAACAGTCGCCGATCACCGAAGCGGCTCACGAGTCCTCAGCGCAAGTACTTGTCGGCGATGCGTTGCACCGTTCTTGCCGAGCGTTGTGTCGTCGGCATGCCCAGGATCTTGACCACCGTGGCCTCGCGGTGGTCGGACTCGCTGCGGGGCCCTGAATGCAGCCAGTACAGCTCGCGCCCGACCACGGCGAGTCGATCCGAGCCGGTTGCGGTGCCGACCAGGTCGACGACGTCCTCCGGGTCCGGCTCCGTGGGAAGGAATGAGATTTCCACCTCACCGTCGGTATCGCCGAAAGGATGGCTGTCGGCCGCCGCGATCACCTCATCGGCGGTCCTCAGATACACGGGTATGGAGAACCCGACCTCGGCTTTGAGGGCCGCTTCGATCCGGCCGGTGAGGTCTGCACCATCCGAGTCGAAGATGACGTTGCCAGAAGCAATGAACGTCTCGACGTTGTCCATGCCGAGTGCCACGAACGCGGACTGGAGCCGATCCATCTTCACGTTGCGACCCGGGGTGTTGATCGCTCGGAGAAAGGCGACGTGACGGGGCATAGAGGTATCGACCCTGCTATTTCGGCGCCACGACGAACCAGGGCTTCATTTCTCCCTTGCCCTCGCTTTGGCCAACGGCCATTTTCAGCACGGTCACCCCAGGTACGAAAGGAGGTTGCCACTCGAGAAGCCGAGGCTCGGCATCGACCCGTCGCTGGGTGAAACGTGTCATACCCGGCTGATACGGTGCGGGCATGGAGGGAATGGATTTCTCGGAGTACTCGATCGACGAGCTGGAGCAGTTCGTCACCGGTATCGAGCGGGTGATCGGTCGGGGTCGGGCAGCCCAAATGGCGGTCTTGCGGGAGGTCGACCGGCGCCAGGTACCGGTGAGCGACGGGTGCCGCTCCCTCACCGAGTGGGTGACCGGCCGTCTCGATGTAGCTCCCGACACCGCCAAGACCCTGGTCAACACCGCCCGCCGCCTCGACGAACTCTCCCTGGTCGAACAGGCCGCCGCGGCCGGTGAGCTCACCTTCGACCGGACCATCGCCGTGGCTCGCCTCGCCCAAGCCGGTGACGAAGAGGCGGTGTTGGAGGGCTCAGCAGGATTTGATGTGGCCGGGATTCACCGCCAAGCCGCCTATCGGCGCCGCATGAGCCGCAACCAGGAACACCAGGGGTTCCAGGAGCGGTACATGGCGACCCAATCCAACCTGGACCACACCGCCCTACAGTTCCACGGCCGGGTACTCGGTGTCGCCAGTCGCATCGTCGAAGAGGCCCTCCACAGCATCGGTGACACCCTCCCCGACGCCCCGGGAGTCCCCCGTAGCCGCACCACCCGCAACGCCGATGCCCTATGGAAGATGGCCCAAGACGCCCTGAACGGTGCCACCGCTGGGAACGGCGCCACCCCCCAGGTCACCGTTTTCGTCGACGCCGCCTTGGCCGCCACCACCGGTGGCGAAACCGGTGTCACCGTCGCGTCCGGACCCAGGGTCGGACCCGCCACCCTCGAGGCGGTCATCTGTTCCGGGTCCGTCGAAGTCCTCTCCACCACTGCAAACGGCACCCCGCTCAACATAGGGCGCGCCGGCCGCGTCGTATCAGGCAAGCTGCGCCGGTTCGTTCTGCACCGCGACGCCGGGGCATGCACTGCCGACGGTTGCACGTCCCGGTATCGCCTCGAGTCGCACCACATCACTCCCTGGGCCCGAGGCGGCAGCACCGACGCCGACAACCTCACCACGCTTTTGCTGGTACCACCATCACGTCATCGTTCACGGCGAAGGTTTCTCCATCGACCCCGACTCCCCACCCCACCGACGCCGCTTCTTCCGACCGCGCTCACACGACCCGCCCTAGGAGGGCTGCGCCACGGACCTGGCTGCTCTGTCACGGTTGACGCGCTGGTGGTCGTAAACTTGCCTGCCATGCCCGCTGATACCCTTGCAGCCTCGCGCCGAGCCCTTGCCGATTGCGATGCTGTCGTCGATCGACTGCACGAGATGTGCTGCCAACCCGACCGCAGTCCGCGCATGCTCGCCATCAAGGAGGACATCGCATTGGTTCGTGCCGAAATCGAGGCCTCGAGCGACGACACCGAAGCTCTCGAGCGTGCCCTCTCGACACTGACGGACATCGGAGAACAATTCGGGTACCTGCAGGTGAGCTGCTGCGCACCAGCTCGAATGCCTCTTTATGCCGATGCGCTCAGCCACCTGAACGTCGCTCAGCGGAAGATCAAGCGGTCGGCAGGCAAAGGCCACTGAGCCGATCGCAGGCGGCGCCTCAGTGTGCGGTCCTCAAGCGCCGGCCAAGACCAACGCACCGAGCACCCCCGAACGTCGCCCGAGCCCTGGTGTGATGAGGTAGTCAGACGCATCGTCTGAGGGGAGCTGCACGTATCCGGCCAGTGTGTCGAGCATGACCGTCCTGGTTGCCTCCAGGAGGCCCGGCATCCCAAGCACCCCGCCGCCGATGATGATGCGCTGCGGAGAGATGGTCAGCGTCAGGTTGTTCATGGCAACACCGAGATAGAACGCCTCGAACACCGTCGCCGCCTCGGCATGCTCACCGAGATCATCCGCCGGCCGCCCCCAGCGTTCGGCGATGGCGGGGCCCGCCGCCAGCCCTTCCAGGCAGTCACCGTGGTTGGGACAGTTCCCGGGGAAGGGATCATCGGGATGGCGCGGGATCCGCATGTGGCCGATCTCTGGATGCGTCAGGCCGTGCATCGGTTTCCCGCCGATCAGTCCCCCACCCCCAATGCCGGTGCCGACGGTGACATACAGGAAGGTATCGAGGCCTTGTCCCACCCCCCACCGGCCCTCACCGATGGCGGCCCCATTGACGTCGGTGTCGATGGCTACCGGGACGCCAAGCGCTCTCGCCAGGGTTCCAACCACATCGAAACCCGACCACCGCGATTTGGGGGTAACGAGAAGGTGACCGTAGGTAGGAGAAGCAGGATCGAGGTCGAGGGGCCCGAAGGTGGCCACGCCGAGGGCAGCGATGTCGTGGGCGGAGAAGAACCCGGAGACATCGGACAGCGTCTCGTCGGGTGTTGTGGTAGCGAAGGTCGTCGATGCGGTGACGTCGTCCGGACCGGTGCCGACAACACACACGAACTTCGTTCCCCCGCCTTCGATGCCGCCGTATGCCATCGTCGGGAGCTTACGCGGATGATCGACGGAGGCGTGTCACGCCCGCCTATTGGTCGACCGGCCACATGGTTTCGACGAAAGCGCGCAAGGTGGCGGCCACGTTTCCGTTGTCGGCCGGGGCCGGAATGTACAGCACCGAGTCGCGGAGCACCGAGCCGGGGGCGATCCGTTCCAGACGCACCTCCCTGGAGGCCTTGAGACTCACCGGGGACATGCGCACCTCGTTGCGCAGCTTGACCACCTCCTCCAGCCCGGCACGTGCCGCCGCCACCCGGAGCCTGGCCACGTCGATGAGGGCTTCGGCCTCTGCGGGCAATGGCCCGAAACGATCCCGCCACTCTTCGACCACATCGTCAACGGCCTCCGGCGTCGACGCTGCGGCAAGCCTGCGGTACCCCTCGAGGCGGCCATCGGCCTCGGGCACATAGTCGTCGGGAAGGCGAGCATCGATGGGGAGATCGATCCTGATGTCGATCTCCGGCTCGTGCTCGATGGCGGCGCCGGTGAGCTCGGTGACGGCATCGGCAACCAGCTCGGTATACAGATCGAAACCTACGGCGGCGATGTGGCCCGATTGGGTCTCGGAAAGGATGCTGCCCGCCCCGCGGATCTCCAGGTCCCGCATGGCCAGCTCGAACCCGGAGCCGAGTTGGGAGAATTCCCCAATCGCTTCCAGGCGGCGATGCGCCGTCTCCGCGATCCGCTCCTCCGGTGGGTGGAAGAGGTAGGCATAGGCCCGCCGGCTGGACCGCCCCACCCTTCCCCGTAACTGGTAGAGCTGGGCGAGCCCGAGCCGGTCGGCTCTTTCCACGATGAGCGTGTTGACCTGGGGCAGGTCGAGGCCGGACTCGATGATCGTCGTCGCCACCAGCACGTCGTACTCGCCGCTCCAGAAGTCGAACATGGCCTGCTCGAGCTGACCTTCGCTCATCTGACCGTGGGCGACGGCGTACCGGGCGTCGGGGACCAGATCCTGGAGGCGGGCCACTGCGTGGTCGATCGACTGCACGCGGTTGTGCACGTAGAAGACCTGACCTTCGCGCAGCATCTCACGGCGGATCGCAGCCGATACCGCCTGGGCGTCGTACGGGCCCACATAGGTGAGGATCGGGTGGCGGTCCTCCGGGGGGGTCCTGATCTGGCTGACGTCCCTGATCCCGACGAGCGCCAACTCGAGCGTTCGCGGGATAGGGGTGGCGGTGAGGGTCATGGCGTCGACCGACGATCGAATCGCCTTCAACTTGTCCTTGGCGGTTACGCCAAATCGTTGCTCCTCGTCGACCACCAGAAGCCCCAGGTCGGCGAATGACACGTCATTGGACAACAGCCGGTGGGTACCGACCACGACGTCGACCGATCCGTCGCCCAGGCCGCGCACCACGCCCCTCTGCTGGGTCGGGGTAAGGAAGCGGCTGAGCATCTCGACGCGAATCGGGTACGGGTCGAAGCGCTCTTGCATCGTGGCGAAATGCTGCTGGGCGAGCAGGGTGGTAGGAACGAGCAACGCCGCCTGTCTGCCCTCTTGCACCGACTTGAAGATCGCCCGCAGTGCCACCTCGGTCTTACCGAAACCGACATCGCCGAACACGAGCCGGTCCATGGGCATCTCGCTTTCCATATCCGCCTTGACGTCGGCTACGGCGGCGAGCTGATCCACCGTCTCTTCATAGGGAAACGCCGCCTCGAACTCGGCCTGCCACGGCGTGTCCGGCTCGAATCGATGCCCGGTGACTGCGGCTCGCTCCCGGTGCAGCTTGACCACGTCCTCGGCCACGATCGCCGCCGCCTTACGCACCTTGCTGCGGGTCTGCGACCAGTCGCTTCCACCCATCCGCGACAAACGCGGGCTCTCCCCTCCGGTGTAGCGTCGTACCGCAGCCAGCTGATCCGTAGGGACGTACAGCTTGTCGCCTGCTGCGTATTCGACGAGCAGGTAGTCACGGGCGGCGCCTGCCATATCGCGATGGACGAGGCCCTGGAATCGTCCGATGCCGTGGTGGTGATGGACCACGAAGTCGCCGGGGCTGAGATCGCGATAGGCCTCATCGGTGCGGCCACCCCTCCCCGCCCGGACGCCCCGATGAGAGCGGCGGCGCCCGGCGATCTCCCGCTCCCCGACGACGCCGGTTCCGATGGCAGGAAACACAAACCCCTGGTGGATGCCTGCGGGCAGCACGGTCGGTGCGACGACCTCGAGAATCTCGGCGACGGGAAGCCCTGCGCCCGCTTCGGCCAGCACCTTGGCAACCCGCTCCGCGGCCGGTGCACCATCCATCGCCACCACGATGTCGACTTGGCGGCTGCTCCAACGACCGATCGCCTCGGCGATCGACGCCGGGTCTCCGGCGACGCCGCCGAACGGGCTCGCCTCATAGGCCTCGTCCCCGGGACCCGAGGCCTGAGACGGCGCCTCGATCAGGGCGGGAGACCTCAGCTCGAGGTACAGCATGGGGTGGTCACCGGCCTGGGGCGCGCCGGGACCCCAGGTTCCCGCCAGCACTCGAGCCAGGTCGCTCTCCTCGGCCACGAGCTCACGTGCCCGGTTCTCGGACCGGGCAGGGTCGAAGAGCACGGTGGGCGCCGCCGACTCGTCGAGCAGCGTCTCTGCCGGGGCCAGCCAGGGCAGCCACGACTGAATGCCAGGGAATGAGATGCCCTCGGCGACTCGGTCCCAGGTGGCTGCGGCCCACGGCTCGGTGGTGGCAAGCTCGGCGGCCCGCTCCCGCATCGCAGGGTCGATCAAGAGCTCGCCGGCGGGGTAGATCTCCACGTGTGTCGCCACACCTTCGGAACGCTGGGAAGCGATCGAAAAGGGTCTGATCTCTTCGATCTGGTCCCCGTAGAAGTCGAGGCGGGACGGGTGGTCGGCCTGAACGGGAAAGATGTCGATGATGCCGCCGCGCACCGCAAACTCACCATGAGACTCGACTCGCCCCGTCCGCTTGTAGCCCAAGGCGACCAGACCCTCCACGATCCTTTCGAAGCCATCCGTCTCATCTCCGCGGCGCAGGGTGATGGGTGCCACCGGTGTCGGGCTGACCCTTTGCATGGCGGCGCGAACCGAGGCGACGACCACCACCGGCTCGCCAGAGGCCAAGGCGTGCCTGGCGACAACGCGGTCCGCCATGGTGAGCAGACTCGGAGAAACGTGTTCGAATGGCAGCGTCTCCCAGGCGGGGAGATGGAACGCAGGTCCGAAGAGGGCAGCATCCTCCGCCAGCTCCTCGGCCTCACGCTCCCCGGGAACGATGCCGAGCAGCGGCTTTCCGAGGCGCCTCGCCGATCCGGCGAGCACGACGGCCCTCAAGGATGGGGGAACGACGATCCGGCCCTCGAAGGGAAGGACGAGGTCGCGACCGAATCGGTCGAGGATGGAGCTGAGCGGAACAGACACGAAATGGAATCGTACCGACGGCCGCGGGTCCCTAGGCCGCGTCGCGTTGGGTGGAGAAGACGGCGCGGAAGCGGCCGAAGTAATCGCCTGCGGAGACGAGGGTCACCACCACGGCCAACCCGATGAGCCACTGGTCGAGGCGCCACGGGCCGATGACGATGTCGGGCTCGAGAATCGCCACGGTGACGGCGAGGAACTGGAGTGCGGCCTTGGATTTACCCCAGAAGCTGGCAGGGACGGTTGACTGCCCGAGAGCGGCGACCCCCCGCAGGGCCATGACCGCGATCTCCCTGCCGATGATGAGGAAGGCCGCCCAGCTCGACACGGTGCCGATGTCGACCAGGGCGATCAGGGCGCCGGCGACGAGCACCTTGTCTGCCAACAGGTCCAGGAACGCACCGAAGGTGGTCGTGATCTGCCACCGCCTCGCCAGGAACCCGTCGGCATAATCGGTGAGGGCGGCCACGACGAACACCACGACCGCCGCGATCGTGGCCGTATCGCGGTCCGGGGAGGCGAGGATCAGGGCCATCGCGACCGGGGTGAGGACGAGCCGGATGACGGCGAGCAGATTTGGGATCGACATACGGTTCGAGATGGTAAGCGAGGGCGCGCAGATTCACCGGCTAGGGAGGGTGCTGAACAATGACGAGTGCTATGGGCCGCCGCTTGCTCGAGGGTTGCGGTGAATCGGTTTCTCCCGACTGCGACGGCCCGCTGGAGGATTGCGCAGCACCCTCCTAGACCCAGCCGGTGCTCTTGGACACGGCCTTCAGCCAATCGGCGTAGTACGCCTCACGTTTGGCTTGCGACATCGCCGGTTCGAAGGTGCGGTCTATCGCCCAGTGGGAGCGAAGCTCATCGAGGCTCGACCAGAACCCGACGGCAAGGCCTGCAGCGTAGGCGGCGCCGAGCGCGGTGGCCTCGTTGACTTTCGGGCGGACGACCCTGATATCGAGGATGTCGGCCTGGAACTGCATCAACAGGTCATTGACCACCATCCCGCCATCGACCTTGAGAGAGTCGAGGGCCGATCCGGCGTCGGCCTCCATCGCCTCCAGCACGTCGCGGGTTTGGTAGGCAGTTGCTTCGAGAACCGCCCTGGCAATGTGACCGCTGGTGGCGAATCGGGTAAGGCCGGCGATCACGCCTCTGGCGTCGTCTCGCCACCATGGTGCAAACAGCCCGGAGAAGGCGGGCACGAAGTACACGCCGCCGTTGTCCTCAACGCTCGCTGCGAGGACCTCGACGTCGGCGGCGGACTCGATCAGCCCCAGGTTGTCGCGCAGCCACTGCACCCCGGCGCCGGCGATCGCCACCGATCCCTCCAACGCGTACTGGACGGGCATGCCCTCGATCTGATAGGCGACGGTCGTCAGCATCCCGTTGCTCGACATCACCGGCTCATCCCCGGTGTGGAGCAGCATGAAACAACCGGTCCCGTAGGTGTTCTTGGCCTCGCCAGGGGTGAAGGCGGCCTGCCCGAACAGTGCCGCCTGCTGGTCGCCCAGGATCCCGGCCAGCGGGGCCTCGCCGAGGGCGTTCGGGGCGATGACCCCCGACGAGGGCACGATCGAGGGCAGCAACGCCGCCGGTATATCGAAGGCATCGAGCAATTGGGGCGACCACTCCAGGCCGGCGAGGTCCATCAGCATGGTTCTGCTGGCGTTGGTGACATCGGTGACGTGCTCCCCGGTGAGGTGCCACGCCACCCAGCTGTCCATCGTGCCAAAAGCGAGCTCGCCGGATTCGGCCCTCGCCCGTAACTGCTCGTCCTGGTCGAGTATCCAGCGCAACTTGGGACCGGAGAAGTAGGTGGCCAGCGGCAACCCGGTGACGGCGCGGAATCGGTCGGCGCCTTCGGACCCCGCAAGCTCTCGGCACAGCTCGGCGGTGCGGGTGTCCTGCCAGACGATGGCGTTGCCGACGGGCTCGCCGGTGGCACGCGACCACAACAGCGTTGTCTCGCGCTGGTTGGTGATCCCGACGGCGGCGACATCCGCCGCCGTGGCGCCGGCCGCCTCCAGCGCCCCGGAAACCACGACGTCGATGTTGTGCCTGATCTCGATCGCGTCATGCTCCACCCAGCCCGGCTGCGGGTAGATCTGGGCGTGCTCTCGTTGATCCATCGCCACGATGGCGCCGGAGCGATCAATCAGAGCGCACCGTGAACTGGTCGTTCCTTGATCGACGGCTGCGACGAACCGAACCGAGCTCATAGATCGACACAGTACGGCTGATTCGGCCCGATCAGTTCAACTCCCCTGCGCGTTCCCTGGCCGCCTCGCCTCCCGAGGTGGCAAACACTTCGGCGATCTGGGCGGCTCGAATCACCGTATCGTCGACGGCGTCCCGTTCGTCCTTGCCAAACCGGTTCAGGACATAGTCCGCGGGGTCCACCCTCGTGGGTGGTCGCCCGACACCGACCTTGAGACGCCAGAACCCATCGCTGTCGAGGGACCGCACGATGGACCGCACACCGTTGTGGCCGGCATCACCACCGGCCTGTTGCACGCGGAGCTTGGAAAACGGCAAGTCGATGTCGTCGTGGATGATCAGCAGATGATCGCCGTCGGCACCGAAGTAGCGAAACAGTGGCTCGACGGCGTCGCCGGACTCGTTCATGAACGTACGAGGCACGGCGAGCACCGCTTTGGCCTCCCCGATCCGCACCTCGGCGACGTCGGCCCTGATGCCGAGGCGCGCTCTCTTGAAGCGCTGCCCAGGTACCACCGTTGCAACCACCTCTGCCCCGACGTTGTGGCGGGTTCCTTCGTAGCGCGAGCCGGGGTTTCTCAGTCCGACGATCAGGCTGGCGGCCAAGCTCAACCCTCTTTGGCGGTGTCTTCCCCACCGTCGGCGGCTTCGGCTTCCTCTTCGCCTTCGACCGGTTCGCCCTCTTCGCCCTCTTCGAGCTCCTCACCCTCGAGCAGCTCGACCTCGGGCTCTTCTTCGATGACGGGCAGCAGCACGGTGACCAGGGGACGATCGACGTCCGTCGTGTAGGTGACACCCTCGATCGCCACGAGGTCGCCGACCTTGAGTGTGTCGCCGATGCCGAGGTCGGTGATGTCCACCTCGATCGATGACGGGATCGCCGTTGGCAGGGCAAGGATGGCGACGGTGGTCTCGATCGCCTCGATGAAACCCTCCTCCTCGCGTACCCCGACGGGGATGCCGACGTAAGAGAGGGAGACCTCGGCCTCTATCTCGACGTCGAGAGACACTTTGATGAGATCGACGTGGGTGATGTTTCCGCGCACCGGGTCGCGCTGGATCTCTCGCGCAACGGCCAGGACTTCATCGCCGTCCTCGACGACGACGTTGATCAAGGCGTTGAGGCCTGCCTCGGTACGCAACGTTGCGTCCAGCTCGCGGCTATCGATGCTGATCGAGACCGTTTCAAGGCCGGTTCCGTATACGACTGCGGGGATGCGTCCTTCGCGCCGCATACGGCGGGCGGGACGGGTTCCAGAGGTGACCCGTTTCTGGGCGCGCAGCTTCTCCTGCTCCATGTCTCACTCCGTCGATAGTCGGTGGTCGTCGACTCAGGTGCTGAAAGTCTAGGTGTTGCCTGCTCCAACCCTCAGCCGGCGATGAAGCTCAGCCGCACGGTGCGGCTGGGGTTGTCCGGGTTCGGGTCCACGAACAGGACCGATTGCCATGTGCCCAACGCGAGGCGGCCGTCGACGACCGGGATGGTGACCGAGGGCGACACCAGCGCCGGCAGCACGTGGTCCGCTCCATGACCCTCGGAGCCGTGGCGATGTCGGTAGCGGTCGTCGCCCCGTGGCAAGATGGCATCGATGACATCCATGAGATCGGCGTCACTGCCGGCGCCGGTCTCGATGATCGCGATCCCCGCCGTGGCGTGCGGGACGAACACCGACACGAGCCCGTCTCCCTTGCCGGCGACGAAGGCGCTGACCTCGCCGGTCACATCGAAGGTTCCCCTGCTGGCGCCGGTTTCGATCCTGATCGTGTGCGTATCCATGGTTCTTCCGACCGGCGCCCGGCGACTCGCTACTCAGATATTTTCGCCCTGGAAGATCTCGCTCACCGAGGCGTCGGCGAATATGGCATTCATCGCTCCGGCCAGGATGGGCCCGATCGATAACACGGTCAGGGAGCCGAGATGGCTGGCGTCATCGGGGACCGGGAGCGAGTTGGTGATGACCAGCTCGTCGATCGGGGCGTTCTTCAGCCGATCCACGGCGGGTGGCGACAGCACGCCGTGGGTAGCGATCACCCTGACCGAGAGCGCGCCTCGCTCAATGAGCAACTCGGCAGCACCGACCACGGTGCCTGCAGTATCGACCAGGTCGTCGATGATGATGCAGTGCCGGTTCTCGACGTCGCCCACCACCCACAGGGCCGACGTGTCGTTGCGGACGTCGTCGGCACGGCGCTTGTGAACAAAGGCGACGCGGGCGTCGAGGTGGGCGGCGAAACGCGAGGCGAGTTTCACCCGCCCGGCGTCCGGGGATACGATCGTCGTCGGGCCCTGCAACGTGTCCTCGACGTAGTCGGCGAATAGTTTGATGGCGGTGAGGTGGTCGAACGGTGCATTGATGAAACCCTGGATCTGCCCGGTATGCAGATCGAGGGAGACGATCCGGTCGGCGCCTGCCTGCAAGAAGAGATCTCCCATCAGCCTGGCCGAGATCGGCTCACGGGGGCGGCCCTTCTTGTCCTGGCGGGCGTAGCCGAAGAAGGGGATAACGGCGGTAATCCGTTTCGCCGACGCCCGCATCAGGGCATCGATCATGATCAGCTGCTCCATGATGTGGAAGTTGATCGGGTGGGTGTGGCTCTGGATCACGAAGGTGTCGGCACCGCGAACGCTCTCGGTGTAGTGCACGTAGATCTCGCCGTTGGCAAAGACCGAGCGTTCCACGCCGCCAAGCTGGACGCCAAGAATGTTGGCCACCTCTTCGGCGAGGGGCTCGTTACCCGACCCCGAGAACACCATCAACCGTTTCCGGCTTGGAAGCTCCATCAGCCGCCCTCCATCAGCTGTCCCTATCCTGAGCCGCTCGGCGCCTTCGGCGCTCAGCGTAGCCCGGGACCTCGACTTGCGACGAACGCTCAACGGCGAGTGCGCCAGGGGCGACATCCTCGGTGATGACCGAGCCTGCGCCGGTGTAGGCGTCGTCGCCGATTTCCACCGGCGCGATCAGCATCGTGTCCGACCCGATCCGCACCCGATCGCCGATCGTCGTGCGATGTTTCTCATAACCGTCGTAGTTGACCGTCACCGTGCCCGCACCCAGGTTCGACCCTTCGCCGATGTCGGCGTCGCCGACGTAGCTGAGGTGGGGCACCTTTGATCCCTTGCCGATGGTCGAGTTCTTGATCCCGACGAACTCGCCGGCCTTGGCGCCTTCACCAAGATCGGTGCCGGGGCGCAGGTGGGTGAACGGCCCGACGATGGCCCCTTTCCCGATGACGGTCCGGTCGATCACCGCAAACCGGATGGTTGCCGATTCCCCGATGCTGGTATCGGTGGCGTGCACGCTCGGGCCGACTTCGGCGCCGGCGCCAACGCTGGTCTCACCATGGAGATACACATCCGGGTACAGGCGAGCCCCGCCGGCCACGGTGACCCCGGCATCGATGTACACCCGATCCGGGTCGATCATGGCCACGCCGTCGTCCATCAGTCGCTCGTTGATCCGGCGACGAAGGTGGCCGCCGGCGGCGGCGAGCTGACCGTGTGTGTTGACTCCAAGAGCCTCGACTTCGTCCGTTCGCACCACACCGACCGGGTTGCCTGCGGCAGCGAACTGTTCGATCACGTCGGTGAGGTAGTACTCGCCCTGGGCGTTGCCATTCTCCAGGGCGGAGAGAGCGGTGGTGAGCAGGGCGCGATCGAAGGCATACACCGAGGTGTTGACCTCATCGATGGCGCGTTGCTCGTCAGAGGCGTCGCCCTCCTCGATGATGCCGACAACGGTTTCGCCGTCCCTGAGCACCCTTCCGTATCCGGTCGGGTCGTTCATCGCAGCGACGAGCAAGGTCGCCGCGTTTTCTGAGCGATGGTGGGTGTCGACGACCGAACCCAGTGTGTCGGACGAAAGCAGGGGCATGTCGACCGGGACGATCAACACGGTCTCGACGTCGGGCGGGAGAGACTCGGCCCCGATCCTCGCCGCATCGCCGGTCCCGAGCTGGGGATCCTGGATGACGTGGGCGACATCGCCAGGGAGGGCGGCGGTCACCGCAGCAGCGCCGTCGCCGACGACGGCGACCGTGGCGGCGACACCGAGAGGGGCGATGTTCTCGAGCGTCCAGCCAAGCAGGGTGCGCCCCGCCGCGGCGTGCAGGGCTTTTGGCACGTCGGAGCGCAGCCGGGTGCCCTTGCCCGCGGCGAGCACGACGACGCCGGTCTTGATGGCTGCTGCATCGGTCATCGCTGGGGGGACAGGACTCGAACCCGTACTGGATGGACCAAAACCACCCGTGCTACCAGTTACACCACCCCCCAATTGGGGCACCTAGAGGTTAGGGCGGTCGATTCGGTGGGCGCTGTGCCCGGGGACGTATTACGTATCACGTACTACGGGCCCTGCTCGTCTATGAGCTGCCAGGCGAAAGAAGCCGGCGACGCGGCCCGAGCGGCGCGGGCCTCGGGTGGGGCCTCGCCCACCGCGTCCTCGGCCTCACCGATGCTCGGAAAGTACCCATAGAGGGCAGAACCGCTGCCGGTCATCGCCACCGGGATGCCCCAGGCGCCTTCGAGCTCGGCCCTCCAATCGTCGAGGGCGGCAACGACGGCGACTGCGGCCGGGTACAGGTCGTTTGTCACCGGTGCGTGGTCGCGAAGAACAGGTGGCAGGGCGGACGCAGGGAGCGCGGGACCCTCGGGGCCACCGAGATCATCCCAGGCGGCGAAAACGAGGCTCGTCTCCAACCGGAAGGGCGGGACTACTACGGCGAGGGCGAAACCGGCGGCGTCCGGCTGCGGGGAGACGAACTCGCCGATGCCGGTGACGACGGCGGTTCCGCCGACCAGCGCAAACGGCACGTCCGCTCCGAGATCGACGGCGAGTCGGCGCACCTCGTCGAAGGAAACGCCGAAGCGGCGCGAGGCGAGGATGAGCGCAGCGCCGGCGTCTGCGCTGCCCCCACCGAGACCGGCGCCGTCGGGTATCGACTTGTGCACTGCCACCTGCATCGGCTGGGACGATCCGGCGGCGCGGCGCACGTTGTCGACGGCGATCCACGCCAGGTTGTCTTCGTCGGCAGGGGCCATGTCGTTGGATACCACCACCGCATCGGCTTCTGCGTCGGCGACGCTGATCTCATCGAACCAATCGATGGATTGGGACAGGCCACGGAGCGGGTGGTAACCGTCGTTACGCGGAGCCCTGACCTTCAAGGCGAGGTTGATCTTGGCGTTGGCCCTTGCCTCGGTCATGTGGTCACGGCCTGGGCAAGGCGGACGAAATCATCCGGTGCCAGTTGCTCGGCCCGGCTGGTTGGGTCGATGCCAGCCCGCTGCAATACCCCCGCTGGATCGTCGAGCCGCGAGGTCAGGCTGCCGCGCACCATCTTCCTCCGCTGCTGAAACGCACCCATTGCCAGCGTTATAGCCTCCTCGGCGTTGGCGGGGGGCGACACCCGCTGCAACTCAACGACGGTGGAGCCGACGTTCGGCTCCGGGTAGAACACGTCGGGGCGAAGGGCAAAGGCCGCCTTCCCCGTGGCGTGGAGGGCAACCACGATGCTGGGGATGCCGTACACCTTGGAGCCGGGTTGAGCGAAGAGGCGCTGGGCGACTTCGGTCTGAACGGTGACCACAAACCGATCGATGCGTGGCGCAAAACGCAACGCGTCGAGCAGGATCCCGGTTCCCACGTTGTACGGGAGGTTGGCGACGAGCGCCCAGGGCTCACCGCTGAGGGCATCCTGGAGATCGACCCGCGACACGTCCCGGTGGCGGATCTCGACGTTCGGCATCCCACCGAGCACCTCGTGGAGCACACCGACCAGGCCTTCATCGATCTCGTAGACCACGACTGAGGCACCGGTGGCGGCGAGCTCAGCGGTCAGCGTCCCTGTGCCACCACCCACCTCGATGACCTTCGAACCCGGGCCAACACCGGAGAGCCGAACGATCTTACGGATGATGTTGGGGTCGGCGAGGAAGTGCTGTCCCAGCGTCTTGCGCGGGCTCAGCTCGTGGCCGGCGAGTAGCCGGCGGATACGGGCCCGCCCTTGCGGCGTCGGATCAGGCACCGGACGTTCCCAGCGGGGCCCCGCCGAACACACGGGCGGCGTGGGCGGTGGAGAGCTCGGCAACGGTATCGACATCGACCCCCCATACCCGGGCGAGAGCGCGGCCGTTGAGCATGGCCCACTCGGGGCGGTTGTGCTCTCCACGATGCGGATCCGGAGCCAGATACGGGCTGTCGGTTTCGACCAGGGTCCGTTCGGGTGGTGCTTCAGCGGCGCCGCGGCGAACGGTGTCGCCGGTGGCGAACGTGATCGGCCCTGCATAGGAGAAGGTCACTCCGAGGTCGCGGAAGCGTTTGGTCCAGCGCGGTCCACCCGTCCAGCAGTGCATGACCGCCCGCTCCCCCAGGGCGGCCGATTCGAGGATGTCGTGGACATCGGCGAACGCATCCCGCACATGCACGATGACCGGTTTGTCCAGCTGCACACCGAGCTCGACCTGGGCTGCGAATGCTGAGCGCTGCTGATCGCGGGGGGAGAGATCGCGGTAGTAGTCGAGGCCGCATTCACCGATGGCGTCGGCGTCGACGGCCAGCGCCGCGATCCGTCCCCGCTCCGCTTCCCACTTGCCGGCATCGTGCGGATGCAGCCCCGCGCTCCAGCGGACACGATCCGGATGCCGGCCTGCGATGGCTCGTGCCTGCACACTCGTCTCCAGATCGGTCCCCGGGCACATCATCCACGAGATCCCGGCGGCGACGGCGCGCTCGACGACGGTGGTCGGATCCTCGGCCATGAGGAACAGATGCGAGTGACTGTCGACCCAGGTGGTCACGGCTACTCCTCCTCGTCGATCGGCTCCATTTTGGCGTAGAGGGGGCCGAGTTCGGAGAGCCTTGTTCCTTTGGCGATCTCGGGGCGAGACCACGACGGGCCATCCTCGTCGAGCTCGACACCGAACGCCAGCAGCACCCTGGTTGTCGTGAACGGAAGATAGGGGTAGAGGGCAACGGCGATTCCGGCGATGGCGTCGAGGGCGACCTTGAGGGTGGTCCCTGTTCGCTGGATGTCGTCCGTCGCCGTCTTCCACGGTTCCCGTTCGTTGAGGTACGCATTCACGCTCTGGGCGCCGGCCATCGCCCGTCGCAGCCCGGCGCGCAACTTGACGGCGCCGATCAGATCGCCGACATCATCGAGGGTTGCATCGACATTGGCGATCAACGCCGCGTCTCGCGTGTCGGCGCCCACGGCCGCAGGGACGACACCATCGAAATAGCGCCCGGTCATCGTTACCACCCGGTTGACCAGGTTGCCCCACGTCGCCACCAGCTCCTCGTTCACTCGCTTTACCAACTCTGTGACGGTGATCTCGGTGTCGGAGGTCTCCGGGAAGTTGATCGCCAGCCCATAGCGCAGCGCGTCCGGTTCGAACCGCTCTGTGTACCAGCCGATGGACCGCCCGATGCCGCGGCTCGCCGACGCCTGCTCACCGCCAAAGGTGACGAACTGGTTGGCGGGCACATCTGTTGGCAGGTTCAACCCGCCGTGGGCCATCAGCAGTGCCGGCCAATACACGGCGTGGAACGGGATGTTGTCCTTGCCGATGAAGTAATAGGATTCGGCCTCCGGGTCCTCCCACCACGCCTTCCACGCGTCGGGCTCACCGGCCAACTTTGCCCATTCCTGTGGCGCAGAGAAATACCCCATGAGCGCCTCCCACCACACGTAGATCGTCTTGCCCGGTCCTATGTCGTCGACCGGAAGCGGAATTCCCCAATCGAGGTCGCGGGTGAATGCCCGGTCGTGGAGGCCGTCCTCGACCATGCCGATGGCGAAGTTCAGCACGTGGGGCCGCCAGCCCTGGCGGGTGCGCAACCATTCGAGGAGCGGTTCCTGGAAGGCACTGAGTTTCCAGTTGTAGTGCTCGGTCTGACGGAGCACCGGCGTATTGCCGGTCAGTTTGCTCTTGGGGTCGATGAGATCGATCGGGTCCAGGGTCCGCCCACAGTTGTCGCACTGATCGCCGCGGGCGTGCAGGAACCCGCAGTAGGGGCAGGTCCCCTCCACGTACCGATCGGGGAGGAATCGCCCCGCCTCGTCGTCGAAGAACTGGTCGGTCGTCTCCCGGTACAGGTAGCCGTTGTCGAGCAGCTTCATGAAGAAGTCCTGGGTCACCTGGCGATGGGTATCGGTGCCGGTGGTCGTGTACAGGTCGTACCGGATCCCGAGGTCCTCCCAGTGCTGGACGAACTCACGGTGGTAGCGATCCACGATCTCATCGGGCGTCGTCCCTTCCTGGTCGGCGCGAACCGTGATGGGGGTGCCGTGCACGTCGCTGCCGGAAACCATCAGGACGTCGTCCCCGAGCGCCCTGTGATACCTGGCAAAGATGTCGGGGGGAAGGTAGGCCCCGGCGAGATGACCGAGGTGACGGGATCCACTTGCGTAGGGCCAGGCGACGGCGACCAGGATCTTCTTGGCTGTTGAGTCGGGTTTTGCCACGGGCGGCGATGCTAGTGGCCCGCAGAACGGGGGACCTGGGAGCTGCTTCCAGTTGTGCGAGCGTCTCCTACACTTGCGGGGTCGGACAGTCGATTCATGCCTGGAGGCTCCCTTGGCTACGGTGATGGTGCGCAAGATCGATGACCTGGGCAGGATCGTGGTGCCCGCCGAGACCCGGCGCCTGTTCAACATCCATGAGGGCGATGAACTCGAGATCGGTGTCGAAAACGGCGCCATCGTTCTGCGCAAGCTGGAGGCGACGTGCGTGTTCTGTGGAACGACCGAAGATGTCGCCGAATTCCTCGGCCGCGGCATCTGTGCGGTTTGCCGGGGCAAGGTCGCCGCGTAGCACCCGTATTACGTACGACGTATTACGTATCACGAATCCCTAGTCGCCCTGGCTTCTAGCGCGGCCTCGTAGAGGATCCGTCGCGACACATCGGATTCTTGTGCAACTTGGCGAACGGCCTCAGACAGCCGAACGCCGGCGGAGACTCGCTCGTCGACCGATGCCAGCGCCCCCGCCATGTCCGGCGCCTCGTGGGTGGCGGGGGCAATCACCAGCGTGAACTCCCCCCGGGGCTGCACGTCGGTCGCCCAGTGACCCGCAGCGTCCCCAAGGGTGCCTCGCCATACCTCCTCATGGAGTTTGCTCAGCTCCCGCGCCACGACTACCGCCCGATCGTCGCCAATACGATCCGCCAACTCTGCGAGGTCCCTGGCGACACGGCTTGGTGGCGAGAACAGGACGGTGGGCCGGTCGTCGGCGGCGATCGCCTCCATTCGTCGCACCCGTTCACCGGCGCCCTTTGGCAGGAAACCCTCGAAGACAAAACGATCACCACCGAGCCCGGCTACTGCCAGCGCACTGGTCACCGCACTCGGTCCCGGGATCACCGATACCGTCGCTCCAACCTCATTGGCCAAACGCACCGCGCCCACCCCTGGATCGGAGATCGCAGGCATGCCTGCGTCGCTGACGAGAGCGACGGTCTCGCCACGCCGCAGCCGCTCTCGGAGCTCGCCGAGGCGCTGCTGCTCGTTGCCGACGAAGAAGGAGCGAAGCTCGGTGCGGATCCCGAGTCGCTCCATCAACTTTCCGGTACGGCGGGTGTCTTCGGCGAAGACGACGTCGGCCGTCTCCAGCGTGCTGCGAAGGCGCGCCGAAACATCCTCGAGGTTGCCGATCGGCGTCGCACACACGATGAGGGTGCCCTTCACGCCGGCGAGCATGGCAGAACCGTGAGCCGTGCGCCCGTGGGCGGCGCCGGGATCGACAGTGGCAGCTCGAGCACCCAGTACGACCGGGAACGGGCGATCCGCCGGGGGGCGAGCAGCCCTCCGCCAATGACCTCACCCGAGCGACTGAGGTAGACCAGCCGCAACGGCGACCTGATCCCCCACCCGTGGACCGAGCCGGTGTGCAGCAACACACCCGCCGCATCCGGATTGCGGATGCCGGTCAGGCGCCCGCCGAACGAGGTGGCGACGACAACACCATCGGCCACCCAATTCCCGCACCGGAGCGTCACGCTGGCCGGCATCGGATAGGGGGGCTGCGCTGGTAGCCTGCCCCGCATGGCAAAAGCAAAACGTCGCAAGCTTCGCGCTCGCCGCAACAAGGCGAACCACGGCCGCAAGCCCAACGCCGGCCGCGGCTGAGCCGCAGCTGAGCCTCTTTTCCTCCCGTCCGGTACGTCGTTTCGACGCGTCTCCATGTGATAAACGTACGTGATTTTGGGTCA
>BTQG01000022.1:0-30250 GCA_036985755.1 Acidimicrobiia bacterium | reverse complement strand
TTCTCGACACACCGGGCGGGATTGTGGCGATGAGCGCCGACGAGAATGGGCTGGCGGATGAGATCGTGGTCTACAACGGCGAGTTGCTCTCGACCGTTCGAGCCAACTGGCCTGTCGGCGAGTGGCCGGAGTTCCTGGGAGCGATCGGGAACACCCTGATCGTCATCGACGGCGCCGATGTTTGGGTCGGTGAACTGTTCGAAGGCTGATCGCGCGAACTTGCCTGTGTCCTCATCAGCGAACGCCTACCAAACCTCGGCTCCCGCCACGGCGGCTGCCATTTCCGACACTCGGTTGAGACGTTGACCGCCGCCTCGTAGTCCTTGACTATGCCCGTCACCTGAAGCCGCACTTCGGCCATCACTCGCTCCTCTTATTTGGGGCAGAGCCGACGACGTGGATCGCCCACCCGTCGTCCCTGCCGGTTCTGTTCGGCTGGACGACCGGCCGTGCGGCCCTCCAGCTGAACGATCTGCGCGAGTGATCCACGGATCAATTGAGATGTTCGGGACAGTGGCTGGCGAGTTGCGACGGTTCAGTAAGCGCTGTCGAGCTCCGATGACCCTGTGATGAGCGACTTGGCGTTCTACCTCGTACTCATCGCTGCGACTATCGGGGTGTTGCTCATCTCTCGATCTCGACACGCATGGCGTCTCAACGCCGTCGGTGGAGTCCTTGCTGGCATCTTCATACCAGTCGCGTTCGTGTTTCTGCTTGTGGTGTTCATCGCCCAACCCAGCTTCGGAGCGATAGTTCTGATTGGCGCTGTGCTCTTCGTGCCCGCGTTTCTCTATTCTCTGGTGTGGTGGGAATCGGGACCGCCTGATCCCTTCAAGCCCGCTTCTGAGCGGGCGCTGCAGGCCCACTCGGGGCTCGGGGAGGTACTCGAGGGCATGGGATTGCAGTTTCGCGCTGCAGCGGTTGGGCGCCGCTCGCTTGGAGTCCCCTCATTCATCTACTCACGCCAAGCGGATCAACTGATCGTGCTCATCGTCGGCTCCAATCCAGATGGGGCGAGCGTCTACGTGTATTCGCTGATCGCTGATCACAGCGCTGTCCTGTGTACCACTTACCTATCCGGCGTGAGGCCACCGGGCGAGGTCCGCCAACGACTCCCATCGGAGCCGCTTACTGCACTGATCGACCTGCACCTGGAAGCCGCCAGGTTCTTGACGTCGAAAGGATTCAGGGTCACGGCCGAGATCGAGGATGACCCTCTCGGTTTTCTCAGGTTCCTGGCCGCAATCGAGCGCCAGAATCGCAGCAGACCCTTGCGGTTCCTGTTCAGCATGGCGTTCGGCGATGTCCTGGACCCACTGACACGACCCCTAGCCGCACAGCGGGGTATCGAGAGACGGCTGCCGAACCTCCCTCTCAGATAGGGGCGGAGGCTCACCCAGATCGAACGGTCTGCTCAATAACGAGGGCTTCCCCGAGTGCTCATGAACGAACGGCACTTCGGCGCTCGGCGACGAACAGTCAGTTGAGAAAAAGGGGCCGTCTCGGCCGTCGTGTCTGTTCTTCCTCCATCGGACTCCCTTCCAAGGCGAATCATCGACCATTGTCAGGGTGTCCGGCTCACGGGGGGAACCCCACTGTATAGATCTGCCTAATCGGTGCGTGGCGCAAGGTTCCCGGCTGTCAGCGCAGCCGATCCCGCCCGGACGAGAGGGCGAATCACTCGGGCGTCACATATGCTGCGGTAATCCCGCCGTCGACCAGGAACTCGGTTCCCGTGACGTAGGATGACTCATCGGAGGCAAGGTAGAGCGCAGCTTTCGCGACCTCGGCGGCCTCACCGAACCGCCCCATCGGAATGTGGATCAATCGTCTCTGCTTCTTCTCCTCGGTATCGAGGAACTTCATCAGCAGCTCGGTATTCAGTGGGCCGGGGCACAAGGCGTTGATCCTGATGTTCTCTCGTGCATGGATGACTGCCAACTCGCGGGTCATCGCGAGAACTGCCCCCTTTGACGCGGTGTAGGCAATCTGAGGTGTCGCTGCGCCGAGGAGGGCCACGAATGAGGCCGTATTGATGATCGATCCTCCTCCGGCTCGGCGAAGAGCCGGAATCCCATACTTGCAGCCAAGAAAGACACCCTTGACGTTGACTTCCATGGTGAGGTCCCAAGTGTCTTCATCGGTCGAGATGGCGTCGTCGTCTTCTGGGTGCGCAATGCCTGCGTTGTTGAACAAGATGTCCAGTCTGCCGTACAGGCTCTCCGCCGAGGCCACCATCTCCTCGCAGTCGATGGCTGATGACACGTCCGCCCTATGAGGCGCCGCGGTGCCTCCGGCGCCACGCGCCATTTCTACCGTCTCCATGGCCGCTTCTTCATCGATGTCTGCTGCGACGACAAAAGCCCCCTCGGAGCAGAAGAGCAAGGTCGTTTCGCGACCGATTCCCGACCCGGCGCCGGTGATCAGCGCAACCTTTTCTGCTAGTCGTCCTGTCATATTCGCTCGAAGTAGCGTGCTCGTTCCCAATCGGTGACCGCGTTGTCGTAGGCGCTCTGCTCGGTCCGAAAGAAGTGCGAGTAGTGCGCCTGGACTTCGGCTCCGAACGCGTCGCGGACAAACTCGGAACCCTCGAACCGCTCGAGGGCATCGCGCAGGGTTCTCGGGACCTCGGGAGCGTCTTCGGCCTGATAGACGTCTCCCTCGAGGATCGCCGGCGGTTCGATGCGATTGTTGATGCCGTCGATGCCGGCGGCGAGTGCCGACGCATACACCAGGTAGGGGTTGACGTCGGCGCCGGGGATCCGACACTCGATGCGAAGACTCTGCTCGTGCCCCACCACTCGGAAACCGGCGGTCCGGTTGTCGTAGCTCCAGGCGAGCCGGGTAGGCGCAAATGACTCATCCTGGTAGCGCTTGTACGAGTTGACGGTGGGAGCCATGAGCACCATCAGGTCGGGAGCGTGGGTCATCCACCCTCCGAGGAACCAGCGGAAGATATCACTGCCATGAACGGGCCCATTTTCATGCTCACCGGGGAAGGCGTTCTCGTCCCCTGCCCACAGGCTTACGTGGAGGTGGCAGGAGGAGCCCGCCTCTTCGGTGGACGGTTTGGCCATGAAGGTGACCGAAGCTCCCAGGCCGTCCGCGATCTCTTTCATCGCCTGCTTCATGATGGTGTGACGATCGGCCATCTCGAGGATCTCGCCGTACCGGATGGTCATCTCGTGCTGGCCACGACCCCACTCCCCCTTTGAGTTCTCCACGGGGATGCCAGACGCCGCGAGATGGCGTCGCACCTGTCCATTGAAGAACTCTTCACGGGTTCCCTGAAGCAGGTGATAGTCCTCGCTATACCAGCCGGCCGGGGTCAGGCCCTGATAGTTGGTCTCGGCTGCCTGTCGATACGAGTCCTGGAACAGGAAGTACTCGAGTTCGGAGGCAGCCTTGGCGACGTACCCCGACTCGGCCGCGGATTCGAGTTGCCCTCGGAGCACCGAGCGGGGAGCCACCGCTACCAGTTCGTCGGTTTGGGAATCCCTGAGATCACAGAGTACGAACGCGGTGCGATCGAGCCAGGTCGCCACGCGAAGCGTCGCCAGGTCCGGGACCATGTGGAAGTCGCCGTAGCCCAGCCCCCAGCTGGCGTATTCGTAGCCGGGAACAGGCTTCATCTCCACGTCGACGGCAAGGAGATAGTCACAGGCGTGGGTACCGTGCTCGAGCGCATCGTCGACGAAGTGGCGGGCGTCGAATCTCTTTCCAAGATTCCGCCCGTAGTGATCGGTGAATGAGACGACGACGGTGTCGATCTCGCCGGTCTCGATCTCGCGCTCGAGGTCTTCGATGCCGAGCATGCCCCGCGGCCGGTCCATCGGTCCTCCCGTTCGTTGAGTCAGATCGCACGATCCCCGCGCGTCACCATCGGATCGCCAGAGGATCAACGCCGAGCTGCCCGAATACCCCAACGTGATCGATCATGACCCAGTTCTCCTCGAGACGGCCGTTCTCGACGCGCCAGAAGTCGGAGTAGCGCATCTCTACGTGCTTTCCGGTGGGCGCGATACCGAACCAGTCGCCCTGATGCGTGCCGGTCACAACGCCGGTCGCGGCAACAAAGCGGTCATCGGCCAGTTCGATATCGATCACGCCGTGGAAGTCAGGGAACGCGCCGAAGAACCGACCGAGCACGTCGTGTTTGAAGGCCCCGATCCCGTGGATGTCTCCAAACCCCGGCGGGCCACGCCAGATCATGTCATCGGTCCAGAACTCGTCCTGCGCGTCAACATCGGTCGCGTTCAACGCATCGACCATGCGACGGACCAGATCAATGTTCTCTTGGGCCGAAGTCGGCTCGTGCGCGGTCATGTGGATCTGGCCGCCCCCCGCCGGCCACGGCGGGTCCTCGGGCCGGGCAAGCTGCCGCATGACCCCGAGGTTGTCCACCATCACCCAGTTCTCGGCGAGCCTGCCCTCTTCGACCCTCCAGAAGTCGGAGAAGCGCATGACGATCGGCTCTCCCGTCGCTGGAACCCCGAGCCATTCGTCCTCAGGAGTCCCGGTCAGGATCCCAGTAGCCGCGATCCAATCTCCGGCGGCTACCTCGATCTCATTGACGACGTGGTAGTCGGGAAACGTGGCGTAGAACGGCTTGAGCACATCGTTCTTGAATCCATCGACCCCGTGAATATCGCCGAATCCGGGGGGACCATGCCAGATCATGTCATCGGTCCAATACCGATTTTGAGCATCGAGATCCTGCGCGTTCAGGGCGTCGTACATCCCGTGCACGAGCTCCAGAGCATCTTTCGATCCCATGTCGCTCCAATCAATCTCGATAGATCTGCTGCATCACTGCAAACTCGTTGAACAACATCAACTCGTCGACGATCTGTCCGTCTTTGATGTGGTGCTGGGAGATACCCCACATTCGCACTTGCCTACCGGTGGGCGGGCCATAGATACCCATCCCGCGATGCGTGCCGACAAGGCTCCACCGCACGGAGGTCGAATAGCCCTCCCGATCGTTGCCCATCCAGTACACGTCGTCGACGGAAAGAGCCAGGTCGGGGAACATCGCCAGTATGGAGAGAACGAATGACTGGTACTCACCGCGGCCTTGGAAAACGCGATTGGTGGAGCCACGGAAATGGAAACCGGGCGCATACGCACTTCGCACCGTGGCCAGCATCCGTCGATTCCAGATGTTGTGGTAGGTGACCCCGATGAAGTCCTCTACATCGAAGCCGCCACCCTGCCGCAGCGAGAGATGCGGTGGCTTCCGTTGCCCGGGCTGGCGCTCGGGATCACCAAAGGCCTCATCCTCGACGCCACGACCCAGCCGGTTGCCGAACTCCCTCGCCTTTTCGCGCAGGTCGAAGCCAAGCTGGTGGATCAGGCTCGCCGTGTCGTAGATGACCCACTCCTCGAAGATCTCGTTTTCGAGTGAGATGCAGTCGGCGATACACCAGGTAGTGATCTTGCGGCCGGTGGGCGGTCCGTATCTGCTGTACCCGGTGTTGTGCCCGGTGATGACCGTGCGATGGGACGTGTGGAAACCTACCTCATCATCCCCGGCCCACACGATCTCATCGGCGTAAAGGCGAATGTCCGGAAAGGCGTTGATCGTGTGCACGGTATCGGCCACGATCTTGTCCCGCCCGTACTGCAGGCCGCTGTCGTCATGCACCTTGGACGTATGGCTGTACGTGTCGTAGATGTACCCGATGTCCTTTTCTTCCCAGATGCGGTGGGTGATGCGAACGATGTAGTCGATGATGTCGACATAGGTGTCCTCGAAGCCGGACATGCTGTGCCGGCGCTCGGCGCCTGGATCCAGCAGCTGCTGATCGATGTTTCCCTTGGCCGACAGGGAGATGCTGAAGTCCGTCGGCATGAACAACGGTTCGAGCCGATGATCGAGATCCTGTACGACGCCGGACTCTATGGATGCCAGGGTCGCGGGCTCCGCCCTCGCAGAGGCTTCCGTTTCTTCGGGATTCTTGCCCTCGGTCATCTTCACCGAACTCCTTCCACAGTGACCATAACTCACCCCTTGACTGCACCCGCACCGATGCCTCGTACGAACTGCTTCTGAAAGATCAAGACCACGATCACCAGCGGAATGACCGAGATCACGGCCGCTGCCGACTGCCTTGGCACCGAGCCGGGAACGCTCACGCCGCCGATGAACTGGGCCATTGCCACGGTGAGCGTCTGCTTGGATTGGGTGAGGATCGAGATCAGGATGAACTCGTGATAGACCAGCAGGAGCATGAACAGCGAGGTGGCGATGATGCCGGGCCAGACCACAGGGATCACCACTCTCCAGAAGGCGCCGAACCGAGTGGCGCCGTCGACCATCGCCGCGTTCTCGATCTCCCGAGGCACGGTCATGAAGAAGGCTCGCATCATCCAGATCGTGAATGGCTGGTTTATGGCCACGAGAACAATGATCACCAACCAGTAGGTGTCCCACAGCCCGGTGTCCTGGCCCACCTGATAAAACGGGAGGATGTAGCCCAGCCGAGGAAGCGAACGAAATACGATCGCTGCCAGCAGGATCACGATCCCGGAGATTCCCGTGTAGCGGGCCAGCGCGTAGCCCGCAACGGAACCGATGGCGACCGAAATGAGGACGGCACCGGTGGCGATGATCACCGTGTTCGTGAAGTTGTCGTAGATCTCCCCGGTCTTCACGACTCTTGGCAGACCCCACACGAGCAACGCCAAGGCCCCGGCAATACCCCAATAGACGTACTTCGTCGGAAGCGGTAGTCGTTTGGCCAGGAACCCGACCACGACAAGCATCAGCACGATTGCGAAGATGCCAAAGCCGATCAACACACCGTTGTCGGGAGCCGATTTCAGCAACACGTCGGCGTAGCTCCGCAGCGTCGGGTCGAAGATCAGTTTTGGTGTAGCGGCGTTGGCGTCTCGCTTGGTCTTGAAGGAATTGAGGATCGTCCAGATGAACGGGGCCGTGCTGTAGAGCACCACCGCCCAGAGGAACACATGAACACCGATCCGGGCCAGGGGGTTGGTTATTGGGCGCATGTCAACGCGCCTTGATCTGGTCGCGATACGACACGTAGAGCAACGGGATCAACGCCACCACGATGGCGATCACCAAGATCACGGCGACCGCATTTCCCAGGCCAAGGCGGTTGACGACCGTTGCCGTTCGGTAGTTGTAGGTCATCACCGTGTCGGCGCCGAACACGGGATTCAGCCTCGTGAGAACGAAGACATTGTCGAAGAGCCGAAACATGTCCATGACCGCGATCAGCAGCGTCAACAAGATCAGCGGCCTCAGGTGCGGAATCATGACGTGCCAGATCTGCTGCAACCGGTTGGCACCATCGATGGAGGACGCATCGACCTGCTCCTCGGGGAGCGTCTGCATGCCGGCAAAGAACAGGACGATGGCCCACGGGGTGATGATCCAAATGGTATGGACCAGGATCAGCGCCTTCATCGAGGTTGCATTGAAGATGAAGAGGTTCCCGGTGATGGTCTTGTACGCCCAGGCGACCAGGCCGGGCGGATCGAACAGTTGCTTGAAGATGATCGTGCCGATCAGCGGAACCACGATCATCGGGATCAGGGCCGCCGCCAGGTAGAAGGCACGCATCTTGCCGGCGACCTGGTCAAGGAACAGGGCGATCACAAACCCGAGGATCATGTGGATCGGCACCGTCACGACGACGATGATCAAGGTCCAGCGCAGGGATGCCCAGAATGCGGGATCGGCCAGTACCGTCCGGAAGTTTTCCAACCCTACGAAGACCGGTTCGTTGATGGTGCGAAAGGTGATGAAGTTCATGCCGAGCCACACCGCATACATGAGGGGAAAGATCAGCAACACGATCATCACGATGTTGCTCGGCGCCGTGAATTGAAAGAAGGTCGTGCGTTTCATCGGCCGTGCGGCAATCTCCTGGCGGCGAAGGGGGTTGCGCTCAAAGAGCGCAACCCCCGTCGCATCGCCTGTTCGATATGACGGTCTGTTGACGCGCCGGCGCGCTCAGGAAATGAACCCCTGTGCCGTCGCTTCGGCAATGTACGCCTCGGCAGCGGCGTCCAGTGCCTCTTGCGGCGTCATTTCGCCGGTCATGACAAACGGCAGCGTCTCCCCAAGGGCAACTTGGACCAGGGCAATGGCCGGGTTGTTGTCGTAGGGACCCACGCCTTCGTCGATGGTGGTATTGACCGCCGAGAGCGTTGGCACGCCATCTGTCACGGATAGTCGGGTCACCACTCCGAAGGCTGCACCGTCGGTCTGACTTTGCTCGTCGGCCGTCTCCATGATGGCTCGGAAGATGAGGTCCACATCATTGGGCGTTGTCGCCGGGATGGAGTAGTAGTTGTGCCACGCTGTGCCGCCAAGCAGGCTGCCCTCGAGGGGAGCGGCCGCGGGCGCATACTTGATTTCCGCAGAGTATTCCGACTGCTCGGGATCGCTCATGCTGTCCATGCTGGTTGCCCAGATGCTGGTGAAGACCACGGTTCCGTTGTTGATGCCGGCCTCGCCTGCCTCATACCCGTAAGCAAGGTGTGCCCCACCCATGCAGGCGTCGTTGACCTCTTTCATCTTGGTCAACGCCGTAACCCCCTCCGGGCTGTTGAACGTGGGCGAATTGTCGGCCGCGAGGTAATCCCCGCCGAACGACCTGATGGCCGCCAGGTACTCGATTTCAATTGCCCAGCCGGCGGAGAAGTCCATGACAAACGGGGTGTCGATCCCTTCGGCGCCCGCAAAGGTTGCGCACGCCGCGATGATCTCGTCGTACGTCTTCGGAACCTCGATGCCGGCCTCTGCGAACAGGTCCGACCGATAAGCGATCACCTGGGAGTCGCCGATGACCGGGACACCGAAGATCTGGCCGTCGATGGTGGCGCCATCCCAGGCACTCTGCGGGATGTCATCCAGGTTGTATTCCTCGCTGTACTTGTCGATGAGATCATTGAGCGGCAGCAGCCACCCGGCCCCACCAAACTCGGCCACCTCAGGGTTGGTCGTGTGGATGATGTCATACGGCGAGTCGTTGCCGGTTGCCAGCGCCAGCCGAACCGCATCCGTCGCAGCAGTGAAGTCGAGGAACTGAATGTCGACTTCGACGTTCTCCGTTTCGCCGCACTTCTGCAGCTCGGCGGCGTAGAACTCGGTGGCCGCGAAGGACCATCCAAGGTAGTTGATGGTGGTCGCTTCCGCAGGCGCCGCCAGGTTGCAGGCCGTTGGGTCGAGAGCTTCCCCTGCATCGGGCGCAGACGTCGTGGTGTCGGTGCCCGAGCACGCTGCGGCGATCAGGACGAGGACAACGAACAGGCTGATGAGCCGAATCGGTCGCATTTTTGCGTGTGTCACTTGCATGCTCCTTCTTTCGCGACGCCTTCGGCATCGCTGTTTTGCCACGCCGAACCGCAGGCCCATGCGTGGCGATCTTCCCAGGGGTCACGACGACCCCACACTTCGTGCAGGCGCCGGGCAGATCTCCCAGGCCGTGCGTGCACGATGATCTCGGCCATCGTCCCGCGCCCCCGGGCGGGACGGTCGATCGCAGAGAGCTTTCCCGGCGGCTTGCTGGTGGGAGTGGACACCAAGAGGTCATTCATCGGCGCCCGCTCCTTCGCTGTCTTCCTCAGATGCTTGGTCCGACCCGAACGGAGAATGCAGCGCCCAATCGGGGGCGTGGATCTGCTTGAGCAGAGCAAACTCGTCGAACACGGTCCACTCGGCGGCAATCGTCGCGTCGACCACGAGCTGATGGCTGAACCCCAGGAGCGTCACTCGCCGTCCCGTGGGGTCACCCCATCGACCCGGACCGTCGTGGGTCGCGTCGATCCGCCAACGGGTGGCCACGACCAACCCACTCGATCCCTCGGTGCTCATCGTGTGCTCGATGCAGATCGCTAAGTCGCTGAAACCCGCCAGCCACTCGAGGATGTAGTGTCGGAGCGCTACCGGGCCATTCAGGGTGCGGTCGGTCGAGGTCTTGATGACTGCCGCCGGGCTGTAATAGGCCGTGATCCTGTCGAGCCGCCGCCCATTCCAGACCTGCTGGAACATCGACCGGACCAGATGTTCGGTTGGCGGCATGCCTTGCGGCTTCTCGTCGATCTCCACGGGAGGCAACTGGCCACGCAGGCGCGGAACCTCCCCCATGACGGTCGCCACCGGACCCAGGCGCGTCTGAGCGTCGGCGGCCCCCACCTCGCGAGCGAGGACGACCTCATCGAGCCCCAGATCGCGAACGACGGCCAACTCGTCGCCCGCCACCCATTGCTCGATGATCGTGTTGCTCTGGACGACAGAGTGCGCCACCGTTCGGCGGTTCACTTTCTCCCCGGTGGGCGGACCGTACTGCGACCACCCCAGATTCGATCCAGCATGCGTGGTGCGGTGCGACGTCTGGTAGGAATCACCATGCTGCGCCCATACGACGTCGTCGCCGGACAAGCGAAGATCCGGATACGCGGCAAGGGCTCGCTGGATCGAGGCCACAACGGCGTCCCGTCCGTACGTCGTGCCCTCCGTGGTGTGGAGCGACATGTTGTTCCCGTAATGGGTGTAGAGAAGCCCGATGCCGCCCTCTTCCCAGATTCGTTGGTTCAAACCGATGACGTAGTCAACGACCCCTGCGTCGACCCCATCGAATCCGTGGAGGTCCTCGCCGCGCCTTCCATCGTCGGCGAAGAAGTTCTCGATGTCCCGAGCGGCGGCGTCCGATACCGGGTGGTCTTCGTGACCCGCAGGCATCGAGCGATCGACGGCGTTCTCGTGCTGTGCGGGATCGGCGGTCACGAAGAGTCCTTTCGTGTCGCCACCGTGTCGCGGATCTGAAGCTGCCCTTCGAGCAACCGCCGTGCAGGTGTGGTCGGTTCGTCGTTCTCGATCTGATCGACGAGCCGCTCGACCGCCAACCGCCCGAGCTCCTGCATCGGCTGCGCCATAGGTTCGGAGTATGAATACGTATTCAGACAATGTCAAACAGGGCGGGCGCGGGCCTCGATCTGGCCACCTTGCTCCAACGGTGGTCCCACAAAGACGACGTCCATTGATCGCTCTACCACAGCTCATCGGAGGCAATGGCCGAGCCCTCTGCGAGGGACGTCAGTTTGGCGAAGACGATGTCAGGATCCACAGCGCCGAACCCGGCGAACGTGGAGAAGCCGCAATCGGTCCCTGCGATAACGCGCTCCCGCCCCACCAAATTGGCGAACCGGATGATCCGATCGGCCACATAGCGGGGGTGCTCGACGAAGTTCGTCGTTGAGTCGATGACTCCCGGCACCAGGATCTTGTCATCCGGAATGTCGGTATCGGCAAATGCCCGCCATTCGTGCGCGTGGCGGGGATTGGAAGATTCGAAGAGGAGCGCCTGCGGTCGCGCCCGCAACGCGATCGGCAGCACCTGCTCCATCGGTGCGTCGAACGTGTGGGGGCCCTCATAGTTGCCCCAGCAGACGTGCAGCCGCATCCGATCTGGCGGAATGTCCCGTACGGCATGATTCAACGCGTCGACGTGGAGCCGCGCCAGGGTCTCGTACTCGGCATCATCCTTGTCCTTGAACATCATGTGACGTCCGAGACCGAGGTCGGGTGAGTCCAGCTGCAGCAGGAACCCGGCGTCCACGATCGCTTCGTATTCGTGCCGCATCGCATCGGCGATCGCATACAGGTACGCCTCGTGAGATTCGTAGTACTCGTTGGGTTGGAACAAGGCGATGACCCCGGGGGATGCCGAGTTCATGAACGCATCGGTGTGACCCGCCGACTCGAGCGCGGCCCTGAAGTTGGCCAGATCGGTCTCGACCGGAGCCATATCCCTGACCTCGATCGGTGCTACGCATATGGGGCGCTGGTAAGCGGGGGTTCCCCCGCTCGACGCCAGGCGCGACATGAAGCCGGGAAAGGCCTCGAGATCACGCGGCGGCTGCCTGGGGCTATCGCCCTCGAATCCGGTGAGTCGATGTTTGATGTACGTGGCGTAGCTGATCTTGCTGTTCTCACCGTCGCTGATGATGTCGACACCGGCGTCCACCTGTCGCTGTACAACCTCGCCGACCTCGCGTTTGACTGCCGCCTCATGTTGTTCGAGATCAACGGTCTCGCCGGCGTCGATGGCGAACAGTCCCTTGGCAACCTCCGCCCCCCTGGGCAGGCTGCCCACGTGAGTGGTCAGGATCCGATCGGTGCTCGTCCTCATCTAAACGCCCCTATTGGTGTTGTTCGGACACAGCCACCGACGGTGATCATGGCCGACCAAGTCCTTGTTTCTACCACTTCATGGCTCGGCATGCCTGGGGTCGGATCCCAATCCAGTCCGTTCGCTCACCGATCGCGTCCCCACCCTCGGAGGTCGGAGGTGCAGCCCTCGATGCCTCAGCTTGCGAATCTCGGCTCCGGTATCCCGGATACGCCGACGTCGAGCGCCAGGAGGTGACCTCCATGGGCGCCGGAACTGCCCGGCGCCTGGTCGCGGTGCAACGATGTGACGAAGAGCGTCGCCAGCCCGGAACCCCCGAAGGCCGGCATGGTGGGAAAGAAGAGGGGTAACTCGATGATGCGGTCCACTTCGCCATCGGGAGTCAGTCTGGCGACGGCGGAACCACCAAGGCAGGCCGTCCAGTAGCACCCGTCGACGTCGACGCACGCGCCGTCCGGTCTGCCCGGCAGATCGCGGTAGTCCGTGAACACGCGCTCGTTCGACGGTTTGCCCGATGACACGTCGTAGTCGTATGACCAGACGATGCTTCGTGAGGTGTCGGCGTGGTACATAGTCCGACCATCGGGCGAGAAGGCCAGGCCGTTCGAAACACCGATCCCCGACCGTACGGTCGATGAGGCACCAGAGAATTCCAACCGGTGAAGCAATCCAGTGAACCGGCCCTCGCCCGAACGCTCGAACATGCTCCCGACCCAAAAGCGGCCCGCCGGATCGCATCGGCCGTCGTTGAGGCGGTTCCCGGTTCCTGCCGGCTCGAGGTCCTGCCAGGGCTCCCATAGCCCCTCTCTCCAGTCGAACAGCCCGACCTGGTGTTCCATCGCCACGAGTAAGTGATCGGGGCGTGCTGTGAGGGCGAGCGATCCGGGGCGATGGTCGAGACGACGGCTCTCCAGTGTGCCGGGGCCCGGCGCGTACCGTCGGATGGCCCTGCCTTCGATATCCGTCCACCACAGGACCCCGGCGTCCGAGTCCCAGACGGGAGATTCGCCGAGTAGATCCGGCTCGGTCGTGATGTGCTGCATGCGAACGGTCCGTCCAGGTGGGGGCCGGGGGCGTCACAATACGCGCATTCACCGTGGCTTGCGCTGTCTGAATACGTAGTCATAGGATGTGGCTCCGACGACCAAGGTTCCAGGAGCACCTTGTGGCAGCAATGGCGTTCCCGCACCAGACCGCACCGTATCACCTGCTCTCCTCAGTCGTCGCGCTGCCGAGAATGGGTGACCGACCGACGGCGAGAGCAGGGCCGCCCTCTCGATCGGAGGAGTCGAAGTGACGAAGTGGTGGGGCCGCGGGATGAGGCCACCCAACGACCTCGACGCGCCGGCCCGGGCTGCGATCCGCAGGGTTCTCGAGAAACCGATGTTCGAACTGATCCCGTTGCCGAACGCCTTGGAGCAGGCCAAGCACCTGCCCGCCGGTGCAACGGTGTCGGTCTCCGCGTCGCCCGCCAGGGGCATGGACGCCACCCTCGATCTCGCCGAAGACCTGCGCCGGATGGATTTCGACGTTGTCCTGCACCTCTCCGCCCGACTCACCGCCGACCGCGCCCACCTGGCGCGGACGCTGGAGCGTCTCGACCGCCTCCACATCACGCGGGTGTTCGTGATCGGAGGCGATGGCGAGGAGTCGACCGAGTTCGACGACGCGCTCTCGCTGCTCACCGCCATGGACGAGATCAGCCACAACCTGACGGACATCGGTATCGCCTGCTACCCGGAAGGCCACGCCGTCATCCCGGCTTCGGCTCTCGGTCAGGCCCTCCTCGATAAGCAGCCGCTTGCATCCTCGATGACGACTCAGATGTGCTTTTTAGGCAAGACCATCGTCGACTGGTTGGCCGACCAGCGTAAGGCTGGTGTCACATTGCCCGTGAGCCTCGGCATGCCGGGGGTCGCCGATCGGCTCCGCCTGTTGAGGATCTCGGCACGGATCGGGGTAGGAGATTCGATACGGTTCCTCAGCAAGAACACGGGAGTCGTGGCTCGTTTCGTGAGGCCGGGCAGCTACAACCCCGGGGAGTTGCTCGAAGAACTCGGATCGGAGCTGGACGATCCCACCTACGGCATCGCCGGGGTTCACATTTTTACATTCAATTCGTGTGACTCGACCGAGAACTGGCGCCGGCGGTATCTGGAGGAGCTGTGACACCAGGCAGGCTGGCTCGCCGCCTTGGGTGATGCGACCGATGTTTGCATTGTCTGAATACGTAGTCATACACTATTACTGGCGACGAGGAGCGTACGTGGGCACACCTGAAGATCACGAGGGACTGCGTCGCCGGAAGTGGTCAGCCGCGGTGACGTCACACGACGTCGCTTCGGCCGCGGGGGTCTCGCAGGCGACCGTCGCACGTACCTTCTCCTCACCCGATCTGGTGGCGTCTGCAACCAAGCTCCGTGTCGAAGAGGCCGCCGAGCGGCTCGGATACATACCCAATGCAATGGCGCGAACGCTCAAATCGCAGCGGAGCCGCATCGTCGGGGTGGTGGTGCCGTCGCAGGGTGAGTACTACCAACATGTCGTCACTGAACTGACGAGGCAGCTTTCTGCCGCAGGTCAGCAGCTGTTGATGTTCACCTTCTCGAGTGCCGACGACATCGACGGAGTGATCACCTCGGTCTTGTCGTACCAAGTAGACGGTGTCATGCTCGCTTCGAGCGCCATCAGCGTTGAACAAACCCAGCGGATCGTGAGTTCCAAGGTTCACGTCGTCTCGTTCAACCAACCCGCAGTCGCAGGCTCGTCGCCGTCGGTGGTTCCCGACAATGCGGCCGGCATGAAGAGGCTTGCCGAGTACCTCGTCGCCACCGGTCATCGCAGCGTGATCTTCGTCGGCGGCATAGCAGCGGCCCCCACCGACAAGCTCCGACACCAGAGTGCCGCCCGAACGCTGGGTGAGCATGGCGTCGGCTGCCGATATATCGAAGCAGGAGCGTATACCTACGTGGCCGGGCTCGATGTCTCAGCCCATGTCATCTCGGAGGGCCGACTCCCGGACGCGGTAATGGTGGCCAGCGACGAGATTGCTCTTGGGGTCATTGACGGCTTGCGCGGCAGCGGGATCTCCGTTCCCGACGACGTCTCCGTCACCGGGTTCGACGGGATCCCCCAGGCGGAATGGGGGGCGTACGACCTCACGACCATTTCCCAACCGATAGCGGAGATGGTCCGGCACACCGTCGATCTTCTGGCGGAGGCCACACTGGGATCTGACGAAATTATGGTCCAGGGAATCTTTAGGGAGGGCAAGACGGTGAGGAAGAGGGCAGGAACTGCTTGATGCCCGACCACGCCAGACGACGAATTGGCACTTCGAGGGAGCGGCCGTGAGTATCAATGACATCCTCTACGATGCCATCATCTTCGGCGACCGGGACGTCGTGGTCGAGATCGTCCGGGAAGCCGTGGAGAACAACGAGGACGTTGTCGAACTGCTCAACGTCACGATGATTCCCGCGCTTCGCCACGTCGGAGACCAGTTCTCCATCGGCGAGGTTTTTGTGCCGGAGATGCTGGTAGCCGCCAGGGCGATGCAGGGAGGAATCGATCTCATCGACCCCTTGCTGGGGCGGTCGGGTCACAAGGCGTTGGCGAAAGTCTGCGTCGGTACCGTCAAAGGCGACATTCACGACATCGGCAAGAACCTCGTCGTAATGATGCTCAAAGGCTCCGGTTTCGAGGTCGAGGATCTCGGCGTAGATTGCCGGATCGAAGATTTTGAGGCTGCGGTGGAGCGAGGGGCCGACGTTGTCTGTCTGAGTGCTCTGCTGAGCACCACCCGGGACGAAATGCGGCCGGTGGCTGCTCACTTCAGCGACCGTGATGGGGTGAGAGTCGTTGTCGGTGGGGCCGTTGTCACCCAAGAGTTTGCCGACGAGATTGGTGCCGACGGCTTTGGGACCGACGCTTCGGACGCCGTTCGGGCCGTACGAGAATCCCTGGGCCTGGCAGCCAGGGCATCTTGAGCATGCTGCATCGCCTGATGGGCGCACACTCCCGATGCCGACACCAGCCGAGAAGGCCCGAGTGAGCGATGTCATCAATGTATCGGTCGAGTCCCTGGGGATACTCGTCACCGGAATCTTCCGGCGTGCAGGTTGCAGCAAAGCGCATGCCGGGGATATTGCCCAGTGTCTGGTGCAGACCAATCTATGGGGCATCGATTCACATGGCGTATTACGAGTGTCCGAGTACGTGGATCGCCTCCGGTCCGGCGCCATGAACCCGGCTCCCGAGCTTCACACACTGAAGGCAGGCTCGGGGCTGGAGGTACTGGACGCAGACAACGGACCCGGATTTGTCGCGGCCAGAGCCGCGATGTCACGCGCCATCGAGCTGGCGGAGGAGGGCAACATCGCAGCTGTGGGCATCATCAACAGCAATCACTGCGGTGCCACATCCCTATACGCTCGTATGGCCCTGGAGCGCGACATGATTGGCATAGCCATGTCCAACGTGGCACCGAATATGGTCATGGCCGGCGGCACCAGCGCCGTTACCGGAAACAACCCCATCGCGGTCGCCGTGCCCAGTTTTGGTGAATTCCCCTTCGTCCTCGACATCTCAATGTCCGCGGTCGCCGGCGGAAAACTACTCATGGCGGCCAGGAACGGTGAGGAGATTCCTCTTACTTGGGCGACGGACAAGCGGGGCCGACCGACCAGTGATCCCAAAGCAGGTTTTGAAGGCTTCCTGTTGCCGATGGGCGGCCATAAGGGTTTCGGCCTGGCGTTGCTGGTCGATATCCTCTGCGGCGTGATCACCGGCGGCAGCTTTCAGCACCATCTGAAGGGCATGTACGTCTCTCCCAACGACCCGAGTAAGACCGCCCACTTCATGCTGGTGATCAATCCTCTGGTCTTCATGGCCAAGGAAGAGTTGAAGAGCCGGATGGGTGAGTTCTTCGAGACCGTCAAGCGATCCCCGATGCGCGAAAAGCACGCCGAGATGTTGGTGCCGGGCGAGCTCGAGTATCGCGAGGAACAGGAGCGACGCCTCACCGGTATTCCCTTACCGGAGACCCTCTACGACGAACTCGTAGAACTGGGAAGGTCGATGAACCTGGGTGATGTGCTCAGCCCGGTGCCCTTGTGACGGGAGGTCGATGTGCAAAGGAGTAGCAATGACTCAGAATGAACGATCGTCGGTTTGGTTTCACGAAATGCCCGGCCCCGAGGTGGTCGAATACGCGACGAATGTCTGTGATGTTGCGATCCTTCCGTTGGGCGCCATCGAGCACCATGGACCGCATTGCCCCTGTGCCAGTGACGCCTTGAATGCAATCGGCATGAGTGAGCTGGTCGCCCGGAAGTCCGGAGCGACCGCGCTCCCGTGTCCGATGTACGGGTCCCATCCCTATCACCACTGGGGAGTCCGAGGAACGATTCCGCTTCGCTTCGAGACGCACATCGCGCTGATCGAGGATGTCGTGCGTGGGGCTGCCGTCGCCGGCTTCAACAAGTTCATCCTGTTGTCTGCCCACGGGCAGGTCGCTTCTACGATCGTCGCCGTGCACAAGCTCGGTATCGAGGGGCACTTTGTGCTGTCGCTGCACTGGTATGACTTCTTGCGCGACAACCAGGATGTGCTGGAAGACCCGATGTGGCACGCCGACGAATCCGAGACCTCAGTGGCACTCTATCTCTATCCCGAACTGGTGGATATGAGCAAGGCTGCGCCGGGCACCGCCACCCCGCTGATTGATCCCAAGTGGAAGATTGCCCCCGGCATGGCGCCGAAACCGGGCCAGATGTATCACTTCGAGGGCACGTTTGCGAAGCCAGAGAAACTCGAAGAATCCAACGGCTCGATCGGAGATCCAACCAAAGCCACCCGCGAAAAGGGCGAGATCATGGTCACCCGATTGGTGGATCATGTCAGCATGTTGATTGGGGAAATCATGGATCAATATCCGGTCGGAACACGTCCGCAAACCAACTGAATCGGAGCGATCCCATGACCGACCAGACGGCGGCGAGCCCCAAGGTGGGTCTGATGACCTTTGGAGACGACCGCGACTACATGTGGGACGGCTACTTCGGAAGCCTGACCGAATCACGGCACCAGGAGGCGGTGAGCTACTTGGGCAGTCTGCCGATCGAGTTGGTCGCCTTTTCTGAGGTTGCTCGCTCGAAGGGCGAGGTCGACCGGCAGATAGAGAAACTCAAAGAGGCCCAAGTCGAAGCCCTCTTTGCCCACACACCGTGCTGGGCGACCCCCAATCTCGTCGTGAGGGGGGTACAGGACCTGGATTTGCCGACGGCGATGATGACCAGCACCAGCGCAGCCACACACGGGATGGTCGGGCTGCTCGCAGCTTCCGGCGCTCTGTCCCAGATCGGATTCGACCACATCAGGCTGAGGGACGATTTCGGCGCGCCCATCTTCGAGGAAGAGCTGATGCCGTATTTCCGAGCGGCTTCGACCAAGGCCCGCATGCAGGGACGGGTGATGGGACTATTCGGTGGCCGCTCGCTGGGAATCGATACCGGTACCTTCGACCCGATGCAGTGGCGCACACAGTTCGGCGTCGATGTCGAACACATCGATCAACTGGAGATCGTGCGCCGTGCCGAGCTGGTCGAGCAGGAGCGGGTCGACCAGATGATGAGCTGGACCCATGAGCAGTTTGCCTCCATCGCGTTCGATGATGAGAAGTTGACCGAAGACACCCTGGAGCTCCAGCTTCGCTGCTATCTCGCCAACAAGGACATCAACGCCGAGAAGGGCCTCGATTTTATTGCCGTCAAGTGCATGCCCGAACTGTCGGACCATTTCGTTCCGCAGTGCATCTCGGCGGCGCTGATGCCGGGGCCCTATGACGCAGAGGGCCAGAAGCAGCCGTGCTCCATGTCCTGCGAGGCAGACGGCGATGGCGCCTTGAGCATGGAGATCCTCAAGGAGGTGTCCGGTGGCGCTCCGACCCTGTTCGCCGATGTCAGCCACGTGGACGAAGAAAAGAAGATCCTGTATCTGCCGAACTGCGGCGGCATGTGCTCCTGGTTTGCCGGCCGATCCGACGACCCCTCGGAGAATCTGGGGCGCATCGAGTTGCGGCCCTCACTCCGGCCTGGCGGGGGAGCAATCACCTACTTTGTGGCTGCTCCCGGTCCAATCACGCTGGCGCGCCTGTACCGCGTCGCCGGGAAATACCGGATGGCCATCGTCCCCGGTGAGGTCGTCAGGCTGGCGGACGAGGATCTGGCGTCATTCGTGGAGGAGCGAGGCAAACACCAGCTGCCGACTGCCTTCGTCGAAGTGGGCGTTGATCTCACCCGTTTCATCGGTGAGTTCGGTTCCAACCACATATCGGGAGTGGCCGGGGTCTGGGACCGCGAACTCGTACTCCTATGCCGGATGCTGGGCGTCGAGCCCATCGTCATGGATGAGCATTACTAACCACCGGGCAGACGGGAAGTTGTTATGTCGATGGAGATGACGCCAAGGGAATGCTTCCACGCTTCGATGAACCATGAGCAGCCCGAGCGGCTGCTGATAGACATGGGAAAGCACATCGGCTCAATCCACAAGTGGGAGTACGCCAAGCTCAAGGAGTATCTCGGCGATGACAGCATGGTCAACGAAGACAACATCCTGGATCGCATGGCCCAGACCGTTGTGCCCGACGAATCGTTGCTGCAACGATTCGATGTCGACTTTCGCTGGCTCGTGCCCAATTGGGTACAGGTCACAGAGCGCGAGGACGTTCTCGGCTACGTCGACATGTGGGGCGTTCCCTACAAGGCCATCGCCTCCTGGGACCACTGCGTGGTGGACGGCGCCCCCATGAAGAACGCCACACTGGAGAACATCGATGATTTTCGGTGGCCGGATCCACATGATCCGGAGCAGTTCAAGGGCCTTGGCGAAAGGGCCAAGCACCTATTCGAGAATACGGACTACGTGATCGGCGCCGACGCCATCAAGGCCGGCGTATTGATGAACTCCCTGCAGATGCGTGGATACGAAGAGTTCTTCATGGACCTTCTCATCAACAAGGAGTTCGCCGAAGCGCTGATGGACAGAATCCTCTCGACGCTGAAGGACATGTGGACCCACTACATGGAAGAGGTCGGGCCCTACGTTCAGCTGGTTTACCTGACAGACGATCTCGGTTCACAGAGTTCACTGTTGATCTCGCCGAAAGTGTTTCGCGAGATGCTCATGCCGCGCATGAAAGAGCTGCATAACCACATAAAGAGCCTCGCCGACGTCAAAGTGATGTTCCACACCGATGGCGCGGTGCTTCCCCTGGTCGATGACTTCCTGGAAATGGACGTCGACATTCTCAATCCCGTCCAGACTTCGGTAGTGGGACTGGAAGATACGGGGGCCTTGAAAGACGCCTTCGGGGATCGTCTGAGTTTTCACGGTGCGATCGATGTGCAATCGATGATGCCCAATGCCACCATCGAGGAGCTGGAGCAAGAAATCGCTCTGCGCATCTACGAGCTGGGCCGCAACGGTGGCTACATCCTCGCTCCCTGTCACAATATCGGTCATGACATCCCGGTGGAAAACGTGGTCACGCTCTTCGAGAAAGCAAGAGAATTTGGCCGAGACCCGGCGAGCCTCGAACAGGCCGTCAAGGCGGGCACCTCGTTCTTCCCTCGCAATGGGTCTTGAGCTGAACGCGTAACTCCGAGAGACAAGTGAGTAGTGGGTTGTGGGAAATACATGAGCATGACAAACCCGGTCAAGCGCAAACTGGAGAATGGCCAGAAGACCATCGGCGGCTTTCTCCAGACGATCAGTCCGGTTGCAGCCGAAATCATGAGCCAATCGGGTTTCGACTGGCTGATCGTCGACCTCGAACACGCTCCGGGCGACTTTGCCAACTTGCAGGCCCAGCTCCAGGCTATGAACGGCTCCGGGGTGGTTCCGTTTGCCAGGGCTCCCTGGAATGACGCGGTGGCGATCAAGAAGATCCTGGATACCGGCGTGATGGGCGTGCTGATCCCCTATGTGAATACGCGCCGGGAGGCCGAGGCCGCGGTCGCCGCCTGCAAATATCCACCACAAGGAGTCCGGGGTGTGGCCGGCAGCCCGCGCGCCGCCGGCTACACCGGCAACGTCATGGAGTATCTCACTTCGGCAAATGCCGAGGTGATCGTGATGATCGCCGTGGAAACCGCTGAGGCAGTGGAGAATCTGGATGAGATACTCACCGTGGACGGGTTGGACGGCATTTTCATCGGCCCGATGGACCTGGCCAGCAGCTTGGGATACCTGGGCGATGCGGCACGGCCGGAGGTGCAAGACGTGATCGCGGTGATCGAGCAAAAGGTGCTGACTTCGGACAAGTTCCTCGGAACCCTGGCAGGCACCTGGATCAAGGCCAGCGAATGCTTCGAAAAGGGGTATCAGTGGTTGGTCTTGATGCAGGACGGCGCCGCGTTGCGACGGGCGGGTGACGAGGCAGTGGCAGACTTCCGGAACACCTACGGCGACGGGTGATGGGAGACCGGAAGCCCGGGACGACGGGCCTGGAAGCCGACCGATGAGGCTCGAGGACAAGGTTGCGCTCGTGGCCGGTGGCACCAAGGGAATCGGGCTCGGTATTGCCGTGGAGTTCGTGCGCGAAGGAGCCAAGGTGGCGATCGCCGGCACGACCGATGACACAGGGCGAGCAGGTGTCGAAGAAATCGAGGCGGCCGGCGGAGAGGGCCTGTTCGTCAAATGCGATGTCTCCAGCCTGGCCGACCTGGACCGGATGATCGAGCGTGTGGTCGATCACTTTGGCCGGCTCGACATCTACGTGGCGAACGCCGGCATCAATGACCCCGACAAGACCCACTTTCTCGACATAACCCCGGAGCAGTACGACCGAATCATGGGCGTCAACCTGAGGGGTATGTTCTTTGGGGGGCAGAGGGCCGCCCGCCAGATGATCAGCCAGGGTGGTGGGGGCGTCATCATCAACATGTCCTCAGTCAATGCCCACCTGGCCTTGGATTCTCAGGTGGTCTACACCACATCCAAGGGTGGCATCCAGCAGATGACGAAAGTACAGGCGGTCGCGCTGGCTCCCCACAACATCAAGGTCAATGCGATCGCGCCTGGGCCCATAGAAACAGAGCTGATGCGCCGGGTCGGATCCGACCAGCAGCTCATCGACACAATCCTGTCACGGACGCCGCTTGGACGCATAGGGACCCCGCGCGAGTGTGGGCGGTTGGCCGTCTTTCTCGCCAGCGAGGACTCCGACTTCATCTTCGGCCAGTCGATCTATATCGATGGTGGACGCGGCTTCCAGGCTCTGCCGACGCCGGGGTACAAGACCGTTACCGATGCGGACTACGAGCGCCTGCTCGACCTCTGAGAACTCACACCCCGGAACCGAGTCTTCTGTGTCAGTACATCACGACGCCGGAGTTGACGTTGATGTCGGCGCCGGTGATGCCGGCCGCGTTGTCGGAGGCGAGGAAGACGCAGGTGTTGGCCACGTCCTGAGCCTCGGTCAAACGCAGCAGTGGCGAATGTGCCTCGAACTCGGCTCTTGCCTCCTCGTAGGTCTGTCCCTTTGCCTCGGCCTGTTTCTGCATGACCCAGTCGATCCGGGGCCCGGCGACCCAGCCCGGTGAGATCAGGTTCGTCCGGATGCCGTGCGGGCCAGTTTCCAGGGCGAGCGTCCTCACGAGTCCGACCAGCGCCATCTTCGAGGTGGCATACGCGGTGCGCCCCCACAGGGGACGCTTGCCGGTGTGTGAGCCGATGACGGTCACCGATCCCGATCCGAGCTCGATCATCTGGGGCAGCAGCGCTCTCGTGGCGAGGAACACGCCGCGGGTATTGACGGCAAACGTCTCGTCCCACTCATCGACGTCGAGCTCCCACATCGGGCCGCTCGGGCCGCCGATGCCGCTGTTGTTGACCAGCGTATGTATCCGGCCGATGCTCTCCACCGCATCGGCGAGAGCCGCCACCTCCGCCTGACTGGTGAGATCCGTGGGCACGACGTGGGCTTCCGAGCCCTTGCCGGTCACCAAATCGGCGGTCTCATTCAGATTGGCAACATTGCGCGCCGCAAGCACGAGGTCGTAACCGGCATCGGCGAAGGCCATCGCTATCACGCGCCCGATGCCCTGGCCGGCGCCGGTGACAACCGCTACTCGTTCCACGACAGCACTTCTCCGAAGAACTCCGGGTCGAGCCGCAACCGCGAGGACACCGCATGACCGTACATGAACTCGGCATCGGCGACGACCGCGGCGTGCTCCGCCACCTGCCGGTCGCCCTCGGTGCTTGATCGCTGGGTGGTGACCGTCTTCAAGAACTTGCCGACCCACAGCCCGCCGGTGTACCGGGCGGCCCTCATCGTCGGCAAGGTGTGGTTCGTCCCGATCGCCTTGTCCCCGTAGGCGACCGTGGCGTGTTGGCCGACGAAGAGGCTGCCGAAGTTGGTCAGTCGATCGACGAACCAATCTGTGTCCGCGGTCTGGACTTCGAGATGCTCCGGTGCGATGTCGTCGGCAACCTGGAGCATGTCCTCGTCGTCTTCGCAGAGAATCACGGTCCCGTAGTTCTCCCATGCCTGTCGCGAGACGTCGGCCGTTGGCCAGCCCTCGAGCCAGCGCTCGACTTCGACCATTGTCTCCCGGCCCAGCCGCTCTGAGGTCGTGGCGAGAATTCCCGGCGACGTCGGGCCGTGCTCGGCCTGTCCGAGGAGATCACAAGCGACGATCGCCGGGTCGGCGGTGTCATCGGCGATCACCATGATCTCTGTTGGTCCAGCGAGCAGGTCGATGCCCACCTTGCCGAACAGCTGTCGTTTTGCTTCGGCGACGTATGCGTTGCCCGGCCCGACGATCATGTCGACCGGTGCGGCGTCCTCGAGCCCGAAGGCCATTCCGGCGAGAGCCTGGACGCCGCCGACGCAGAAGATCTCGTCCGCCCCTGACTTGTGCATCGCCCAGAGTTGTGGGCCATGCATTCCCCGTTCGTCTCTCGGAGGTGCCGCGCCCATGAGACGCGGCACGCCGGCGACCTTCGCCACCTTTACCGTCATCACTGCCGAGGCAATCAGCGGGTAGAGCCCACCGGGCGAATAGGCACCGACGTTCTGTACCGGGATGTGCCGCTGCCCGAGCAGGATGCCCGGCAGGGTCTCAGCCTCGAAGTCAACGAGGGTGTCCCGCTGAAGCTGGGCAAAGTTCGCCACCTGGTCGATGAGAAACTGCGAAGACTCCTCGACCTCGGGTTCCATCTCCTCGTAGGCGCGGTCGATCTCCTCTGCTGAGACTCGAAACGACTCGGGCGACCAGTTGTCGAACCGCTCCGAATACTTCCGCACCGCCGCCTCGCCGTTCTGCTCAACGTCGGAGAGGATCGTCGAGACGGTTTCACGGATCTCATCGGTGACCTGATCCGGCGGGAATTTTGGCTTCTTCAGATACTCGATGACGTCGTCTCCTTGTTCTCGGCGCCTGGGTCAGGATCTTGGTCTGGTGCGGTGAGCCAGCTGCGCATCGCTTGGGTTACCAGGTCGGGTTGGTCGATCGTCGAAAGGTGACCTGCCCGTGGTATCACGACGAGCCTTGCTCCCGGAATCGCGGCAGCAAGCTGCTCATGGATCGAAACCGGGCACACCCGTTCTTCGCGTCCGCAGAGGACCAGCGTGCGAGCACCGATCGTTGGAAGCACGTGACGGTTGTCGGGCCGGGTCGACTGGGCGGTGTTCTGGATGAGGAATCGTTCGCGGCCGACGCCTGCGGCCATGTCGACCACCAGCGCTATCGACTCGGGTGTCTTGAGGTAGAGCAGCGAGTCCAACAAGTGGCGGCGTGTCACGTCTTCGAATCGTCCTGCGTGTGTGAGCTCCTCGAAGAGCTCCCAGGATGCGACCTGGGACCGGGTTGGGGGGTGGTGATTCGTGTCGAGAAGAGCCAGCTTCGAGATCCGCTCCGGTGCGATACGCATCATCTCGATGGCCACGATCCCGCCGAGCGAGAGGCCGGCCAGCGCAAACCGCGGCGGAGCCGTGTCGAGGACCGCATTCGCCATTCCTGTGATTGTGTCGGCCGTGGTCATTTCCCCTACCTCGACAGAGGCGACATCGGCGAGATGCTCGACCTGGTGCGCGAACAGCCGCTCGTCACAAAGCGTTCCCGGCAGGAGGATGAGGTCGGTCATATGATTGGTCTGCTGGTTCTTTCGATGAGATGCGCCGGGGCCAGGTAACCACCAGCATCGACGGCCACGTTGTCCCTGCGAGCAGCCTCGATGGTTTCGGCTGGCCATTCGAGTTTGGTGCGGGTGTCGCCTCCGTTGACGACGCACATCACCGCGTCTTCAGCTCCGACATTGATGAATGAACGCCAGGTGTTTGCCGGCACCGACAGAACGGTGCCCTTCTCCAGCGGTCGAGACAAGGCATCGCCGCCGAGGTTCACCTCGAGTTCCCATCCGTCGGTTGCGACGATCAGTGCCTGTTGATCCGAATGGCGATGGGCGGACACACGGTTGCCCGGTGAGACAGCCAGCCACTCCAGGGTGAAGCTGTGAGGGTTGTTTATCGGAGGGACATGATTGCGATCCATTGTCATTCCCCAACCGATGACCGGAGCGACGCGGCTGGCACGGCCTGGAAGGGCGGAGTCGAGGAGGGCCCGGTCGCTCCAGACCAGGTCGTCTTCGTTGATCAGTCGTCCGGAGAGCTCCTCCGACGGGGAGAATCGGAGGTTGCCAAGGTCGACCTCCGACATTGGCGGAACAATGTCGACACCTTCCACAACGTCCCCTGCGGTGGTGTCCAGGAGCGTGTCGTTGCTGCTCAGATAGAGCCCCGTGTCGGCGGCCTGATGCAGAACCTCCGGAGACCACAGGATGCCTCCCGTGTCGTCCTCGCCAAGGACGGCATAGAGGAGGGCATAGTCGTCGCCGACGTTGCGAAACCCCCGCCACATCCAGGTCGGCAACGAGAACACGAAACGTCCCGATGCGGCAAACTGGCGATCGGAGTCGAGATCAACGTTGAACTCGAGGTCGGTGCCGATCGACACGAACACCTCTGCGGTGAAATGGAGGTGTTGGTTGTTGACGGTTCCCGGCGGGAGTCCGGCTGCGCCGATGTTGAAGCCGTGCATTTCGCGCAGGTTCACGTGCTGGTCCGGGTTCTGCGAGACGCCGGGTCCGATCATCGCGAAGTTGTGTTTTCCCTGCGAGTCTGGGAGGCGGACGTCGATAAAGGCCGTCGCATCGGCGACGAACTCGCCGGGCGGGATTATCCGTCGATCCAGCTCCTCGTTCCCGATTGGATCAGTCTGCATGTTTTCCGGTTCCTCGATCAGTTCGCTGCCGACGGTTCCTTTGCGTAGATCTGCTTGAGCAGGGCGAACTCGTCGAAAACCGTCCACTCGGCCACGATCCGCCTGTCAACCACAAGGTGATGCGAGAATCCGAGAATCCGAACCCGTCGGCCGGTGGGCTGCCCGTAGCGGCGCGCTCCATCGTGAGTGCCCTGGATCCACCACCGTGTCGCTACGACCTCGCCGCCCGCTCTCTCATTGGACATCGTGTGGTCAACCCTCAGGGAGACGTCGCTGAACTCGTTCTGCCAGTCGGCCACAAATTCGAGGTATCCGCTCGGGCCGGTGAGGACTCGATTGGTTGCCGTGCTGACATAGGCGTCTGGATCGTAGTAGCCGGGCAGGTCGCCCAAGCGGCCCTGGGACCACACGTCGCGAAACATGGATCTCACCAGATCCTCCTCCGCCGATGCGGGGGCAGGCGGTTCGCCGGCTCGGGGAAGTGTTGTCTCGCCGGCCAGGCTCCCTCTCGCAACGGCTTCGGCCGTTCCCAGCGATTCGGCCAACGCCATCTCGTCCAGCCCGAGGGCTCGCACCAAGGCGAGCTCGTCGCGAGCAAGCCATTCCTCAACGATCCGATTCTCGACGACAACGCAGTGCGCAACGGCCGGGCGCCGGAAGCTTCGCCCCGTGGCAGATCCGTAGAGGCTGGGGCCGTCGTTTCGCCCCAAGTGAGTGATGCGGTGGGATGTGTGAAATCCGTCTCGGTCGTTGCCGGACCAAACCACGTCCTCCGCATGGAGGGAGATGCCGGGATAGGCCTGTTTCGTCCTTTTCGTCATCTCTATGACGGCGGCGCGGCCGTATGCGGTGCCGTCGCTGGTGTGGAGGGGAACGTCAGGCGCGTAATGGCTCTCAATCACCTCGGTGCCGGCGTCTCCATCCCACATGCGGTCTGTGGACCGGATGATGTAGTGAACGATGTCGGCATATACGTCCTCGAAACCCTGCAGGCTTTGACGCCGCTTCCCGTCATCGGCGATGAAGTCTGCTGGGTCGCTTCCGGCAGCGACGGCGACTCGGTCCTTTGTGTCGGAAGGTTTAGCGAGAAGGGCCGCGACCTGTTCGAGCCTTGGATCGTTGGTTGACGTTTCGTGTGGTGTCATTTCAGAGCCGGGCACTCAGTCCTCTGTCTCCAAAGGCGCTGGCTCCTCGAAAAAGGAGGGTGGCTTCGATCCGACGAAACGAAGCACCGAGGCCACGTCATAGCCGAGCTGTTCGAGAAATCCGAGAATGTCTATGAGCACCCAGTTCTCTACAAGCTTCCCGTCGTGGGCGCGCCATATATCCATGTAGCGCACCTCGACCTGAGCCCCGGACGCCGTTATCCCGAGCCAGTCTCCCTTGTGGGTTGCCCGTTGGATTCCTGTTGCTGCTGCCCATTCGCCTGCGCCGAACCTGATCTGATCGTCGGCAAGCTTGTCGGGAAACGCGTGGAGGAAAGGTCTCTGATGGTTGTCTTGGAAGTCCCTCAATCCATGTTTGGTGCCGATGCCGGCCGGACCGTGCCACACCATGTCCTCCGACCAGAACTCCTCCTGGCCTTCGATGACGTGGTTGTTGAGGGCTTCGACCATCCGCTCAACCAGTTCCAAAGCTTCGTTCATAATTCGGCCTTTGACCTCGCCCACGCCCAGAACCCTTCACCAGGTTGCTGAAGCACAATGATCGCCACGATAATCACTAGCGTCATGGAGATGGAGGCGGCAGCTGCCCCGTGGACATCGAACTGAACCAAACGAACAAGCGCCTCGTCTGGGAGTTGTGGCGGGACCTCGAGGCGGCAGGTCATGGAGGGGCGATCGACGTCGCCGGCATGACGATGCACAACGACGTCGAATGGAACGGGCCTGACCCCATAGGCCGACTTCACGGAGTGGAGGCTTTCGCGTCAGATTTCTGGCAGCCGTTGCTCCACTCCTTTCCCGATTTGACGCGACAGACTCATGTCTTTTTCGGCGGAGAGTCCAATGGGCGCATCGATGGGGACTTGTCATTGGATGGCTCTATGTGGGTCACCGGAACCGGCGTGTTGACCGGCACCTTCGCCAACGACTACCTCGCCATCCCAGCAACCGGTGGCCAAGTCACCATCCCGTGGGGGGAGTTCTGCCGCCTCGCTGGTGGCGTGATCGTCGATGTGTATTTTCTGATCGACCTGGTGGAGCTGATGCGGCAGGCCGGCTACGAAGTACTGCCACCCAATCGAGGCGCCGACGGTATCTATCCACCGTCCGCCGCCACCGACGGCGTCATGTTGGGTGTTCAGAATCAAGAGACATCGCGTCACAGTCTCGAACACATCCGGCGGTTCCTCTTTGATGGACTGAACGCCTATGACCAGACGGAGCTCGAGAGCATGGGGATGGCAGACTTCTTCCATCCTGAGATTCGGTGGTACGGGCCGGGTGGGATCGGCGCGTGTTTGAGCTTGAAGGAGTTCGAAGACTTTCATCAGCGGCCGTGGCTGGCCGCCTACCCCGACCGCCGTGTGCAGGATCTCGATGCACTGTTCGCCGAGGGCGCATTCAGCGCCGCCTCCGGTTGGGCAGGCGTAGAGGCGACCCACACGGGCCCGTACCTCGACAGTCCCGCAACGGGGAACGAAATCGAGTTCAACGGTCTGGACTGGTGGAGACGCCAAGGCGAGATGTATGTCGAGAACTGGGTGTTCGTCGACATGGTCCATCTGTTCCGCCAGCTCGGCGTCGACCTCTTCGAACGGCTCGCCGAGCAAACGCGAAGCGGCTAGTGCGCATCGTCTGACGATCGGGCCGAACCTCCCAAGCACGGTAAAACCTTCCGAAATTCCTTGGATACCAATGGATTCTGTCGCACCGGTGGTGTACGATACGAACATATGTTCGATCAACGATTCGACACGATTCCCGCCAACTTGGGAGACTTCCAGCCCGGCCCGGAGCTGGGTGGCGTGCTGGCATGCATCGACGTGGGCCGGGTGTCGGCCTATGACCGCGTCATCGTGCTCCAAGCCCACCACCGCCAGGCTGCGTATCACAACGCCGAGTCGTATCGGGCGATGACCGCCATCGTCGAAGCTATGGGCATCGACGACTACCGCTCTGCTGCCGAGTCTGCCGCCGCTGAGATTTCGGTGGCGCTTCATCTCACCCGCCGCTCCACGGATCGTGAACTCGCCTTTGCTCTCGATCTGCAACAACGCCTCCCCCGAGTGTGGATCGCCCTTGCCGAAGGGTCGATCGACGTGTGGCGCGCCAAGACCATGGCCGACCGTACCGTCCACCTGTCGGAGCCAGCAGCACGTTGGGTCGTCGAGCGTGTCATCGACCAGGCCCCCAAGTGCACCTCGGGCCAGTTGCGGGCCCGTATCGACCGGTTGGCGATGGAGGCCGACCCGGGCGCCGCCACAGAGCGCTACCAGGCCGCGGTCAACGATCGCAGGGTCGTCGCTGAGGCGACACCGAACGGGACCGGCAACCTCCTCGGTCTCGACCTGGCCCCGCATCGTGTCGCCGCCGCCTCCCGACACATCAACCGCCTCGCCCGCGAATTGAGCACCGCAGCAGAGGGCCGGACGATGGATCAACTCCGGGCCGACATCTTTGTCGACCTGCTCCAAGGCAAGACCACCACCGGGGACCCCGGCGTGGTGCACCTCAGTGCGGATCTCGACACCTTGACCGCCCTCGCCGAACACCCGGGCGAGCTCAACGGCTACGGTCCGGTCGTTTCCGACATCGCCAGACAGGTCGCAGAGGAACTCGACGACGC